>WGAO01000095.1 GCA_015489065.1 Thermotogaceae bacterium | reverse complement strand
TGGAGAGTTGTGGCAAGAGATAAATTTGGAGCACGTTCTGAATCTGACTGGGTTTTCTATGTAAAAAAACCGAACACACCCCCAAGAGTAAAGATAACATCTATTAAGACAAATGATAGATGGATAAGAGTGTGGTGGAAAGCTTCCGACCCCGATGGAGATTCTATAAAAAGCGAGCTATTTCTGGATGGAAAATCTGTGGAAGTTCTTCCTGGGAGCCCTGTAAAGGCAAACTATGGAGAGCATAAGATAGATATCATCGCGTCGGATGGAGAGGATGAGACGAAGGTTTCAACAACTGTGCTTTTGAAAGAACCCAGTCCACCTCAAAAGCCTACGATAAAATCTGCTAAAAGATCACTCTCAGGAAAATATACACTCAGTTGGGATGCGATAGATGTTGACAGCCCCAAGCTGTCTTTTGAGATTTATCTGGATGGAAAGAAGGTATCCGAAACAAGGGCGAAAAATTTAGTGCTGAATCTGCCGCCTGGCAGGCACAAAATAAAAGTTGTAGCCGTTGATGATACTGGAAGGAGAAACTCTTCTGAAATAACCGTTGAGGTAGTCAAACCGGTTTTGAAGGTGAATGTTCCGAGCGTTGTTTGGAAAAGGTCTGTGAAAGTCAGTTGGAGCTTTCCTGTGAATGCAACTTATTCTTTCTATGTTGATGGAAGAAGAGTTTATCAAGGACGATCAAACGAGATGAGACTGAACTTAGGATATGGAGAGCATCGGTTGAAGGTAGTTGCGGAGGCTTTGGGAAAGAAATTTGAGAAAGAGAAAATTATTGATGTTATCAAGCCATACGATGTTCTGGCCCTTTCAAAGGGAGAGGGTTTATTCTTAATAAAAGTGTCGGAAAAGATGAGAATCATGGATAGTATGGGAGGAGTGTTTGGAAAGAGAATAGATTACAAAGGGAATACCGCTGTGGTTGTTGGAGAGAGCGGGGAGGTATATATCATCGGTATAGAAGATGGTTACATGGTACTTTTATCCATACTGGATGAGAACGCTCTTGACGCTGCTATCGGAGACGGGGTGATTTATGTTCTCACGAATGAGAAGGTTTTAAAGGTAAATCTTGATGGCTCTGTGATAGATGAAAGGAACATATTGGGCGGGGTTTCTCTTAGCTTTGATGGGGATCTTTATATCGGAATGGATGGAAAGATAATTGAGCTTGATCCAAATCTAACGATTCTTAGGAGTTGGAATACAAGGGGAATTGTGAGAAAGGTTTTAAGAGATGGAAATAAGCTAATATCGGTTGAAAACTGGGGAGTGGGAATAATAGGAGGAAGCTCCTTGGAATTTCCGGATCCGCGAGATGTTGAAAAGACAAAGAGTGGGTACGTCGTGGCAGATTATGCTCTTGGTGTTGTGTTTTTGGACGAGAATCTCCGAACAGTTGGATCGGTGGATGTGCCTAAAGCCGTGTCGATCTATACGAGCGGTGATGAAGTTGTAGCATTTGGAAGGGGGGTTTACAGGATAAGAAACGGTGGAGTTGTGGAGAAGATTGGAAGGGGAGAGATGGTTTTCTCGACATGCAAAGATTTCGTGGCAACAGATGAGGGTCTTTATTTGGGTGAAAAGAAGATTTTTGACGGAGCTGTTAGAAGAGTTAGATGCTCTTCTGGAAAAGCGGCTTTTTCCTCTCAGGGAAAACTCTTCATATACGACGGAAAGAAGATTAGGGAAACTGGTATCTCTGTGTCGGATTTTGGGATTTGGAAGGGAGAAGTCTATGCTATTTCTGATGGGAAACTTCTCCTGATTGGAAGAGGAAGTGTGAGCTATGTTTCAAAGGCAGATGCCTTTGGTGATGGATACTATTCAAGGGGCCGGGAAGTGTACGGGCTTGGTGGAGGAAGTATAACGGCGCGCGGAAGAGTTTTTGATATAGCTGCTTATGATAATTATGTCGCTACACTTGAAAAAGACGGAATAGAGGTTTTCAAGGACGGAGCTTTCATTTCTAGGATTCCAGGACATTTTCAGGGGATTGATATTGGAAGCGGGAGAGTTTTTGCTTATGTTTCTGACAAAATATATGCTTTCACGATATACGGAAAAGAAATTTGGGAACTTCCGATGGGAGATAGCGTGCATGATATAGAGAATGATGGATCATATTTGAAGGTTTCGAATGGAAACAACGGGCTTGTGATAATGAGCCCTGAAGATGGTTCAATAATTTACGATGAGCCGGTTCTCATATGTGGAGGTGGAAAATGAAGATAGGGATAAAAGTCTTGGGGTGTCCCAAGAATACAGCAGACTGTGAAATTCTTGCAGCGGTTCTGAAGAGAAGAGGTCATGAAATAGTCGAGTCCGCCGAGGAGGCGGATTTGGTTATCATAGATACATGTACTTTCATAGAAGACGCAAAGCGTGAAAGCATAGACACGATTTTGGATTTTGTCTATTACAAAAAGTTGAAAAAAGATCTGAAAATAGCTGTAAAGGGTTGTATGGTGCAGAGGTACTATAAAGAACTCAAAGAAGAAATACCAGAAGTCGATACTTGGATAGGAGTTGTCCCACCTAATGTGGTGGCGGATGCAATTGATGATCTGAGAGATCGTGTTTTTAATCCAAACCCGGTATACGAAAACCATGAGCATTTGAGCTTGGAGAAAACGCCTTACTCCTATGTGAAGATAGCTGATGGTTGCGATAGAAACTGCACTTTTTGTACGATACCTTCATTCAAGGGAAGATATAAATCGAGAACGAAAGAATCGATAATCAAAGAAGTTGAAAGTCTCGTAAGCAAGGGAAAGAAAGAGATAGTTCTTGTATCCCAGGACAGCACGACATATGGAAAGGATATTTACGACAACTATGAAGTAACAGATCTTTTGAGAGATATTTCGAGGATACCGGGAGATTTTTGGATTCGACTCATGTACATTCATCCCGATTATATAAGTGAAAAATTGATAAATACCATTCTGGATACTGAGAAAGTGGTTCCATACTTCGAGATACCTGTGCAGCATGCGAGTGACAAAATTTTGAGAAGGATGGGAAGGTTGAGGAGAAGAAGAGATCTGGAAAACATATTTAAAACTATAAGAGATCTCAGTGGTGAGGCTACAATAAGAACGACTGTTATGGTAGGATTTCCGGGGGAGAGTGAGGAGGACTTTCAACAGCTACTGGATTTTCTCGAGACTGTCCATCCTGATCGGATGGGGGTTTTTTTGTATTCGAATGAAGAGGGAACTGTGGCATATACTTTCAGAGATAAAGTTGATATCGAGGTAGCAAAGGAAAGGGAAGAGATCGTCACCGCGCTTTCATGGGATCTGATGCTTCTGAGCAATGAGAGATGGATCGGAAAGAAGATAAGAGTTTTGACGGAGGAGGATTCGGGAGAAATCGTTGGAAGATCTTGGATGGATGCTCCAGAAATTGATGGATTCGTGGAGCTTGACAGAAAAGTTGATCCCGGAAAGTTTGTGGAAGTGAAGATAGAGGGGGCTAACGACTGTTGCTTGGAGGGGAGGATAATTGGCTAATCTGATAACCTATACAAGGATGATCTTGTCAATACCGATACTCTATCTGATGTACACGGAGCACTATAACTCCGCACTTGTTGTTTTTATCATAGCTGCGCTGACGGATTGGTTGGATGGATTTGTGGCGAGAAAGACGAATAGCGTTTCAGAAGTTGGGAAGGTCATGGATCAGATAGCGGATAAGATTCTAATAGACGCAGTGCTCATTACGGCACTCGATTTGGATTGGATTCCCTCTTGGATTGTCATAGCTGTTGTTTGGAGAGACATAATAGTGAGCGCCGTTAGAATTTTGGCAGCGAAAAGAGGCGATGTCCTGGCGGCAAACATATTTGGAAAATTGAAAACGGTTTTCCAAATGGCTCTTGTCATAATCCTCCTCTCCAGAAGCCTTTTCTTCTTTCCCATACTTAACACCTCTATGGTGTGGATAGTTTTTATATTCACGGTTCTATCTGCTTTGATCTACATAGTACAGAACAGATCTGTCTTTGAGACATAGGAAGGAGGAGGTAAGACATGAGAACTTTCATCGCCCTAGATGTGAACGACGAGGTCAGAGAGATCGCGAAAACGATCATGGATAAACTGATGAGACGCGGTTTCAGAGGAAATTGGGTAAAGCCTGAGAATGTTCACTTGACGCTCTTCTTTTTAGGAGAGATGGAAAAAGGTGTTGTGGACGATATGGCAAAGCATCTTTGTGCAAGAGTTAGAGGATTTCCAAGTTTTTCATTCACGATAAAGGATTTGGGATTTTTCAGGAAAGGAAGGAGTCCTAGGGTTATATGGCTTGGTGTTGAAAAGAATTCCGCTTTGGACAAGCTCTACGAAGAGCTTGGTGCTGAACTCATTAAACATCATTTTGTAGAGGAATTCGACAGGAGGTTCGTTCCTCACATAACACTGGCAAGGATAAAGCAGTATCCTCAGATGTGGGAGAAACTCATAGAAGATATTGAAGTAGAAGAAAGAATCGTACCGGTCTCCAATTTCAAAATCTACTCCTCCACCCTTACTCCAGAAGGACCGATTTACAGATGGGTGCACAAGTGCGACTTTGAAAGGGGGCTCGAAAGTAATGAATGACGAAAGAAAAGAAGTCATAGAGACTCTTCTAAAGAGAATTGAATCCAAACATGGAAAAGGCACCGTGATGATATTGGATAGTGGCAAGTCCATCCAGAAAGTGGAGACAATACCAACAGGTTCGTTGGCGCTGGACATAGCTACCGGTGTTGGAGGATATCCTCGTGGAAGGATAATCGAAATATACGGTCCAGAATCCAGTGGAAAGACAACACTTGCTCTTCACGCTATAGCAGAAGTTCAAAAAAGAGGAGGTTTTGCAGCTTTTGTCGATACGGAACATGCTTTGGATCCGGTTTATGCACAGGCTCTTGGGGTTGACACATCGAACCTCATAATCTCCCAGCCGGATTACGGTGAACAGGCTCTTGAAATAATGGATGAATTCGTCAGATCGGGTGCGATAGACTTGGTGGTTCTCGACTCTGTGGCGGCACTTGTTCCGAAAGTCGAATTGGAAGGCGCAATGGGAGATATGCAAGTAGGACTTCATGCAAGACTCATGTCTCAAGCCCTCAGAAAGCTAGCTGGAAGCGTTAATAAATCGAAAACGGTAGTTATATTCATAAATCAGACAAGAATGAAAATAGGGGTGTCTTATGGGAATCCGGAGACCACAACTGGTGGAATGGCTCTTAAATTCTATGCGTCTATGAGAATAGATGTCAGAAAGAAGGAAGCTATAAAGGATTCGAACAAGGAAATCATAGGATATGAGACGATGGCAAAGATTGTCAAGAATAAGGTTGCACCACCGTTCAGAACAGCGATATTTGATGTCATATTTGGAAGAGGAATAGCTAGGGAAAATGAATTGATAAATCTTGGCGTTGAACTTGGATTTATATCTAAGAGGGGAAGTTGGTTTTATTACAAAGACGCTGAAGGTAATGAACAAACTTTAGGACAGGGAAAGATAAATGCTGCAGAACATCTAAGGAACAATCCAGATCTTTCAAAAGAAATTGAGAAGAGGATCAGGAAAAGCTATGGGCTTCCAATCGAGGAAGAATCAAAAGAGTGAAGAGAGCGCCCTTAGATATGTGGAGAGACTTCTTAGATATCGACTGAGATCTGAAAAAGAGCTCAGATATAGGCTTAGGTCTAGGGGTTTCTCGGATGATCTTATAGAAGATGTGATAGAGAAGCTCAAGGAGTCTGAAATAGTAAATGATGAGGCTTTTGCATACATGTTTGCAAGGAGCGAACTTGAGGTGAAATATCACGGTCCTTACATGATAAGAAGAAAACTCAGAGAACTTGGTGTGGATCCGGATATCGTAGATCGTGCTATCGAGAAAGCCTGGAACGAATATGACTTTACAGAACTTGTCAGAAAATTGTATTGGAAATATGGAAAAGATCGGAGGAAATTGCAGGAAGTGCTCTACAGAAGAGGATTTGACCCCTCGATAATTGAGGATGTAGACCTTGAAATAGATCGGAGGTGACTCAAAGATGACTTGGTTGATAGCGTCTGTGTTCGGTATCGTTGGATTGATAGTGGGATACTTTGTTTCGAAAAAGATAATCGAAGAGAAGGTTCGTTTGGCAAAACAGGATTACGATTCAATGATTGAGAAAGCTAAAAAAGAAGCCAACGAGATTAAAAAGAGCATGATAATTGAGGCAAGAGAAGAAATCCACAAGTTGAGGGAGGATTTCGAGCAGAAAAAGCGAAGGCAGGAAGAAGAGCTTAAAGCACTTGAAGAAAGGATCATCAAGCGTGAGGAGATAATCTCAAGAAGAGAAGAGACAGTTGACAAAAAAGAAGAGATGGTTGAAGAGTTGAAAAAGAGATTGGAAGAAAAAGAAAAGGAACTTGAGGAGAAGGAACAAAAGATAAATCAAGAGCTCACAAAGATAGCGGGCTTGACCACGGAAGAGGCTAGAGACATCGTCTTAAAGAGAGCGGAAGATATGTTTAGACACGAAATAGCTCTTAAATACAAGATGATAAAAGAAGAAATAGAAGACAACATGGAAAGAGAAGCAAAAAGAATAATATCTATAGCTATACAAAGATATTCGGCTGAATATGTTGGTGAGGTTACACTTTCTACCGTTGCACTTCCATCTGATGATATGAAAGGTAGAATAATAGGGAGAGAAGGTAGAAACATAAGAACTTTTGAGAAACTCACCGGAGTAGATCTCATAATAGACGACACTCCAGAAGTTGTTTCATTATCATCCTTTAATCCTCTCAGAAGAGAAGTGGCAAGAATCACACTGGAGAAATTAGTTGCGGATGGAAGGATTCATCCGGCGAGGATAGAAGAGATGTACGAAAAGGCGAAAAAAGAAATAGAAAAAGTTATCAAGGAGGCTGGACAGGAAGCTGCGTTCAGAGTAGGGGTTATGGGTCTTCATCCGGAGATAGTAAAGCTCCTCGGAAGGCTGAAGTTTAGAACAAGCTATGGTCAAAATGTTTTGGAGCACTCAATAGAAGTTGCAAAGCTTGCCGGTATGATGGCAGCTGAACTCGGTTTGAATGTGGATAAAGCCAAGAGAGGAGGACTTCTCCACGACATAGGGAAGGCAGTTGACCACGAAGTTGAAGGATCTCACACCGTAATAGGAGCGGATCTTGCTAAGAGATATGGAGAAAAAGAGGATGTCGTGAACATGATAATGTCTCACCATGGAGAGGTAGAACCGTTGACCCCGGAAGCCGTTCTCGTTGCAGCAGCGGATGCGCTTTCTGCTGCAAGACCCGGTGCAAGGAGAGAGACTCTTGAGACATACATAAGAAGGTTGATGAAATTAGAGGAGATAGCCGAAAGCTTCGATCAGGTTGAGAAAGCTTACGCTATACAGGCCGGTAGGGAAGTCAGAGTTATAGTCGAGCCTGACAAAGTCGATGATGCAGAAGCAGAACTTTTGGCTCATGAGATAGCCAAAGAAATAGAAGAGAAACTTGAGTATCCGGGGATTCTTAAAGTGGTCGTTATAAGAGAGAAAAGGAGCGTGGCATACGCCAAATGAAAAAAATAGCGATAATTTTGGGGATAATAGCCGCTGTTCTTCCTTTTATTTTCAAATCGAAGAGGGTAGTTGATATCCGGCTCGCGGGAAGCGGGCCGGATGTCGTATATAGAGTCCTTTTTGAGGGAAAAGAAGTTGCGAAGATGAAGAAGGGCGAGGAGATAAGACTGACTCTGAACGAAAGGGGAAAGGCGATTGAAGTAGCTGTTGGGGACATCGTCATAAGATCTTCAAATATAAAACCAAAGATATTTTTCGATCTTCCACCTCTTCAAAAACCGAAAGTTGATTATACTTTTGAGGGATCCACTTTAGTGATAAGTGGTGTTACTGACGAAGGTCCATATCCTGTGGAGTGGAAGGTGGATGGATCTAATGATTTTCCGATGAGAGTTCCTATGCCATCGACTCCTACTCTTGAGGGGTATATAGAGAAGAAAAGAGTTTACTCAAAAGTACTAACCCTCTCTAAAATATCTTCCATAACCGCCGTTTATGATGGAAACTCTCTTGAGATTTATCCCGCTTTGTCTGGTTTTTTCAAAACGGATTATTTCTTGATCAACGACTTGAAGGTTTCAAGCCCTGTTGAGATAAAAGCTCTTTCACTTCCGAGTGAGATATCTGTGAAACCTATCTATGGAAACATCGAATGGGATGGGATAACTTTTAAAATACCGAAGGTTCCGGATGTTACAAGTGATAGAGGAAAAATCGTGGTTGAAGGAAATAATTTCTATCTGAACGATTCTCCAGCTTCTGGCATCTTGGTACTTCCAGATGGTACGAGTACTCTAAAGTGGGTATACGAGGAAGGAAAGGTACATTTTGAAAGAGTTTGGAAATTTTACATAGACAGAAAACCTCCAGTGATAGAGGTGAGCCTGAAAAAATCTGATGGATCTTTAATTTTGAATTTGAAATCTGATGAGTGGACTTCATTCAGGGTGAAATTTGGTCCTATTCTGATGAGTGGAGAGGGAACAGAGGTATCGTTTAGAATAAAAAAGATTCTGGGAAGAGTTTTGGAAATATCTGCAACCGACAGGAGCGGAAATACTACAAGAAAAGTGATAGACATAAAGGAGGTGAGAGAGTGAAAGTCATACTGGTGAAGGATGTTCCAAAACTCGGAAAAAAAGGTGATGTCGTTGAGGTTTCTGATGGTCATGCCAGAAATTACCTCATTCCAAGAGGTTTGGCTGTTGAAGCTACTGAAGGTAATTTGAAACACCTTATGGATGAGAAAAAACAGCACCGTGAGAAAGAGGAAAGGCTGAGGAAAAAGAGCGAGGATCTTTTAAAGGAGCTCAAAAAGAAAACTTGGGAAATACGGGTCAAGGCTGGTGAAAAGGGAAAACTCTTTGGATCACTTACAAGTGGGAATATTGCAGACAGGTTGTCGGAAATGTCAGGTTTTGAAATAGATAAAAGATGGATAAAGCTCAAAAAGCCCATAAAAGAGACTGGGGAATACGATGTTGATCTCAAGCTTCCGGCCGGCGTTAGAGGAAAGATAAAAATAAGAGTTCTTCCAGAATGATACTCTTCAGGCTTAACAAAAGAAATAGATATTCCATAACGGCTCTAACAGCCGCTTTGGAAAGTATCGGATATAGTGATTATGATGTCGTCGATCGGATCGACGATATCTTGGTATATGATCCGAAAGATACAACGGTAGCTTATTCTCTTATGACTTTTGATATTGAGGACGCTTTGAAAGAGATCGATGTTTTGAAGAAGAAAGGATACACATTGATCGCCGGTGGCCCACATCCAACAGCAGACCCACAAGGAATGTTAAAAGTTGGTTTTGATTATGTTTTTACCGGAGACGGAGAAAAGAACATAATCGACTATGTTAGAGAGCATCGTCCAGCAGGCAGGATATTCGATGGAATAAAAGAAAGGGTGAATTTGGATGACTTTCCTCCTTTCAATGTGAATCGGGGAATGTACATGCCAATTGAGATATCAAGAGGATGCCCTTTTAGATGTGGTTACTGCTTTACCCCGGTAATTGGTGGAGGAATGATGAGATACAGATCAGTGGATGTGGTTTTAGAGTATGCAAAGGTAGGGGTCAAAAATGGCAAGAGAATCGCCAGATTCATAGCATCCAATTCATTTGGATATATGTCGAAGAACGGGGTTACTCCGAATTTAGAGAAGATAGAAGAGCTTCTAAGTGGTTTGAAGTCAATAGGTATGGAAGAGATATACTTTGGAACCTTTCCATCGGATGTCAGACCTGAATCGGTGACTCATGATGTTCTCAAGTTGATAAAGAAATATGTTAAGAACAAAACACTGATAATAGGGATTCAGACAGGTTCTGAGAGAGTTCTTAAGATTATAAACAGAGGACACAGTTTGGATGTTGCGGAAAAAGCACTTGAAATAGCATCGCTTGAGGGATTCATTCCACATGTTGATTTCATATTCGGTTTTCCGTTCGAAAGCGATGAGGACATTGAGGAAACTTTCAAGTTCATAGACAAGATCGTAAAAAAATACAATGCAAAGATACATGCGCACACATTTATGCCGCTTCCGGGAACTCCTCTTTTTAAATACGGTTTGGGAAGGCTTACTAAAAAGCACCTGAAAGTTCTCGGATCTCTTGCCGCTAGGGGAATATTGGATGGATATTGGCACAAGCAACAGGAACTTTCTTTAAAGGCGGCTAGATCGATATCTTAACAAGGTAATCAAATCGAGGTGATCAGATGAATTACAGAGAGCTTTCAAAGCTCATAACTTTGATAGAGACGGATCCGTTGATGGGAAGAGAGAATCTCAAAAATGTGTCTAAGAAGAACTCAATGGTTGTTGGAATTACGGGAAGTCCAGGTGCTGGGAAATCAACACTTGTGGATAAACTGATAGAGCATTTCAGATCAAATGGGAAAACTGTTGGTGTTATAGCTGTTGATCCATCAAGTCCTTTCAGCGGGGGTGCTTTCCTCGGAGATAGGATAAGAATGAAAAGGCATTTCACAGATGATGGTGTATTCATAAGGAGTATGGCGAGTAGGGGTAGTCTTGGTGGGGTGAACGACTCTGTTTTTGATGTCGTTGAGGCTTATAAAGCTTATGGCTTTGATGTCATATTGATAGAGACCGTTGGTGCCGGGCAAACAGAAGTTGAGATAGCCTATGTAGCCCAGACGGTGGTTCTCGTTTTATCACCGGGAAGCGGAGATGAAGTTCAAATGCTCAAAGCTGGGATAATGGAGATAGCCGATGTGTTTGTTGTTAACAAATCTGATCAGTTGGGTGCAGATGCTCTTGTTCTCAGTATAAGAGCCATGCTTGAGATATCGGAAAGGAAAGAATGGATGCCCCCTATAATCCAGACAGTTGCTACTATGGGAAAGGGAATCAAAGAGCTTGCGAAAGCCATCGAAGATCATCACAATTACTTAATAAAAAGCGGAGAAATGGAAAAAAGAAGAATAAGAAGTGAGAAAAAGCATGCTGAGCACATAATGATGAACAAAATAAGAGAAATAATAGATAATTCCCGCGGGAATAATCTTGAAGAGATTATGGAAGATGTCAAGAAAGGTCTGTGTGAATGAAGCGAACCTTTTCTTTGAAATCTCTTTCACCCGACCTTTGAAAATCTTTTTTGAAAAGAAGAGCATGGATATCGGTAGACAGGGTGTCCATTTCAAACATTTTGAGGTAAAGCTCTGAATCTATCTCCATTTCAGAGTTCTCAAGGATCTTTTTGTAAAGAGATGGGGTAGATATCAAAGGAATCTCTGATTTCTTTTTCAAGATTTTGAGAAGTTTCCTACCTCTTTTATTAAAGGCAAGGATTCTTGCGTATTGTGGACCTTTCTGGTTGACATCTTTCATGAATTCCTTCGTCAATCCGAAGAAAGCGTGAAGCATCATTCTCCTAAGTCGCGTGAAAGTAAACCTTTTTGTTTTCAATCTCTCGATGAATTCCATTAAGCTGCCTGATTTTCTTACTTCTCTTTCAAACCTGATATCAAGACCTTCCACAAAGCCATGTATCTTTGAAAAATCTTCTCTTTTCATGAGCCTGAATCTCGTCATGTACGCAAGGTCAAGTTCTTCCCAAAAAACTGGTCCTCTTCCTTCGGATATTTCCCTTCTTATTACTTCATAGCTTTTCTCTGGAACAGCTTCTCTTACCAAATTCCATTCTCCTTCCCTTATTAGCTTTCTTATAGCGGTGGCACTCGATAGATTCCCTTTGAATTCTCTTTCGTTATATTCTGCACCAACTCGTTTTATCGTGTGAAATTCAATATTAGATTCGTGTTGAAAAAGAGCCCTGACATATTCAACACCTAAAATATCGTTTGATCTCTCGATGTTTTTAATCCTATCAGGATCGAGTAACTTTATCTCTTTCGCATATTCTAAAAGAGCCTCTTTTCTGGCGTTTGGAAAAGAAAGTCCTTTTTTGAGCTTTGTATGGAGTATTTCTTGATATCTCCAAGGTTGTTTGTGGAGTATCTCTGCAGTCTTTATGAGAAATTCTCTATCAGCAGATTCCGATCCAAAGACGATATCACTAACGACATTTATTCTATGAAGAACTCCAACAGCTCCGCGAGCGAATCCACCGGCATCCTGAGTTGCATAAACGAATGGAAGTTCTAAGACGAGGTCAATGCCGTGATGAATAGCTATCTCAGCCCTTGAAAACTTGTCTATGATGGCTGGTTCACCTCTTTGAGTAAAGCTTCCGCTCATAACGGCGACTGTGTAGTCTGGATGAATAAGCTCTTTCGAAGATTTTATGTGATATAGATGTCCATTGTGAAATGGATTATATTCAACGATTACCCCTAAAACCTTCAAAATCATCCCTCCCAACTTTTAGGAATTTTACAAAAAACAGAAGAAGAATACACATGAGAGAGATATCAAGGATGATACCAAGCAGAGGAACCGGGGGGGATAATTTATGAGGATTAATCACAACTTATCCGCGCTCAATGCGTGGAGAAATATAAACAAAAACTCTCTGGAGATGAACAAGACTCTGGAAAAGCTCAGTTCAGGTCTCAGGATAAACAGAGCTGGAGATGATGCTGCTGGACTCGCTATAAGCGAAAAGATGAGAGGGCAGATCAGAGGTTTGAGAATGGCTATAAAAAACGCTCAGGATGCAATTTCCATGATTCAAACAGCAGAGGGTGCGTTGAATGAAGTTCATGCTATCCTTCAAAGAATGAGAGAACTGGCTGTCGAAGCTGCCTCTGATACTAACACAGATGTCGACAGATCGAACCTCCAGAAAGAGGTTAATCAGCTTTTGGAAGAAGTCGATAGAATAGCGAGAGCTACGGAATTCAATACGAAAAAGCTCTTAGATGGAACTTTGGAGATATTCAGAGACAGGTATGACTCCAAGATCGTCACCGGTGGAAACTTCCAGCTCCAGACTGAAGATATAAGTATGAACACAGTAGCCGCTGGAACTGGAATTGCTTCGTATTCAGTAGATCTGAAGGCAAACGATAGTGTTGGCAGAACGTACAACATCGTTATACTCGGAAATCCTTTCGAGCTCAGTTTGAAATCCTCTGGTTCGGATCAGGTTTTCTACGATTTGAAATTCCAAGGAGTATCTCTCGCTTCCGGGAATGCAGTCGGTGGATATGCAGCACTTGATATAGGAGATGTCACAATAGGACTTCACTTCACGACCAGCATGAATACTTTGAGCGATATAAGCGTCACCGTTAAAAACGACAAAGCATTTGATCCAAACAACGCCCCAGAGGGCACGTATGTGGTAGAGGTCGGGCAGTTCAAAGGAAGCGTGACGAGTCCCCTAGATGTCAGAGTAGTTCACTCAAGCGATTACGGTGAAGCATCTGAAGTGGTTGACTTCGGCGATGGTCAAAAGGATTACTATGGAGCCTCTGTAAAGCTGAATGGAGGTTCTCTTGAGGTTAACTCTCTTTACGCTATAAGGTTCAAATGGAGGACAGATGTTTACGACTTGAACGATTTTGGAGATGCTCTTCCGGTTGAGGAAGTGGTTGATAGTGGTGTTGCAAGGGTTGAGAGTGTCAACACGAGCGGTGATAAATTGATATTCCAGATAGGAGCAAATGAAGGACAGAATATGGTTGCGGGAATTGACAAGATGGATTCAGCTTCTCTTGGCCTTACAAAGGATTCTGTCAATTTAACAACTCAGAACGGTGCCGAAAGAGCGATAATGGTAATAGATGGAGCTATTCACAAAGTCAGTGAAATGAGAGCACAGCTTGGGGCATTCCAGAACAGACTTGAGCATACCATAGCTAATCTCGGCGTGGCATCCGAGAACCTAACGGCGTCTGAAAGCAGAATTAGAGATGCCGATATGGCTAAAGAGATGATGGAATTTACAAAAGAGCAAATACTGATACAGAGCGGAATGGCGATGCTTGCGCAGGCAAATACACTCCCGCAGAATGTTTTGCAGCTCCTCAGAGGTTGATGGAAATCCCGCCGAAAAGGCGGGATTTTTCTTCTGAACCCTTTAAAATCCTTTCAAGGACTTGATTTTCAGCTTGAACAAGTGGTATATTTAGCTGTGGAGCGTGGTTAGGACAATTATCTTGAAAGGGGGGTCGTAGAATGAACAAGAAGGAACTTGTCGATATAGTTGCAAAGAAAACTGGAGCCAAGAAGAAGGATGTGAAGATGATAGTTGACGCTGCGATCGAGGCTATAAAAGAGGCTCTGGAGAAGGGTGAAAAAGTACAGCTCGTCGGATTCGGTAGTTTTGAGGTCAGAGAGGCTGCTGCGAGAAAGGGAGTCAATCCAAGAACCAAGCAGCCAATCGAGATACCGGCGAGAAAAGTTCCGAAATTCAAGCCTGGTAAGGATCTTAAGAAAAGGGTGAGTAAGTGATAGGGGGCAATGCCCCCTATCATTTTCCCACGCAGAAATTTGAGAATATTGTGTCTAGAAGATCCTCCCTGAAGTTTCTTCCGGTGATCTCATCTAAGGATTTGAGAGCTTCATTTATGTCATAGGAAATCAAATCGTTTGGAAAGCCATCTCTGATTGAATTTAGTGCGGATCTCATTTTATCGTATGATAGCCTCATCAGTTTGAGATGTCTTTCGCTTGTGAGAAATAACTTACCCATGTCCGATTTATAATCTTCTGTAATCTCTATCAGAATATTTTCAAGATCTTTTAAACCTTCACCAGTTTTTGATGATACCTTAACTGCCTTTCCAAGAATCCAGGATGTGTCTATTCTATACTCTAGGTCTGACTTGTTCATGACAACTATGTGCTTGAGATTTTTCACGCTTTCGTATATCTTCAAATCCTCTTCACCGAATGTGTTATCCACAACAAAAATGACTATGTCTGCTCTCTCCATTTCTTTCTTTGTTCTTTCAACACCTATACTTTCAACGGGATCCTTTGCGTTTCTCAAACCGGCTGTATCAATTACTTTGAAAAGCCTTCCCCTGATGTTGATTTCCCCCTCTATCGTATCTCTTGTTGTTCCCGGAATCGATGTCACTATGGCTCTATCTTCTTTTAGCAACCTGTTCAGAAGGGTGCTTTTTCCAACATTCGGTTTTCCCACTATGACGATTCTTATTCCTCTGACCAGCTCTATGAGCTTCTCTGACCTCTCTAAGATGTCTTCCATATCTTTCAGAGCTTCTCTGATCTTCTCGTCAAGGCCACTTGCCTTCAAATCCTCTTCGTCTGGATAATCTATCTCCACCTCTATTTCTGCCAATATTCTCAGAAGTTTCTCTCTCAATCTCTCTAGGAAAGAGTAAAGCTCGCCAGAAAAGTTTTTAAGAACTATTCTAGCAGCTTCCTCAGATCTTGCTTCTATCAAATCTCTGATAGCTTCTGCTCTTGTGAGATCCATCTTTCCGTTCAAGAAGGCTCTTTTTGTGAATTCTCCAGGCTCGGCTAATCTTGCTCCGGATCTTAAAATAGCTTTTAAAACCATATCGGTTATGACTATTCCCCCATGACAGAATATTTCTACCATATCTTCTCCGGTGTAGCTTTTTGGGGATTTGTAGTAAACCATTAAAACTTCATCGATTTCTCCTTTTTCATCCTTTAAAAATGTATGATAAATCTTTCTGGGTTTTGGACTGCGTATACCCGATAGTTTCTTTGCGATTTTCCAGGAATCCTCACCACTGATTCTTACAACTGCAACTGCACCAATTCCCATAGGAGAAGCTACTGCAGCTATGGTATCTCTCATCTTCCAAGCACCTCTGAACTTTCAGATGATATTTTTCCTACTTCGCAGTTGTGGTATTCCAGCTTTGAAAACCATTTCAGATCAACTGATCTGAGTTTGCATTCCCTAACTCTAATGAAGGATCCCTTATCAGAAAATATGTCGTTTATCGTTGAATTATAAGCGTCAAGCCTTGATAGTGTATCTATGGATATCGAAGACACGGAAGAATTCTTGAGAGTTATCCATGAAAAGCTCGATACAGATACGTTCGTGGCTGTAACAGAGTCTAGGACGATCTCAGAGTCATCTGAAAGAACGATATCATCCACATTCAAATTGCTGAGGTAAACACCATAGCAATTCTTGCAGATCAGTTTTTTCAAATTCACTCTATTCAGAACCACATAATTTGTTCCTACTATTTTCAGTGTGCTTGGTGCTCTGACATTGTTTAGATACAAGATCTTTCCTCCGTTTGCGGAAAAATGCGTCTTGAAGTCCATGTTAGAGAGATATATTTCTCCTCCTTCAGTCAATATAATGCTTCCTTCACCAAATATAGTGGTGTTTTTAGACAGATTCTGCAGAATTCCTTTTATGATAAAAGACGAACCAAGTGGAATGTCTATCTGGGAATTCTCACTCATGGCTATCGTTTTCTTGTATGGCAAAAGAACTTTTCCAACAACGGAGTATTTTTCTGATCCGAGGAGTATGAAATTCCCGGAAACGGATGTGATGGCTCTCCCTGGAAGCGGGGTGAGTCCGCTTGGAAGCGGCGGTATTACAAACACCTTTCCCATGTTCCCCGATTCGTTGACAGGCTGGAGTATGTATCCTTGATCTAATTTAAGGGCGCTGACTTTTTTTTGAACTCCCAGACTTGGCATTATGAATCTCAAGGTTGGGGATTCTGGGAATATGACTATACCGGGAGATTTGGAGCTCATCTTTGGAATTTTCGGTATAGTTGGATCAAATGTAAACACCTTGCTCCTGATGGAAACATTTCCAAAGGAGTCTGTAGCTCTGACCTCAAAGATGTGCTGACCCTTATCCAAGAATATCGGATCTATTTCGTAGCACACAGATGTTGCCCCATCTAAAAAGCATTGGAGATTTATATCGTCTGGTTTGTCCCAGTCATCCCATACCTTGAGATTTACATTGACCTCGTTGTATCCGACGGATTTCGGTATGTCCAAGCATATGTGTGGAGGAGAATCGTGAACTCCCTCAATTTTCACTCTTTCTTTTTCGCCAGAGCTATTCCCAATTATCACAACATCCCTAACCATGCCCTTTTCCCAAGGTATCACGACAGTTTCTGTTGAAATATATGTCTCGCTTGCCACTTTCACGGTATACGATTTATCATTTCCGGATATCTTCAATATTAGATTTGAGCTTCTGAAATAGTATCCTACATTTATTCCTAAAGATATCATGGGTATAGCTAAAAGGATCAAAATTTTTTTCATTTTTCGAATCTCACCTCTTTGTATTTATTTAAAGAGTATAGATATTCGATCTCAATCTTCCCAACGAATCCAACTGATAGAGAAATTCGTTTTGGTGTGAAATTTCCCGTCATTATCTTTTGGCTTCCTACGAAAACCTTTCCGTTTGATATGGTTATATCAAACCATTTATCGGTTGGTTTCAAGTTGATCTTTTTCATGGTTTTTCCTCTCACTTTGAAAATCAGCACCCATGTTTTTTCTCCAAAAGAGCTTTCTAGAGCAAGGCCTCTTGATTTTTCATCTGAGAACATTATTTCAAAAATTCCAGAAACCCTTAATCTGATCTTAGTTATTTTCAAGAGATCTTTTTTGAACTCGATTCTACACTTTTTAAAGGGTTTTCCGTTTCTGACAACAAGTTTTTTGTCATTTATAAATACATCCGCACATTTTTTCGTTTTCGGCATATTTTCGATTTTTCTCAAGTGTGGAAGTTCGTTGTAAACTCTCCAGAACTTCAAGTTGTGTGAGAAGTCGTCAAACACCGGAAAAACTTCGAATCCATTGCCACGGTACATTCTATTAGCTTTCTTGAGTGTGATTCGACCGGATTCTTTCACATTTATCCAGATTTCAGCGTGCTTTTTATCGAAGTTTTCTATCCAAAATGGAATCTCCTTGTTGTTCTCTGTTATCTTTACATTGGAAAAATTCCAGCTCAACTTTCCGAATCTGGGAATATTTAATTTGTAAATTCCCGGCGAGTCTACTTGAAATGAGATAGAGTCACTTGTCGTTAAGAGAAAAGTCAGTATAGCTAAACTTAGTGCAACGGATCCGGCTACGATCAGCGGAATCTTTGAACTCACTTCTTTTCACCCCTTCAGAAATTTCCTTCTTTTTTTCACATACATTTTTCTGATCTTCTCTAGTTCCTTTATGTATTCTTCTTCTCTGTAATTCATGTAGGTAAAATCCCATGGTTTGAACGATCCGCGATAGTATATCAGTGTTATCTCAGCGTATATTCCTTTGGAAAGGTATATCCTATTTCCCCAATGTTTTGTAGATGCTAAGACAAATTGAGTATGATGAATGTATCCAGGGTCTATATTTACCCTTCTGTTTCCCTCAACTTTGTACTTGTCTTCTATATCATTTGTTGTGAGCTTTATATCTGCAAGTTGCGATGGATGAATGAGTCTCTCAAAGGATATGAGTTTTCCTTTTATTCCATATCCCATTTCTAGAGAGTAATAATAGGTGTATTTTTCAAATTCAAGATCGGGCGATATGTAATCTATCGGCCCGAAATGTTCTTCTAGTTCCCCTCTTATCTCGTTTATCCAGTAATCTATTGACGGTGCGAATACGAACATTACCAAGTTAACGAGATCTGGACTTTTCACTTTTCCCATTTATTATCACCTCGAAGTTCTCTATTTTCACCAAGTAGTTCTTTTTTCCGAATGTTTTTATAAGAACACCTTTTTTGTTTCCATAGACTTTAGCGTTTTCGCAAGTCGAATAGGATTCACCCTTTTCTAAAAATATGTTATTCACCATCAATTTCTCATTCTCTTTGTTCTCTATGATCACACACGGCTCTGATTTGATATCCATAGTCTTAAGCGCGATCAACACAGAGAGAAGTATCAAAACTGTCAACATGAATATCTCAAACTTGTTTGATGACTTTTCGAGTGTATTAGGCTTTGAAAGATCATCTGGATAGGATTCTTCATATTCTTTCCAGATGTCTTCGAAATTCAGGTCGAGAATCCAAGAAAGCCTTTTCAAATATTCTCTTATATGTGCTCTATCATCGAAGGAAAAGTCACCATTTAATATTTTCTCGACTTTTTTTCGATCTATACCCAAATAATCTGATATCTCGGATACACTGATATTCTTCTCTGCGACTGCCTCGCTTATCTTCTCTGAGAGTTCTTTCCAGCTCATCAGAACAGACCTTTCTTTAGTCTTTTTGTGAGCATATCTGCTATTCTTGTTGGCTCCGGTATTCTCTTACCGGGTATCGTCATATTCTTTATCAACCTGTAACTAGATTCAACATCTATCAGATGACCTGGAGATATGTAGATCGGTTTACCTCCGACTTTCGTTCTGACGGCATAACCTATTAGATTTCCCGACTTGTCTTTCAATGGGGATCTTGCCCACTCTTCATCTGGAACATCTTCATGCCACCCATAAAGTCTGGATTTCGCGACACCTATTGTTGGAATTTCTATGAAGAGTCCCATGTGAGATGCTATTCCTATTCCTCTTGGATGGGCTATTCCCTGTCCATCGAATACAACGATATCGGGTTTTATATCGAGTTTTTCCCAAGCCTTCAGGAAGGCTGGCCCTTCTCTGAAAACCAACAATCCTGGGATGTATGGGAAATTTATTTCTACTCTCTCAGATACATACTTCAAAACCCTCATGGATGGATATTCGAGTAGCACTATAACTGCTAATCCTTCCTTTTTTGACGGAAAAGAAAGATCTACACCAGCTACTATTTCGGGCTCGTTTTTGTATTCCATAAAGACGAGCCTTTGCTTGAGCAGTTTTTGCATCTTTATGGCGTCTTTCGGATTTAAATTCCAGTTGTGGAGTTTTCTATACTGCGAGGCCATTCACCTCCCAACAGTGTAGATCCTCCTTCCAAGGCTTCTGTCGTATTCGCTCCAATCTCCATCTGTGTTTTGAACTATTTCCAGCATCTTGGATACTTTCGAATCCATATTTTCAACAAAGTGCACTATGAGAGCCTCAGGTGTCTTTGGAATAACCGGTGATCCTAATTCCATTTCCCCATGATGAGATATTATTATGTGCTCTAGCTCCAGCAGTTTGTTTTTTGAGAGCTTGAATTTTCTTGCAAAGCTTCTGATCATTTCGACTCCTATAACTATGTGTCCCTTGAGCTCACCTTCTGTTGAGACTTCTATACCAGACGGTTTGACGACATATTCTCTTATCTTCCCTATATCGTGAAGGAGTGCTCCAGAGACTGCCAGATCTCTATTCACACCGTACAATTTGGATACAAAATCTACCATCTTGGCTACATTCAAACTGTGCTCTAAGAGCCCTCCTATATAAGCGTGATGGTGTTTCACGGCTGCCGGTGCTACCAGGAGATCGTCTCTCAAGCTTCTGAAGACGATTTTCAGAAATTCCTTGAGCTCGTTATCGCTTATAGTTTCGATAAATTTTAGGAGGTCTCTGAACATATCTTCTGGGTTTCTCTTCGACTTTCTGATGAATCTCTCAGGGTCATACTCCCCATCTTTTAATATTTTTACAGCGTTTTCTTCCTTAGAGATGTTTATCTGGAGTCTACCATCAAATATGACCGGTTTTCCCTTGATTATTAGAATGTTCCCTTCATTTATTTCTGAATCATTTTTTTCAGCGTTGTACCAGTCGATCGCTCTCACGGTTCCCGTTCTATCAGATAATGTCATGAGTAGAAATTTCTTTCCGTCTTTTGCAGTTTGAAGCCTCTTGCTCTCAACCTTTAAAACGGTCTCTATATCCTTGTTGAGCATCTTCTCCATATCTTCTACGAGAGGCATGACTACTTTTAGTTTGTCTCCGAGATTCATGTATCCACCCCTTTCAGAATTCTCTCGAATTCTTCTACATCTTCAATTGGATATCTAAAGGATATCACATCACCGCTTTTCAGAACGAACCTAATGGACAGTTTTCCAATTTTTATACTCTTTATTTCAGATATCTTTAAATGTATGTCTCCGATCTTTATAATGCCGTTGCTTGTATCCACAATTATGTTCTTTTTCCACATGTTGATTATCCAAATGCCCAGTGCTGAGAAGGCAACGATTACAGTGAAAGAGAGAAAAAGTGATAGATGTGGAAAGTATCGATCAAAAATCAGGTAGCCTGAAAACGAATAAATTGAAAATGTCATCAACTTATACCAAGGTGGGATTCTGAAGAGGTAGATCATCTTCGAAAAAACGCGGGGAATTCCCCGCGTTTTTCACACCTCCTGAACACTTCCAGTGTATCTCTTAACCTTCCCAGATCTGAGACACTCCGTACAGACATGCATTCTCTTCACTGTTCCATCTGGGAGAACCACTCTAACTCTCTGAATATTTGGTTTGAACCATCTGGAGGTTTTCTTATTCGAGTGGCTCACGTTGTTTCCCGTTCTAGGACCTTTTCCGCATATCTCACATCTTTTTGCCATATACTTCCCCTCCTCATGATCGTTTCAAACCGAGTGGAGATAATAGCATAAAACCCCTCATTGGTAAAGATTCTTCCTTATAATTATCATTTTCAGGGGAAATCTTCAACTATGTTGCTGAGCTAGTGTCTATCTGATGAAGCGAAATCCTTTCATTTTTTCTTGAAAGCTACTTTTTTCAGACAGCGCGGGAGTCAGACAGAGTTTTAATAAAAAAGAGGATTTAACGATGGAAAGTGAGAGTATAGCTTTAGCGGCACTGAGTTTGTAAAAGAGATCTGCTATCACTCTTTATGATCATAATGTTTATAAATTTACTCGGTTTCTAAAGGTGGTGGATTCTTCTCTGATTGACAAAGAAGGAATGGGTGTGTTAACATATCCCAAACATTTGAAAACCCGGCGGAGGTGCTCCCGAGATGAGTAGCTTTGCTCCTCATGGGGGAATTGGGGCAAAGTGAAAGGCGAGGGAGCCGAAGGATACAGGGAACCCCCCAACCCTGTATACCTGGGGATATGGGGAATACCCATATCACTGTCACGGAAAAGAACTTCCCTTTTCCGTGGAGAGCCGTCCGGGGCTGGTTGAGAAGAATCAGCTCGGGGCGCTTTCCATAAAGGGAAGCGCCCCGAAATCTTTTGTAGGAGGTGTTCTGGTATGAGGCGTTTGTTGGTGGCTGCTCTTATTTTATCACTTATTACCCTTTCTTTTGCGGGTATGTTGGAGGAGATACAAAAGCGAGGCGTTCTCAGAGTTGGGCAGGACCAGGGGTATATGCCGCTCTACGGTACGGATGAGAACGGAAACAGAGTAGGTCTTGAAGTGGACCTCCTTAAGAAAATGGCGGAGATTTTGGGTGTAAAGCTCCAGTTTGTCATAGTGAATTGGGATGGTATAATCCCAGCTCTCATGTCTGGAAAGTTCGACATAATCATGTCCGGTATGACGATAACACCAGAGAGGGCATTAAGAGTTGACTTTACTGTTCCATATATCACAGTAGGGCAGACGGTGGTTTATAACACGAGAAAATTTTCAAGTCCTCCAAGTTATGAACAGCTCAAGAATATGAAGAACCTCTCGATATCCGTTCAGCTTGGAACAACCGGAGAATTTGCTGCAAGAAGGCTTTTCCCGAATGCCAAGATTTATCCATTTGACTCTATGGATGAAGCGGCATATCAGGTGGCATCCGGAAGGGTGGACATAATGGTCGTTGATTCTATATACGCAAATTATGTAGCCGAGAAGTATCAGCAACTTGGAGTTACCGGCGAACTTCTAACGAGAGAAGATCTGGGAATAGCTGTTAGAAAGGGGAACCTTGAATTTCTGCAGTGGCTCAACACTTTCATAAACTGGGCAAAGACAAGCGGTATTTTGAATGAGCTCAAGCAGAAGTGGGGGGTCAGCGCAGAATGAGACTCTCTAAAATCATAGCCGTCGGCGGGGTTGTAGCCCTCGCCGCGGTTATGTATTTGATGATAGCAAGAGTTTATCCATTTAACTGGGCGATAGTTCTGAGGTATAGAAAGCTTTTTCTTGAGGGACTCTGGGTAACGCTTAAGGTTAGTGGGGTCTCGATACTCATATCTTTTGCGCTTGGAGTAATTTTCGCCGTTTTCAGAGTTAGCAGGATAGAATTCCTCAAGGACATTGCAGGTCTCTATGTTTGGTTCTTCAGAAACACTCCACTTCTTGTGATAATTCTTCTCACCTATTATGGTGTTGGAACGATAATGAATTTGGATAGATTCTGGGCAGCTGCATTGGCTTTATCGGCGTTTGAAGGAGCATACATGACGGAGATAATAAGAGCGGGAATAGAGGCGGTCGACCCAGGAGAGATAGAAGCTGCAAAGTCGCTTGGCATGAGTGAATTCCAGGTTTTCTCGACGGTTATATTCCCACAGGCTTTTAAGATATCTTTGCCTCCTTTAATCGGTCAAATGGTAAGTCTGATAAAAGATAGTTCCTTAGCTTCAGTCATAGCACTTCAAGAGCTCACAATGATGGGGAGGCAGGTTGGGACGAGAACTTTGGCGAGTTTTGAGAGTTATATAATTGTTGCTTTCCTCTATATCCTCGTCACTTCTGTCATATCCGTTAGTGGGAGGATCATTGAAAGGAGGATGAGTTTGTCATGAGTGTTATGGTAATGGAGGATATACACAAGAGGTTTGGGGATCTGGAGGTTCTCAAGGGGGTGGATTTAGAGATAAACAAAGGTGAGATACTCGTCATATTAGGACCATCTGGGGCTGGAAAGTCCACACTTTTGAGGATAATGAACATGCTGGAGCCACCGGACAAAGGAAGGGTTATTTTTCTTGGTAGAGAACTCGATCCAAAAAACAGAAGATTGATAAGAAAGGCGAGATCAAGAATAGGATTTGTTTTTCAGCACTTTAACCTTTTTTCAAATATGAATGCTTTGGACAATGTCGCTGTTGGGTTGGTGAAGGTAAAAAAGATCGATTGGAAGGAAGCAAGAGAGAGGGCAATGGCTTATCTTGAAAAGGTTGGGTTGGCTGATAAAGCCAATGTGTTTCCTCAAAAGCTTTCGGGTGGACAAAAGCAACGAGTTGCAATAGCAAGGGCACTTGCCATGGAACCAGAACTCATTCTATTTGACGAGCCCACCTCTGCACTTGATCCCTCTCTTGTTGGAGAAGTTTTGGAAGTCATGAAAAAATTGGCGCTTGAGGGAAGAACAATGGTTGTCGTGACACATGAAATGGGATTTGCCAAACATGTTGCAAGCAGGATAGCATACATGGAAGATGGAAGAATAATCGAGGAAGCAACACCAGAGGAATTTTTCTCATCTCCAAGAAGTGAAATGGCGAGAAGATTTGTGGGAGCGATATTGGAGAGAATGGTTTGATGCGACTTGATAAATACATATCGAAGTCACTTGGCGTTTCAAGAAAAGATGCGAAAAGATTCGTTCTTTCTGGAAGAGTTCGTGTTAACGGAAGGGTTCAAAGAGATCCTTCGGTTGGTGTTGGAGAAGATCAGGTAGAATTTGATGGAAAGCTTTTGGAAAAACCAAAAGATAAAGTGTACATAATGCTGAACAAACCAGCTGGATTTGTTTCAACAACAGGAAGAGAAAGCCCTTCAATTTTGGAGTTGATAGATCATCCAAGGATTAAAGAGCTCTTTCCTGTCGGGAGACTTGATAAGGATGCAAAAGGGCTAATAATACTTACAAACGATGGAATTTTTTCTCATAGGGTTACTTCGCCAAAAAGCCGTGTTGAGAAGGAGTATGAAGTTGTGGTTGAAGGGGATGTGGAGAATTCTTTGAAACTTCTTGATGGTGTGAAACTCAAGGATGGACATTTCGCTAAGGCTTTAAATGTGAAATTATTTGAAAATGTTGTGAGGATAGTCATAGATGAGGGAAAATATCATCAAGTAAAGAGAATGATGGCAGCTGTTGGATTGAGAGTTGTTGAGCTAAAAAGGATAAGGATAGGAGATCTTCACTTGGATGTTCCAGAAGGATCGTGGAGAGAGCTGACAGAGGAAGAGGTTAAAAAGG
>WGAO01000094.1 GCA_015489065.1 Thermotogaceae bacterium | reverse complement strand
GAGTATGTTGGAAATTATGGGGAATCTATGGGATTTGGAAAAACAAATGGGGAATGTAAGCTCAAAGATTGGAAATATTTCAATTTGGAGACTCAGGTTGTATATGAAATAAGTGGAGAAACATATTATTTAAGATTTGACAAACTTGCTCATGAAGGGCATCTCCTCAATGTGGCGGCGTCTATCTGCGTTTTGAATCTTCTCAATCTGCCATTCGATCCGACAAGAATTATTCATCTTCCGAGAATTCCTCAAAGATTCAATGCCAAAATTGTAAAAGGAATTCTCATAATCGATGACACATACAACGCAAGTCTGCTATCATTTGAAAAGGCTGTTCAAACTCTTATGCTCCTCAGTGGAAGAAAATTTGCCGTTGTAGGTCCTATTTTAGAGCAAGGAAAATATTCAAAGCAAACGCACGAAAATCTCTCTGATATACTTTCAGAGCTCGATGGAGTGTTCGTGCTGGATGGGTTTGAAGGATCGGAACATATAAAGCCAAAGAATTTGGTATTTAGATCCACAGATCGAGAGAAGCTTGCTAAGAGTGTAATGAGTCATTTAAAACCGGGGGATGTTGTTTTATTCAAAGCATCTAGAGGAGTCGAGATGGAAAAAGTTCTTGAGAAGGTGGTCGAGTGGATATAATCGCCGTGTTTTTTCTCTCCCTTTTTGGAACATACGCCTATATAAAACTGGCGAGAAGAATAGGAATAGGTCAGCTTATAAAAGAGGATGGTCCGGACCTTCATGGATATAAGAGAGGAACACCTACGATGGGAGGTGTCGTTTTTGTACTAATTGCTGCAATTGCTATGATATTGGAGAGGGTTCCCGCTGTTCTATGGGTGAGTCTTCTTTCGTTCTCAGTACTCGGAATGATTGACGATTTGTCAAGCCTTTTGAAAAAAGATGCTTATGGAATGAGAGCACGAACTAAATTTTTAATCCAGATAATTCTATCGACTGCTATCGTTTTTTTCTTCGTGGATAAGGATTATATCAGAATTCATGGGCTTGGGACATATCACATGGATTGGCTCTACAAGATATTTGCCATAGTTCTCATAACTGGAAGCTCAAACGCTGTAAATATAACGGATGGCCTAGATGGATTGTCTTCTTTCACATCGCTCAGTGCTTTTCTTCCTATATTCGCAGTAACAACAGCCCATGGATCACCTGATAGGTCTCTTTTAATAATCTCATCGTCGCTTCTTGGATTTCTCTTTTTCAACATAAAGCCTGCAAGGGTTTTCATGGGGGATGCTGGATCTCTAGCGCTTGGAGCCTATTTGGCGGCTGCTTCGATAGAAAACGATTTGGAAATAGCACTTCTTCTTTTTGGAGGCGTATTCGTTATAGAAACTCTCAGCGTGATAATACAGGTTTTGTCTTATAAGGCTAGGAAAAAGAGAATATTCCTCATGGCTCCGGTGCATCATCATTTTGAGCTCAAAGGTTGGAGCGAAGAAAGGGTTGTCTTTGTATTCACAGCGTTTAACACGCTTCTTTCTATCTTCGCCTTGGGGTGGTTGATTTGAAGATATCGCTAGTAGGATTTGGAAATAGCACTTCTTCTCTTTTGAGAAGGATTTGTAAGCAACATGAAATTTTCATAAGTGAAAGGAGAAAGCTGAAAGATAGTGAGCTGAGGCTTGCTGAGAGTTGCGGAGCCAAAGTTGAAGAATCTCATTCAGAGAGGATATTAGATTCAGATCTCATAGTAGTGAGTCCTGGGATATCTCCTTTTACGAAAGTAGGAAAGATGGTTGAGAAATCTGGAAAGTTCAACAGTGATATAGGTGTGTTTTTCGATCTTGTCAAGCCGAATTACAGAAAACTCGTTGCTGTAACTGGAACCAATGGAAAAACAACTACGACTATGATGATAAATCATTTTCTGAAAGAAAGTGGATATAGAACCTGTCTTTGTGGAAATAACGAGACTCCTGTTTCAATGTTAAAAGAAAAAGTTGATTACATAGTACTAGAAATCAGCAGTTTTCAACTTTACTGGACGCAGAGTTTGGATGTTGATTTTGGACTGCTTCTCAACATCTCGCAGGATCATTTGGATTGGCACAGAAGTTTTGAGCATTACTTGAGATCAAAACTCAAGCTTGAAAATTTCTCTAATGTTATATTCTTTGGTGAGAGCCTAGATAGAGAGCCAAAATTCTCGATCATTGACGAATCCTTGGTACCAAAGCATCTCAGAAAAAGACAAAACATAGAGAACATATCCGGAGCAGCGGCTCTTTTGAAAGCAATGGGATTCAACGAGAGAGATTTCTTTGAGAGCCTTAGGAGTTTCAAGCTTCCATCTCATAGGCTTGAATTCGTAGGTGAGATAAATGGGATAAAATTCTACAACGATTCAAAGGCTACGAATACTCATGCCACTTTGAAAGCACTTGAGAATTTCGAAAAGGTGACTCTAATACTCTCAGGAATATTAAAAGAAAATGATCTTGACCGCTTCTTGAAAGTCGTTAGTGAGAAGTCAGAAGCTGTGATTCTTTTGGGAGATGAGATACAGAAGAGAATAAAGAATATTTCGACAGTTATGTACCGGGCTTCCAGTATGGATGAAGCTGTTAAGAAGGCTTTGGAGTTATCAAGTGGTGTTGTCCTTTTCAGCCCGGCTGGGGCGAGTTTTGATATGTATGAGAATTACAAAGAGCGCGGTGATGACTTTAAAAGGGCATTTTTGGAGCTGGTGAAAGATGGAATATAAAGCGATTATACTTTTTGTAATTCTCATATTAGTCATAGGTACACTCTCCATGATAAGCGTTGAGATGATAGGGGTAATAAAGGGTTATGGAAGTCCAGAGAAAGCCGTTTGGGATATAACCCTAAAGCTTTTGATATCTCTCCTGTTCTTTTTGGTGGCAAGCAGTATTTACTACAAGGTTCATCAGGATAAAGCGGTAATAATGGGATACTACACCGTGACTCTGGCACTATTAGGATCTACATTTTTTTTCAGTGGGAGCGCACATAGATGGTTAAGAATTCTGGGATTTTCTCTACAGCCATCCGAGCTTGCAAAGATATTGGTGATAATATTGATTTCCAACTATACTGCAAACTGTGAGAAAATGAATAGCTTTTGGAATGGGCTTCTAAAGCCTATACTCATTGTTTCTCCAATTGTTTTTCTTATAGCTATAGAGCCTGATCTCAGTACATCACTTCTTATCTTAACTCTCACTATTCTCATGCTCTATACAGCTGGTGCGAAATTCTCACATGTAATACTTCTTGTAGGAGGAGTTCTCTTTCTGGGATATATCTCCTACAAATACCATATATTTTTAAAGGGATATCAGATGCAAAGACTTTTGAGCTTTTTCAAGGGGAAAATGTCAGAGCAGGTTCTTCTGGCGATAGAAGGCGCGAAATCTGGAGGTCTTTTTGGAAAGGGAGTCAATTTGGGTGAGATAAAGATGGTTGTTCCTGTAGTTGAGAGTGATTTTGTAATGGCTGTCATAGGAGAAGAGCTTGGTTACATAGGTATAGTTGTCATACTTCTGTCTTATTTAGGCCTTGTTTACTCTTTGATAAAGTCAGCTGTGAAGATCGTAGAGGACAATTTTGGAAAGATGTTCATAATAGGCTATGCTTATTTAATAATGCTTCAGGTCATGGTAAATGTCGGTGTGAGCACTGGATTACTTCCCATAACAGGTATTACACTTCCATTTGTTAGCAAGGGAGGAAGCTCTCTTCTTGCTTTTATGACAGGGCTTGGGATAGTTACAAATATAGTTTTCAGCAAAGAGAGTGAGGAATTTTGAGAATTCTAGCCGCTGGTGGTGGAACCGCCGGGCATCTGTTTCCAGCCTTGGCTGTTTTGGAGGAATTTCAGAAACATGAAAATAATGTGGAGATTCTATATGTTGTGGTTTCGGGGAAAATTGATGAAAAAATCATCAGGAGAGATCATCCGTCTTACAAAACGATCACCATAAAAACAAGGGGACTTTACAGACCGCTTTACAATCTGAAGAATTTGAAGAGGGTATTTCAGTATACGCGTGAAATCTCAAAGGTAAAAAGAGCTGCCAGGAAATTCGATCCGGATTTTGTATTTCTTACAGGCGGATACGCTGCGGGTATAGTAGCCATGGCTCTTAAAGGAAAATACAGAATTTTCATACATGAGCAAAATGCTGTTCCAGGACTTGCGAATATCTACGCTTCGAGATTCGCCGAAATGGTGTTCATCAGTTTTGATCGCTCAAAAGATTATTTTCCAAGGAGTGTTAGGAGTAAAATAAAAGTTGCAGGGAATCCAATCCGAGAAGTCTTTTATAAGAAAGAATTTCTTGATGTCCCGGACGGGATTGTTCTAGTTATGGGAGGAAGTTTGGGAAGTGAAGAGATAAATTCGTTGATGGAAAAAGTTTACGAGATTGACAACAGGAATATCTATTTTCACTCAACTGGGAGTAAAAGATGGACCAAGAAGCTGTCCAGATTTTCAAATGTCATAGCTCGAGATTTTTTTGAATTTACTCCAATTCTTTGGAGGAAAGCCAAGTTTTCGATAACAAGAGCTGGTGCAACTACATCCTTTGAGATGATAAGATATGGGGTGAGAGGAATCTTGATACCTTGGAGAGGATCGGCTGAATCCCATCAAATAGAAAACGCGCGTGCGGTGGAAGAAAGAGGCTATGGAAAGATTTTGACCGATCCTTCCCCAGAAATGATTGTTGAATTTGTGAATAAAGCAGTTTACAATCCTGATTTTGGTGTTTCCAATCCTGCAAGGCTCATCTACAAAGAGATAATGGAGGCGATACGGTGAAAATCCACATGGTTGGAATTGGCGGGATAGGAATGAGTGCCCTCGCAATGCATTGGTTTCTCAAAGGGATAGAAATAACTGGAAGTAATATAGAAGTTAATGATAGAACAGATTATTTGAAAGATCTCGGCGTAGAAGTTCATATAGGACATTCCGAAAGTTTCTTGAGTGAAGATGTCGACGAAGTCGTAATAACAAGAGCGATAAGTCACGGGAATCCGGAGGTGTTAAAAGCAAAAAGATTGAGAATTCCCATACGAGCTCGAGATGAAGCCCTTAGAGAGGTTATCAAAGATTTACATCCGTCCTTTGCCGTAACTGGGACTGATGGGAAAACTACGACAACTGCTATGATATACCATACTTTGAGAAAGCTAGAAAGTAACCCCTATGTTTTTTTGGGAGGAATACATCCAGATTTGGAGCATGGGAACTATTCTTCGGGAGATCAAGGAGTTGTCTTTGAGCTGGATGAAAGTGTTCCTACATTCTCAAGCTATGTTGTCGACCACTTGATAATAACAAACGCAAGAGGAGATCATCTGGAGAGCTATAAAGACAAGAGGGAATATGTTAAATCTTTTGTAGATCTTGTTTCGAATGTCAAAGGTGTGGTTGTAACTTTTGCAGATGATGAGATAACTTCGGATTTAGGAAAGGTAACCTTTGGTATTGGAAAAGGAGATTTTAAATTTTTGGAAAGGAGAGTTCTTGGAAGACTTCAAAGCTTTACATTCGAAGATCCAGGTGGAAAGCTTCATTCAGCAGACCTCATAGTTCCAGGGTTTCACAACTGCTTGAATGCACTTGCAGTGATAGCACTTTTAAGTGTAATCGGATACGACATAGACGAGATTGCGGAGGCCCTCAAGGACTTTCAAAGTGTTTATAGAAGGTTTACGATATCGTTCTCGTCAGATACGGATAGGATTTTCGTTTTGGATGACTACGCCCATACTCCAGAGGAAATAGAAAATCTCATAAAGACGGTTAGAGAGGTATTTCCAAGGGAGAAGGTCGTTGCTATATTCCAGCCACACAGATATTCGAGGACCCTTAGAGAAAACAACAAGTTGGCACATTCACTTCTTGGAGCAGATGAAATATACATCGCTGAAATATACGGAGCGTTTGAGGAAGATCTTGGAATAAGTTCAAGAATAATAGTCGACGAATTGGTTAAATCGGGAAGGAATGCGCAGTTCGTTGAGGATCTGAATGATTTCATCAAATCTTTAGATGCCAAGGAGAACACCGTTTATTTATTTATAGGAGCGGGGGACATAATATACTACTCTGGGAAATTCGTCGGAAAATTGAAAAATCGAGAAGTTGTGAAAAACTAAGGGGGCGCAGATGCGCCCCCTTTTTCTTAAAATCTCGGTCCTTTCTTATCCATAACCGGCGGCTTAATCTCTTCTATCCTTCTTTTCATCAATCTCTTTCTCATATCTTCAAACTTCTTAACTATATCGAATTCCTTTCCGTCAATGAAGAACTTCTCTGGAATTATCATCACCATATCACTGGTGGAAAGCCTCTTTCCACTTACTTGAACGATGGTGTTCTCGTCCATCATGAAATCTTTTTTAGAGAACATCAAAGCCGGGAACATGACGAAAACTTTTCCAGATTCGGTGAATACTTCCAAGAATAACCTTCCATCTTTGCTAGAAATACCGAAAACTTTTCCAGCAACTTTTCCATCTGGAAGGTTATTCCATACAATCTTGAAGAAATTCCATCTGCTTTTAATCTTGTTCATAATTTCTGGTTTTGGTGACTTTATCCTGAGATCGTTCGGTTTTCCCATTCTTTTCATTCCATACTTCATATGTTCTCTTATTCTGGGATTTCCTGCGGCAGGATTTCTTGGTTTCCTTAGTTCTAGCACCTTCGCTCTCGGTTCTTTTAGTTTCTCAACGAGATCAATGATTTTGCCATTCAGAGATATCTGAGTAGGTATGACGAGCGTCTTTTTTCCCTTGAGAACCTTTCCCATAAGATCGATCTTATCCCCTATCTTCAGTTTTGCTCCCTCTGAGATGATAACTCTGAGTGGAATTAAAGCATAGTAACTCTCTCCTTCACCATCGATCTTGACAAAGAATCTTTCGTCGTGAAATCCGAAAGCCGTCACGCTTCCAGAAGTGCTGATCGTTTCAAGGTTGTTCCAAATGAAAGACAAGATTCCGTTGTTGTGTTGCGCAGCAAAACTCAAAACTGTAAGAACGGCAACTAGTCCAACCAGAAACTTCTTCATAAAAAAATCACCTCCCTTTGGATTCTCTATGGGAGGATTTTAGGAGGAAATCCTTAAAAAATTCTTAGAGATGAAAGGTTAAAAAGGAGGGGAAATTCCCCTCCTCACTTTATCTTTGAGCTGTCTCCAATACGGAAAAGATCTGTCCTTTCATCATCTCTTTTTAGCTTTAAATATCTGTGAATCGCGGAATCTGCCATTCTCTTCAATATTGCCATAAGATCGCTTTTTTTCACTAAATCTCCGAGTTTGTCAAGAAGCTCTTCATCGATTTTGAAGTTCTCTTCCTCTGGAATGAGTTTTATTTGCTCTTTCAACCTATCATCCAGATCGTCTTTCACCATCTTCAGAAATTTGAAAGCATATTCTGAAAAAACCTTGTGAATTTCTTCAGGGCGTTTTATCTCGTCGAGTGCTCTTCTGTAATCACTCTCAAGCTCTTTTTCATACTTAACAAAAGAAAACATTTTTTCGCCTTTTTTCATCATTCCACCCCCTTGATTATATTTTACTAGAACTATCGCATATAAAAAAAGCCGTCCTGAAAAGGACGGCTCATCTTCTTTCCTTGATCTTTATCTTTCCTTTGATATTTCTCAGGTAGTACAGTTTTGCCCTTCTGACTTTACCCTTTCTGACGACTTCAATTTTTTCAAGTGCAGGTGAATGAATCGGAACTATTCTCTCAACTCCAACTCCTCCACTTGCTATTCTTCTAACCGTGATCGTTCTGGAAAGGCCGGATCCTCTGATGGATATAACTATTCCCTGAAAAACCTGTGTTCTCTCTCTGTTGCCCTCTTTAACTTTGAGATAAAGCTTTACGGTATCTCCCGGCCTTATCTCCGGAACATCTTTTTTGAGGTAATCTTTCTCCACAATTCTTACAAGATGGTCCATACTCATGAGTCATCCCTCCCTATTATTGTTTCTTCTCCTATGAGCCTATCGATAATTATCGCCACTGCAGCACGAACCGAAAGATGGTTATAATCACTACCCGCTCTTATGGGCTCTATGATGTAATCAGACATCTCCGATATCTCGTTTGGAAGTCCCCAACTTGTTCCAAAGAGTATCAGAGAAGGTCTTTTCTCCTCTCTCAAAATCTTTGAAGCTTCCTTAAAACTTATGGAAGTTTCTCTTTTCTTTGCCGAAGTGAAAAAGATTACGGGCTTTTCCCCTTCAATTTTTTCTATGTCTTCCAAAACTTCTTCCAAATACTCTTTGACTTTTACTAGTCTTAAAGCTTCACGCCTCGATGGATTGTAGTTTTTTCCAAATCCGTTAGTCCAAAAGTCGATGACCTTTTCCACAATGTCTTTCTGAGCAGGAAGATTCGTCACTATATAATATCCCTTTATGCCGTAAGTTCTGCTTGTTCTTGCTATGTCATGAACATCGAGATTTGTTACCGCAGAGGAGACAATCCTGCCGTCTCTTCCAAGCACTGGATAGTGAATAAGAGCCACATATATTTTATTGAGCATCTTTGATCAGCTCCCTGACCAGCTCGATGATGGAGAGCTTGTCGATTCTGTCAAAGCTCTCCTTTTTTAAGAAAAGATCTGGTCTCTTGAGTATAGTCTTTTTCATTGCCTCTTTTCTGCGCCAGATTTCTATCTTCTCGTGATCACCACTGAGGAGAATCTCAGGAACTTCTTTCTTTTGAATACTTCTTGGTCTTGTGTAGACCGGATGATCCAAAAGATCGTTCATAAAAGATTCCTTCTTCACAGATTCTTCATCCACTACTCCAGGCACAAATCTTGAGGTTGCATCTATTATCACCATAGCAGCAAGCTCTCCACCTGTTAGGACATAATCTCCTATGGAAATCTCCTCATCAACTATTTCCATCACTCTCTCATCTATGCCCTCGTACCTTCCGCAGAGAATAACCAAATCTTCCTTTTGCGCGAGTTCCATCGCTTTTTCATTGTCAAAGATCCTACCCTGGGGTGTTGTGAGAACCACATGAGGTTTTCCAAATTTCTCTAAATAGAAATCATAAAATCTAAAAAAAGGTTCCGCTTTCATTACCATTCCGGGTCCTCCGCCAAACGGATAGTCATCCACTACTCTGTGCTTATCTGTGGTGAAATCCCTCAAGTTGTAAGCATTCACCTCGATGATTCCATTGGCTATTGCTTGAGCCACTACACCGAATTTTTTGAAGGACTCTATCATATCTGGAAATATCGTTACCACAGAGAATCTCATATCCATTCCATCTTCTTTATCTTTATAATTTTGTCATCGATATCCACATCTTTCACATAATCCTTTATCATCGGAACGAGTTTCTCTTCTCCCTCTTCGCTCTTTACTACTAAAACCCAGTTTGATCCAGTCTCTATTATGTCAACAACTTTCCCTATATTTTTCCCATCTTCGAGAACTTCGCAGTCGTAGATCTCTTCAAAATAGTATTCGTCATCTTCAAGCTCTGGGAGATCTTCCCTTTTTATATAAACTTTGAAGCCTTCGAGAACTTTTGAAGTTTCTTTGTCATCGAACTCTTTGAACTTGACGAGCAACGACTTAGGACCTATTCTCATACCCTCTATTTTTAAGAAAAAGCCTCTGTCTTTCTTTTCGTTGTAAAGAAATACCTCATCCAAGTTTTCCAAAATTTCCGGTATGTTGGTGAATGGAAAAAACCTCAATTCTCCGGCAAGGCCGTGCGTTTTTCCAATTATCCCGATGGGAACCATTTCCTTGAGGATCTTCTCGATCCTCGAGTTCACGACCTCACCACCTTGAGTGTGAATTCCTCTCCATCTGCCAAGGAAGAAAGAAGAATTTTAATACTCTTTATCGTTCTTCCGTCTTTTCCTATGACCTGTCCCACATCTTCGTCGTTTACAACTATTTCGTAAACTTTTCCATCATCTTCAAGTTCTACCACCACGACATCTTCAGGATGGCGAACGAGACCCTTCAAGATATGTTCAAGGATCTCCTTCATTCGCCTCCCTCCTCCTTCTTTCCATACTTCGTCTCATGAACTTTTTTCATAACTCCGAACTTTTTGAAAATGTCTCTAACTGTTTTGCTTGGCTGTGCTCCTTTAAGGATCCATTCAACTGCTTTGTCAACATCGACCCTCATCTCAGCTGGATCCCTCACAGGATCGTAATATCCCAGAGATTCTATGTATGCGCCATCTCTCTTCTTTCTCTGGTCTACCACAACTATTCTGTAGAAAGGTCTGTTTCTCTTCCCCATTCTCGTGAGTCTGATCCTTACCACACGATCACCTCCTGCTAGAATTTCATAAACGGTATTCTTCCCTTTTTGAATCTTTTCATCATCTTTTTCATCTCGTCGTAGCTTTTCAAGAGTTTGTTGATATCCTGTATAGTCGTGCCGCTTCCTTTAGCTATTCTCTTTTTCCTTGAGTAATCCACTATCCAAGGTTTTCTCCTTTCCTCTGGAGTCATGGAATTTATTATCGCCTCGATCTTCTTGAGCTCTTTCTCGCTCGTCGCCAGGTCCATATCTGGAGTTTTAAGCTGGGCTGGAAGCATTTCGACGATCTTGTCTATTCCCATTTTCTTTATCTGTCTTATCTGTTCCAGAAAGTCTTCCAATGTAAACTCGGCTTTTAAGAACTTTTTTGCAGTCTTTTCCATTTTCTCTTTGTCAAGTTCTTTTTCCATTTTCTCTATGAGAGATAAAACATCCCCCATGCCAAGAATTCTCGATGCCATTCTGTCTGGGTAAAATTTTTCAAGAGCGTCTAGTTTCTCTCCAACTCCGATGAATTTCACGGGTTTTCCAAGTATATAGCTTATGGAAAGGATTACACCGCCTCTCGCATCTCCATCGAGTTTCGTTACTATGAATCCAGTTAAGTCCAATTTTTCGTCGAACACTTTTGCTGCGTTCACGGCATCTTGACCCATCATCGCATCAACAACGAGGAGAATCTCATCCGGTTGGAGCAGTTCTTTCACTCTGACTAGTTCTTCCATCATCTCGTCATCTATGTGAAGTCTCCCGGCTGTATCAACTATCATCACATCGAACTCATCTTTTGCTCTCTCAAGCGCACCTATGACTATCTTCTCTGGATCCTTTCTGTCTCCAGTAAAAACTTCAACTCCTATTTGTTTTCCGAGTTTTTCGAGTTGATCAATAGCTGCAGGTCTGTAGACATCTGCTGCAACTAAGATAGGTTTCTTTCCGGATTTCTTGAGAAAGTTCGCAAGTTTTGCAGCAGTGGTAGTTTTTCCAGATCCTTGAAGACCAACCAGCATAATCGGCGCTGGCTTTTTTGAAAGTTTCAAGTCCTCCACATGTTCTCCCATTATCTTTACAAGCTCGTCTCTAATTATTTTTATGAAATGTTGTTCAGGTGTGAAGCTCTTTAGAACTTCTTCACCGAGAGCTTTTTCCTTCACCGAATCTATGAAATTCTTGACAACTTTATAGTTAACATCAGCCTCAAGGAGGGACAGTTTTACCTGTCTTACCGCATCAGATATGTTCTTCTCGGTTAGTCTGCCTTTCCCCGATATACTTTTGAAAACTTTCGATAGCTTCTCTTGAAGACCTTCAAGCATGATTTTCCCCCTCCTAAATGCCTGCAGAATTTTACCAAAGATATGTCAGAAATGTTACAGTTAACTTAACTGTAATATTTAGGAAAAACGAAAGCAATATTCAGTGGTAACGAAAAATTCTTTAAAGCTTTAAACATCAAGCTGATGAAATTCTCTCGCCGTATATTTTGAAGATGCCTGTATTTACTATAAAACTTTTGAGAGTATTATCGGTGGCGGAAAGGATGTGATAAATATGCCTTGGGTAAAGAAAGATGACTGTATAAAGTGCAAGATATGTGTGAATGTCTGCCCTGTTGAGAGGGCTATCATATTGGAAAGTGATGGATATCCGTATATAGACAACAACACATGTACAAGATGCGGAATATGTATGGAAAAGTGTCCAAAAAACGCTATCAGACCGAATTATGAAAATCCGGCGCTCCGCGGAATGGGCCGAGGTCGTGGTATTGGTAGAGGAATGAGAATGGGTCGTGGTATGAGAAGAGGTCTCAACATAGGACAGGGAATGGATCAAGGAAGAAGACGTCAAAGGAGATGGTAAATTAAAACAACTTCGCCATCATGTAGATGTCATGATATCCGTCAGATAACTTGACAGCGTTTTTCTTAATACCTTCAAGATTAAATCCCAATTTTTCGTAAAGAGCTATTGCTCTTTTATTGATATCAACAACATT
>WGAO01000093.1 GCA_015489065.1 Thermotogaceae bacterium | reverse complement strand
TTTTGGGGTCGACCACAAGGTACGGCGTTTTGAGTATATCCAAGCTATCCTCCAAAAGCGGAGGAAGACTCATCACTCAACACCTACCTCCATCCTCACAAACCTCGATACTCTTATGTTCTCACCTATCTTTCCTATTGCTTCGGTTATTATGTCCTTAACCTTTTTCTTGTCATCGAATATGTAATCCTGCTCAAGAAGACAGTTTTCCTCAAAGAATTTCTCAAGTTTTCCTTCGATTATCTTTTCAACGACATTCTCGGGCTTTCCACTATTTTTGAGCTGCTCTCTGTAGATCTCTTTCTCTTTCTCTATGACTTCCTGAGGGACATCTTCTCTCGATACCCATCTTGGGCTCATGGCAGCAACTTGCTTTGCCAAGTTGTAGGCGAGCTCTTTGAACTCATCGGTTCTCGCGACAAAGTCAGTCTCGCAGTTGAGTTCAAGAAGGACTCCTATCCTTCCGTTGAAGTGAACATAGGAAGTTATGATTCCTTCACCTGTCGCTCTCCCAGCCTTCTTGGCGGCTTTAGCGGCTCCCTTCTTTCTGAGTATCTCTATGGCTTTGTCAAAGTCTCCGTCAGCCTCCTGAAGAGCCTTCTTGCAGTCCATCATCCCTGCTCCCGTCATATCTCTGAGTTTTTTCACCATCTCGGCTGTGATCTTCATCCGTCCATCCCTCCTTGAGATTTTTCTCGATCCGCTGTAATATAGCATAACCAAAAAGATTTGGCAAAGGGAGAAATTGCTCCAATCGGAGGGATTTTCTTGAAAGGAATTCCAAAAGTTTCCGTAGTTATTCCAGTCCGAAACGAAGAAAAATTCATAAGCAAGGTTTTGGATTCCATTCTAAACAATGACTATCCCAAAGAAAAACTGGAAATACTCGTGATCGATGGAATGAGTGAAGATAAAACACGTGAAATTGTGAAGAGTTATTCAGAGAAATATTCTTTTATCAAACTCCTTGATAATCCCAACAAATACACCCCCCATGCCCTAAACATTGGGATAGACAACATGAGTGGAGACATAATGATGATCGCAGGAGCTCACACTACATATTCAAAAAACTATATATCTGAGTGTGTAAAAGCAATTCAAAGCGGCTACGATGTAGCTGGTGGCGTTATGGTGACACTTCCAAGATCGAACACTCCTAAAGCTATCGCTATAGCACGAGTTCTTTCACATCCGTTTGGAACAGGCGCTAAATACAGAACAAGAGAGGTAAAAAAAGTAGAAGAGGTTGATACGGTAGCATATGCGCTTTACAAAAAAGAAATTTTTGACAAGGTAGGAAGATTCAACAAAAACCTCATAAGAAATCAAGATATAGAAATGAACTTGAGGATAAGAAGAAATGGCGGGAAAATTGCACTAATTCCAACTGCAAGAAGCTATTATTACGCAAGAGACACTTTCAAATCTTTGTGGAAGAACAACTTTGAAAACGGCTACTGGGTTATAAAATCTGCAAGATATGCGAAAATACCTTTTTCTATAAGACACATTGTTCCAATGATATTTGTTTTGTTTTTAGTATTTGGAACGCTCTTGTCGATGTTTTCATCAGTAGTGAGACTAATATTCTCTTTCACTTTAGCACTGTATTTTCTAATAATACTGGTGTCATCAGCAGAAATAGGAATTAAAGAAAAATCGTTCAGAGTGTTTTTGTATTCATTTTTGGCTTTCGTTGTTCTTCATGTGGCGTATGGAGTGGGATCGGTGGTTGGATTACTAAACAGTCTGAATTTGACGAAAAAGGAGTGAACAATTTGAGACTTCTCTCACTCGTTGGAGCTCGTCCACAATTCATAAAAGAGGCTGCTATATACAGAGAGATTAAAAATCACCCAGAGATCGAAGAGATTTTAGTTCATTCTGGCCAGCATTATGACTTCAACATGTCGGATGTATTCTTCCAAGTGCTTGATATAAGAATACCTGATTACAACCTTGGAGTGGGATCTGCAAGCCACTCCGTAATGACTGCCAAGATAATGATCGAATTTGAAAAAGTGGTCTTAAAAGAAAAACCCGATCTCATAATCGTTTATGGAGACACAAACACCACAATGGCAGGAGCACTTGTTGGTGCAAAGCTCAAGATACCTGTAGCTCATGTGGAGGCTGGTATAAGACAAAAGCCAAAAGATATGCCAGAAGAAATCAACAGAGTGGTAACGGATCATGTATCCAAACTTCTTTTTGCTCCATCAAAATTAGCGGTCGAAAATCTCAAAAAAGAAGGAATAGAAAACGGGGTATATTTCGCCGGAGATGTGATGTACGACCTATTTTTGATGATGAAAGAAAGATTCAACTATGATATTTTGAAAGAATTAGATCTGAAAGAAGGAGAATATATAGTGACGACGATACACAGGGACTTCAACACAGACGATCCAGAAGTTTTGAGAAGTATAATCAACCAACTTGAAAAAATAGCCAAGGATATAAGAGTGATCTTTCCCATACATCCAAGAACTAAGAATAGGATAAAGGAATATGGTTTTGAGAACCTAATAAGCAGCATAGAAGTCATAGAGCCGGTTGATTATTTGAGCATGATAGGGCTTGTATGCAGATCGAAGTTTGTGATAACAGACAGTGGAGGGCTTCAAAAAGAAGCGTATTTTTGCAAAAAGAGGGCAATTGTGGTCATGCCGGATACAGGCTGGAGAGAATTAATAGAAGCTGGCTGGAACATCTTATCAAAGCCAAATGAGATACTTCAGAATGCTTTGAAGATAGGATCTGATGTGATATATCCAGAATCTTTGTACGGAAATGGAGATGCCTCTAGGAAAATTGTACATATTCTAAAGAAATAGGAGGGATATTGTTGGTTGATAAAATCCTGAGAAAAGATTTGAAGATAACAGTTATAGGGCTTGGATATATAGGTTTCCCAACGGCTGTTTTATTTGCTTCTAAAGGTTTTAAGGTTTTTGGTTACGATAAGAATCGGGAAATAATTGAGAAATTATCTTTAGGAGAACTTCACGTAGTTGAACCCAAACTTGAGCAATTGTTTAAAGATGCACTTAACAAAGGTTTTTTTAGACCTGTGAATGAAATTGTTAAATCAGATGTATACATAATTTGTGTTCCCACTCCTTTCAAAACGATCGGCAATGAAAAGAAATCGGATCTAAAATATGTATATGAAGCAACCTTGGAGGTATCCAAAGTTATAGAGAAGAATAATTTGGTTGTACTTGAGTCCACCGTTCCTCCAGGTACAACAGCTGACATTGCAAGTATCATAGAGAATAAAACAGGTTTAAAAGCCGGAAAGGATTTCTACATATCACATTCTCCGGAAAGGGTTCTTCCAGGAAAGATTGTGGAAGAATTGAAAAGGAACAGCAGAATAATAGGTGCCGATGACGAATACAGTGCTTCTCTTACAAAGAATTTATACTTCCAAATAGTAGAATCTGAAATTTATATAACTGATACTAAAACAGCAGAGCTGTGCAAATTAGCCGAAAATGCATTTAGAGACTTAAACATTGCATTTGCAAATGAGTTGAGCATCATATCAAATAATTTAGGAATAGATCATAGAGAGTTGATCCGTTTAGCAAATAAACATCCACGTGTTAACATTTTGAATCCAGGTGTAGGGGTTGGTGGACACTGTTTGGCTGTTGATCCGTGGTTTATAGTTGAGAAAGATCCTGAAAATGCTATTCTCATAAGAACTGCCAGGGAGGTAAATGAATACAAAACGAAATGGCTATCTGACAAGATTGATGAGATTATAAAGTCAAGGATTCAAAATCGAAAAGTTGTTGTCGGAATCTTAGGTTTGACTTATAAACCGAACGTTAATGATGTGCGTGAGAGCCCATCTATAAAATTGGCAAATTATCTCATTGATAAGGGATACGAAGTCTTAGCCCACGATCCACTTGTAAAAGATAATCTTGTGAAAAATGTTAAGAACATTGATCTTGAGGAATTAATGAAAAAAAGCGATGCTATAGTTATTACTGTTGCCCATAATGTATTTAGTGATATTGAAAGCATTTTTCAGAAAAGGAATGGCGATAAAATTTACATAGATCTAACAAACCTGACAGTGTCTAAGGGGATTATAAGATTATGAAAAGGAAAACTTCGTTAATGATACTTATGCAAGGATTTCCACCAGACATACGCGTGGAAAAAGAGGCAGAGGCCCTAACAGAAAGTGGTTATGATGTGTACATAGTTGCAACACATAGAAGAGGTAACCCCACGAGAAATCATGGAGCAAAGACTATCTATATCGGAAAACCATTACGTAGCTTTGATAAAGCTATTCTATCGATCTTCAAAACCATTCCCTTATATGAGGCCAAGATAATTAAAAGACTAAAAGAGATTAATATAAAGCCCAATATAATACATGTTCATGATCTTCCATGGGCGTATTTAGGATACAGAGTTGCCAAGAAATTTGGTGTTCCGTTCATAATAGACTTTCATGAGAATTACCCTGCTGCAATCCAGATTTGGAGACAAAAATGGTTTGAAGATGGTACTTCTGTGAAAAGATTGTTTAAAAATGTGATTATAAAGCCCCTCTTCTTTAATTTGAAAAAATGGCGGGAATACGAAATTGATATGATAAAACAAAGCGATGCGTTTATAGTAGTTGTTGATGAAGCTTTAGAAAGGTTCCCAGACTATCTAAAGAACAAAGCTGTTATAGTCTCGAATACAGAAGACCCATCAGAATGGCGGTATTATGGTTATAATAAATCGAGAATCTTTGAAATTTCATA
>WGAO01000092.1 GCA_015489065.1 Thermotogaceae bacterium | reverse complement strand
TGTATAAGAGACAGAAAGTGTACATAATGCTGAACAAACCAGCTGGATTTGTTTCAACAACAGGAAGAGAAAGCCCTTCGATTTTGGAGTTGATAGATCATCCAAGGATTAAAGAGCTCTTTCCTGTTGGAAGACTTGATAAGGATGCAAAAGGGCTAATAATACTTACAAACGATGGGATTTTTTCTCATAGGGTTACTTCGCCAAAAAGCCATGTTGAGAAAGAGTATGAAGTTGTGGTTGAAGGGGATGTGGAGAATTCTTTGAAACTTCTTGATGGTGTGAAACTCAAGGATGGACATTTCACTAAGGCTTTAAATGTGAAATTATTTGAAAATGTTGTGAGGATAGTCATAGATGAGGGAAAATATCATCAAGTAAAGAGAATGATGGCAGCTGTTGGATTGAGAGTTGTTGAGCTAAAAAGGATAAGGATAGGAGATCTTCGCTTGGATGTTCCAGAAGGATCGTGGAGAGAGCTGACAGAGGAAGAGGTTAAAAAGGTGATCAAATGATGGATATTTTTAAAAATCCTGTAATCTGGACTTCCATTCTATCTTTTGTCACTACTCAGCTTTTGAAAGTGATGTTGAAAAAAGATTTAAAAGCTTTTAAAAGTTACGGTGGAATGCCGAGTGGCCATGCAGCTCTTATAACTGGTGCAACCTTCTCGGTGGGTTTTGAGAAAGGCTTTTCATCGCCGTGCTTTGGATTTGCTTTTTCGATAGGCATGATACTGATATCCGATATTTTAAGACTTCGCCCTAAGATATCAAAGGATGTAATTCATAAGCCATTTGAGATAGTAATAGGTGGATTGATAGGCTTCTTTTGGGCTTTTATCATTGCTTTACTCTGAAGTTGAAGAAAAGCCCTCCAACATCTATGACCGGTGTTGGAACTCCTACCACAAACCCGCTTCTGAATCTGTAACCGATTTCCAGAGTCAAGTTGTCCATAACTTTTCCTATTCCCAAAGCTATTGAATACGGAAAGAGGGCAAGCTCATTAACTGGTGCAAATCCGAAGTGATATTTTGTATCCTTTCTGTAAAGTCCAAAGAATGTTGAGGATAAGTCAAAGAAGGTGTATGTATCATCTCCGTATTTCAGATCGATTCCAAAGAAGATGCTTCCAACCAACTCCACATCGTTAACCGTCGTAGCTTCCTCTGTGGAAAAGCCTAGGTATATTCCTCCGACCACTCCGTTTATATCCGTCCTAGTCTCGATCTTTCCGAATCCTGGAAGATTCGACTCGAAAAGTCTTGAGGATATCTGCTCAAAGAAATGATACCTTTCCCAAGACTGTCTTATTTCAAAACCTGAATAAGGGTATCCGATCCATGCGGATATCCATTCTTCTGAATATCCAACGCTTAAACCGTATTCCGTTCCGAAACTCATGAAATATCCTGAAAAAATCACAACTGGTATGATCAGAATTAAGATTAAGAAAACTTTCACAGACTCACCTCACATTTCCAGGAACTCTTTGGCTTTACTCACCTTTTCCTTGAACTTGTCTATGAATTTCTTAACCATTCTTGGCCTTAAGGACAAGATGTTGAGCGCATCTGGAGATAATTTGGGCTTTCCGAAAGATAGAGAATCTCCAGGAAACATTACATTGACGACAACATCAGACACATGAACCATTGCAACGACTTCAGCATTCAGAGAGTCAATGAACATCTTTGGTTTGTGGTGACCTTCTATAGTTTGAGTTATCACATCTGGTAGCCCCCATCTTTCCGATATCTTTCCACCTATTACCGTGTGCGGAGGAATATCTAAGAGTTCTTCAGCTTTTGAAAAAGTTATCTTCTTTTTTGAGGCGACATCGTATATCGTTTCCATTATCTTAGGGCTCATAACATCGAGTGCTATCTTCCCTATATCATGAAGAAGCCCATTTATGAAGAGCTCTTCTTTGACTGGATATCCGAGAATTTCTCCTATTGTTTCGCTCCCAACGGCGACATATATAAAATGTCTCCACAGGCGTTTCCTATCTATCTTGCTTTCTCCGCCTCCAGCAAATAGCGAACTATAGGTGAATATGCTCATCGCGAGATTTCTCACAGTTTTGAATCCGAGTATCATTATAGCTTCGTTTAGAACGGTTATCTTCCTTGGTATACCATAATATGCTGAATTTGCCAGTTTCAAAACTTTGGAGCTCAAACTGGCATCCATCATTATCACATTTGCGAGTTCTTTTGCAGATGCGTTTGGGTCTGAAGCCACATTCATTATTTTTTGAACTATGAAATCTGGTGTTGGAAGCTCTTCTATCTTCTCGATAAGCTTGTCTATGGTGACCAATTCAATCTTCCCCTTTCAGGGGTAGCTCTACAAAGAATGTTGATCCAACACCTTCTTCACTCTCCACCCATATCTTACCCCCGTGAAGCTCTACGATCTCTTTGGCTACAGTCAAGCCCAGTCCTGTACCGGATATTTCATAAGTCAGGGATTGATCTACTCTGTAGAATTTGTCGAATATCTTATCAAATTTATCCTTCGGTATCCCAAGGCCGTTATCCTCAACGGATATCAGAACTGAATCTTCTTTCTTCTCAACTCTTACCTTGACAAACTTGTCTTTAGCATCTCTCTTTGAAAACTTTATGCCGTTATCTATTAGGTTTATCAGCACTTGTCTTATCCTCTTGGGGTCAATGAAAGCTTTTATCTCTTCTTCTTCAGCTTCAAACTCCAATCTGACACCGTTGTTTTCTGCCTTCTCTTTCAAACTTTCCACAGCATCTCTGACAACATCCACAATGTTGACCTCTTCTTTTTCGAGTTTAAGGGTCTTCTGCTCAAGTCTTGAGAAATCCAGAAGTTCATTCAGCAAGTTTTCAAGGTGAATGCTCTGCTTGTGTATGGTATCCATGAAATCCTTGAGAGTTTCCGGGTCGAGCATATCCAAGCTGTCCAGTATCGTCTCGGAATAAGCCTTGATCGCCGCAAGTGGTGTTCTCAACTCGTGTGATATGTTCGCAACGAATTCTGTTTTCATCCTGTCCAATTTTTTCAGACGCTCTAATTCTTTCGTGGATGTGACATTCATTATAGTGGTGACTGCCTGATAAGTGTTTCTGTACTTTAGAGGCTCAGCAACTATGGAGAAAAATTGACCGTTAGATTCGTATTCACCAACTCCTCGGACCTTCGTTTCTATGACTTGTTTGGCTACTTCAAGAGCTTTGTCTTTGAGGCCTTCGACATCACCTTCTTCGACGAATCTCCGATTCATGTAGACTATTTCACCTTCTTCTGAAACGACTATGACCATTTCTGGGAAAGTGTCTAATATACTGTGAAGATAATTCATCGTTTCCTCGATCAACCTGTTTTTAGTGACAACTTCCTCAAGGAGTCTGACATTTTCCGCTACGGTGGCTGAGAGGAAGGAAAATACTCGCATGGCGTCTATTTCTTCCACTTTGGGTTCTTCCTCAAGTCCTACCAAGATCATACCCAAAACATGATCACCTTTTATCATGGGAAGGAGTCCGACTATTTCTTCGCCTACTGGATAGAAAGAATGAGCCTTATTTGAAAAAGCCCACTCTACCAGCTCGTCGAACTTGCTCACATCTACATCGAAATCTTTCGGGTACTTCTTTACTACGGACTTGTTTTCATCTATTATCGCAATCCACTTGAAGTTTACGACTTTCCTTATTATACGAAGAAGCGCATCCAATATTTCGTCAGCGCTCTCAGCGTTGTTGAGCTCCATTATGAAACCGGAGAACAGGGTCACTATTTTATTCTCAGAGGAATTCGGCATCTTCACCCTCCCACAGAATTTTATCACTCAGTTATCAGCACTACGGAATCCCAAACACTTCCAGGTTCTGGAAATTGATCAACCACCTTTTTTCCTTTTCCCTCTATCCTGAAAGGGAGTCCCATCTTTTTCAGACGGGATTTTACATCCTTCAAATTTTTTCCCCTGTAATCTCCGACTACAAAGAATTTCCTTGAATATTTTTCGCCGATAAGTAGAAACATCTTTCCGTTGGTGTAAACTGCATCGAGCACTTTCCCATCCCCGCCGGGATACGGTAATTTGGATATTTCGTAATCCAGACCCAGACTCATCATCGTATCAGCAACATATTTAAAAGGAATGCCTATTAGCATATTTGCGAGCTCTTTCATAGTCGCTTCAAGACAGTATATTTCCACTTTTCTACCTGTTCTGACTTCCATTCCAGCGCTTGGATATGTCCCTATAACCTTTGCACATATTTTCTTCTTCAGCACCGGAACCAGTTTCATATCTTTTAAAATCTTCTCAGCTTTTGATATTGACATTCCTCTAACATCCGGCACTCTCACGCTTTTTAAAACACTGTGAGAGTATTCCATATATGCGTAAAACGCCAGACCTCCAATGATCGCACCAACGCTCAGAAAGAAGATGGAATCAAAGAACAATCCTACCAGTTTAAGAAAACTCTTTAAAGAAGCGTGGCTATCATCAAGGCTTTTATCGTGTGTTTTCTGTTCTCTGCTTCTTCCCATACTCTGCTCTTCTTCCCCTCTATGACTTCGAATGTGACTTCCTGCCCTTTCACAGCTGGAAGGCAGTGCATAAATATCGCCTCTTCTTTTCCGGTCATTTCCATGACCTTTTCATTCACCTGGAAAGGTTTGAGCATCTTAATTCTCTCCTGAAGTTTGTCCTCTTCTCCCATGGAAGCCCAAACATCGGTGTATATGACATCGGCTCCATTGACGCCTTCCTCAACATTATCTGTGAAAGATACTTTTGCTCCGGTTTCTTTGGATATCTCCATGGCTTTCTCTATGAATTCCTCATCGGGTCTGAGTTCTTTTGGAGAAACCACCACATAATCCATTCCCATTTTCGCTGCACCTATCATCAGTGATCTAGCCATGTTATTTCTTCCGTCACCCATGAAAACGAGTTTTATTCCCTTGAGCTTTCCAAAGTTTTCCTCTATGGTCATCAGATCTGCGAGTACCTGAGTTGGATGGCAAAGATCGGTAAGACCGTTGTAAACAGGAACTCCTGAATATTTTGCGAGAATCTCCACATGTTCTTGCTTGAAGCCTCTGAACATGATCGCATCGACCATTCTTCCCAAAACTCTAGCTGTGTCCTCGACCGATTCTTTCGCGCCAAGCTGTATATCATTTTTTGATAAGAATATAGCGTGTCCTCCTTCCTCTGTAAAAGCACTCTCAAACGCCAATCTCGTTCTCGTAGATCTTTTTTCAAAGAGCATTGCTAGAGTCAAGCCTTCAAATCTCTTGAATTTGGCTCTCGACCTTGACTCCGCTTTTACCTGCTTTGATATATCCAAAAGATATCTTACGTCTTGAGGCGAATAATCTAAAAGAGTGATCAAAGACCTACCTTTAAGGTTGTATCCCATCCTTTCCACCTCCAGATCTGAAATTCTCTGAAAATTTCAATATAGATTCGGGGAGATCTTCCAATTTCTTTTCTTTCCAGAATTTGAAAGCATCTACCATTATCACGCTCTCTCTTTTTCCTCTGACAACTACATGGTCGATTAACCCTGCTCCAAAGAATAGAAACACTACGAAATCCGCCTTTTTGAGATCGAGCTCTTTCGACCTTGACCTTATCAAAATTCCAGCACGACGTTTCAATTCTCTTTTTTTTCTGAGCCATTCTCTTCTGAATCTATCAAGGTCCATGCGTTTGATGGACTTCAAAGCTTTGTAAAATTCGTCTCCTACAATCTTTTCGTATTCGTCAAGGAGCGGATTGAAGCGTTTTTTAAGCTTTTTCCAAAAGTTTTCCCATTCACATTTGTCGTGGGAGAGAATCTGAAGAAAATCATCAACATGGTTTTCAAGGATACTTCTCATGTGATCATCTCCATAACATCTTTGACCTTCCTCTTTAGATCCTCAAAGGTGCCGTCATTCTCGATTACAATTCCTATCATCCTTATGTCATTTTGATTTTCCCATATGCTCTTAAAATCCTCATCGCTTAGATGTGGTTTTCTAATCCTTGAGTTTTCATATTTGCTTATCACCGTGATGATGAAATCACATATTTTGAGGAGATCCATCCTTTCCAAGAGTGCACAGTCAACAACAGCGTCCTTTCCTTTCACCATTTCGATGACTTTCTTTTGCATCCTTGGATGGAGAATACGCTCCAAATCTTTGAGCTTTTCTCTGTTTTTAAAGACGATACGAGCTAGTTTCTTCCTATCGATTTTGTCGCCTTCGAAAACTTCATTTGAAAAAACCTTACGAATTTCTGATTTGACATCGTTGCTCTCTAAGATTTCATGTCCTACCTTGTCTACATCTATGACTTCATACCCGGTGATTTCCGCTACGATCTTAGACACGGTACTTTTTCCACTACCTATCTTTCCGGTAACACATATCACCAAAGCTTTTCACCACTCTCTTCCACTACCTCTTTTATTTTCTCAAACTCACTTTTAGTAACGACTGCAAAATCGAAATCTACTTCTATATCCTCAACGATATCATCTAATTTATCAGATATGGCATCGTCGACCACCACTATTACCGTGTTCTCCCCGAAAGGACCTTCTTTCATCAAATACACAGCATCCGGGTTCAGCTTCTCTTTTAAAACCTTTATATCCATTCACATCCCTCCTAATTTGTAATACACGATACCAATTATCTCATGAGAGAACTCCGTTAAAAAATCTAAAGCACTTTCAGATGGAAAAAAGGACTGTATTGTCAAGTTGCCTATCAAAAAATCTGTCGGAACGGGGATTGGAGCTTTCCCCAATTTTTTGAATACCATGAGGGATCTTCTCATATGAACAGCAGATGTTACCAAGTTAAATCTCCTGGGAAGTTTATCTGCAAGAAACAAGGCGTTTTCTTTCGTGCTTTTTGATCTGTCTTCGGTGATAATATCGTTTTTCGGAACGCCCCACTCTATTAGAGTTTTTTTCATCACACTTGCTTCACTGACTTTCTCGTTTTGTTCTCCTCCGCTGACATAGATTTTTCCACCGAATTTCTTCCAAATTTCAAAAGCTTTTTTCAGCCTGTACAGAGTTGCTCTGCTGGGAGTATATTTATCCTGCGTTTTCAGTATTCCTCCGCCAAGAACCACTATGTCAGCCTTCACAGGTTCAGATCTGACTGTCCAGAGAGATTGGATTGGGAGAAAAAGGAACTCACTCAGGGATATGTACGATATCAGAGATAGGAACAGATAGGCTTTCTTTCTTTTGAGAATGTACAAAACCACGAAAGAAGTAACTATTATCCCTGGAAACTGAACGAATGATCCTATCAACTTTTCCAATTTTCGACCCTCCTGAGCTCTTCTCCATCGAACTTAAAAATCCCTCTGTGAGAACTCAGAAGATCGGATATTACATTGAGCATGTTCTTTCTATCCTTTTCGTTCTCAACGAAGTCAATTTTGTCGGCATCTATGACGAGGAGCATGCTTTCTTTATATCTAGAGAACATATCTTCGTAGAGCTCTCTGATAAGGCTCCAGTACGAAAAATCGACATTTTGTTCGTAATCCCTTCCTCTCTTTTTGAGTCTTTTTACAGCGGTATCAACTGTACACCTTAAATATATCATCAAACGTGGTGGAACAACATGCTCCACAAGGTTGTCGTACATTTCTCTGTAAACTTCCCACTCAAGATCGCTCATCATGCCAAGCTCGTGCTGAGCTTTTGCGAATAAGAAATCGCCGTATATCGATCTATCCATCACATATCTTCCGTTTTTCTCAGACATTTTCATCTGATAGAAACGCTTGTTCAGAAAATAAACCTGTAAGGTGAAGCTCCACCTCTTCCCATCAAAGTAGAAGTTCCGAAGCAAATCTTCTACTCTTTCACCGCTTATCTCGTAGAACGGACTTAATCCAAGCTCGCTCTGGAGTATCCTGACGAGGGTCGTCTTCCCAACGCCTACTATCCCGTCGACTATGACTTCAAGCATTAACGAACCACCTCCACCATCACCCCTCTTGGGGTTTTTATAGCAACGAGATCTACAACGACAGATCTCCTCTTTTTTCTGGATATGTTCAAAACCAGTTTACCTTTTTCCACTACCATCGCTTCTGCCATACCTATAGGGATATTTCTGAAGTAGCCAAGAAATTCCATTTTTTCAGGTTTCCCGCCGTATCTTTTTAGAAGTCTTGCAAGTGCGTCTAGTATCTTCTCCTTTTCTACAAGCGGACTTCTCATATAAGAGACCCTCCATATGTGTGGTAAGTCTTTCCCGTTTCTAGCGGTTGTCTTGAAATCTGATATCCCATCCTCTATCTTTGGATTTTCCAGAGTTAGGTCTTCAGATACCAAATTCACCTTGTTTTTGATTCTTGTGCTCGATATACTTGTTTTGAATGACTCAAGAGGGTTGTTGATAATCAACAATCGTGTGGAGAAGTTTTCACTAAAGACCTCCACATTTTGATCTTTGAATGATTCTGTTTTTATCTTGACATTTCTTGGGAAAGTTTCTCCTAGAACCTTTATCTCATCATCTACGCTGAAAACTTTTGGTAACTCGACTTTCACTTTTAAGCTCTGCGCAGAAGCGTAAATCGTGAGATCGACAGATTGAGATTTCACACCGCCGATCTCCATGGAGAGAGTTTTAAAAAAATCCTTCACATATTTGAACATACGAAGACAAGCGCCTTGTGGAGACGCTGAAAAGGTTCCAAGATGTCAAAGTGCTCGGCAAAGTTTTCAATTTCCTTTAGAGTTTCTTCTGATAGGGTACTCTTTCCTATGAGTCTGTACTTCATACCTGGTGCGGATATAACGTATTCACCTTCCTCTGCTGTGCTATCATCAACTGTTCTCGTTATGTAGAACACTTCCTCACCAGCTTCTATCAGCTTCACATCGTCTGTTAAGAAAATTCCCGGTTTGTTTTCAACTTTGGATAAGAGTGACTTAGCTATTATTTCAACATGTAGATATTCTTCAAGTGATCTTCCATATATTATCTTTTGAAGCTGGGTGGGCTGAACGGGCTCTGTGTATTTAAACTCAACGGGTATTCCCCTCTCATCAACTATTATTATCCCGCCTGTGTGCTTTTCATTTTCGACCTCGACTGATATGTATCCAATCACAATCTCACATCCAATATCAGCCCTCTTTTGTCATCCCTGAGAAATCTCTTGTTTCTCGTTTCATAACCTTCTCTCCTTCTGCCGGGTGAATAAAAACCTCTGTTTCCACCTTCAAGGGAGTTCTGAACATTTTTCTCCTCCGATGCGTTTGTGTGCACGACCATGTTTTTCTCATGTTCAAAGCGCTGCATTTCCGTCATCTGTCCAGTATGCTGGGCAGCAAGTGGAGCATTCTGAACTTGGTTGATACTCTGAGAAGCATCAACTGCTCTGACGACGAGTGCCTGTACATCGACTGGATTTACCATATTAGATCATCTCCTCGATCTGTTTCCTTATCTTGGCTAAGGAAACAGATATTATCTGAGAGACCCTTGACTCACTCACACCCAGAATTTCTCCAATCTCCTTCAGAGACAACTCCTTTTCAAATCTCAGAGAAAGAACCAGCTTTTCTCTATCCTTCAAATTATTTATCGCTTCTTTGACGGCATTTATTAGTTCTTCTTTAATTATCTCGTCTTCGGTGTTTGAATCGGATGGAACGGATTCGAGATAAGCTTCATCGGTTTCAAAGAGATAAGAATCAAGCATTAAGACTTGTTTTCTCACCATTTCATTTCTGACGGATTTTACAGTTTTCACATCGAGATTAGTCCTCTTGGCTATTTCCTCATCTGTTATATTCAAACCTTCATTTTCTATCTCTATCATGGCTTCTTCCACATCTTTCATGTGTCTTCTCAGGTTTCTTGGAAGCCAATCCAGTTTTCTCAGGTAATCGAGCATAGCTCCTTTTATTCTTATCATCACATAGTTGTGAAGAGCTCCTTTTTTTGGATCGTACCTTTCAAGAGAAGAAAGGAGGGCTAAAACACCCTCCTGTATCAAGTCGTCGACTTCTACATTTGGTGGAAGTCCTTGTTTCAGATCAAGAGCGATTCTCTTTATGATCGGGAGATATTCTCTTACTACTCTCTCTTTGTCTATATACATTTCTCATATCTCCTTTACCTCTACTTTCTCTCCTCCACCAACCTTTCTTATAAGGAGCTTTCCTGTCTCCAAATCGTATTCGATACTCCTTGCCCTATTTCCTCCAGTATCCTCTGCTATCAGTCTGACTCTAAAGTTTCTCAACCATTGCTTAACCGCCTGGACATTTCTCTGCCCAACATTCATACCCTTACCGCTAAACATAGAGGCTCCTCCGGCTATTTTAGCTTCGAGCCTTGATGTATTTCCACCTTTCTTCTTTATCTCTTCTATGAGAGCTTTTATGCCAGTGTCAGCGAATTTTCCCGGCATACTTACTGCCTTCCCACCGCTATCAGGGAGCATGACATGAACCATACCCCCAACTTTGGTAGAGGGATCTCTTATACACACCCCAACACATGATCCAAGCCCCAGAGTAACCACAACGGCGGGAGGTTTCTCGGCAGCGTACTCACCTATACCGATTATTACTTTCTTTTTCATCTCACATCAACCCCATACTCTTGAATATCTTTTCTAACCCCTCACCTTTGGGTATCATGAATATATAACCCGTAACCTTGACATCTTGAATGTCAAGGAGGGTTTCAATAAATATTATCTTATCTTCAGTGTAGGCAACTTCAAGAGAGACCTCTGATATTATCGCGCTTATCATGTCAACACTGACTTCTGGGGGAAGTGGATCTAGGTAAAGTCCTGTGAAGTTTGCAAGTGCGGTTATATAAGATCCGCAGATGATGTTTCCCACTTCTTTTAGCGCAGAGACCGACATCTCATCTATCTGTGTTAGATCTTCTATTTCCATACCAAAGAGTAGGATCTTCAAAAGCTGTTTTGCACCAGTTGCATCAAATATTAAAAGCGTTTCAAGTTCGGCGTCCCCCTTAACACTCATTTTTATTCCGACAACTAATTCCTCTGGGTTTGGGAGTATAAAAGGAACCCTCGATATCGGAACTATCTTAACATCGGGAACATCTATCTCCACTTTTCTGTCTATCATAACTGAAAGAGCTGTTGCGGCATTCCCAGCTCCAACATTTCCTATCTCCCTGAGGAAGTCAAGATGCCTGTCATCCATTTTGTCGTAAACTGAACTCATTTCCATCACCCCTATATGAGAATTCCTTTTTTACGATATTCTATCTCTTTTTCCATTACAAACCTAACCAGTTTTTTCTCAAGGCTAAGATTCACATCTAAAAATTCTATGCCATAAAGCCTCAGGATTTGCCCATCTATGTTCCTAGTTCCACCATCTCTTCTGACAAGTGAAGGTTGATCCACGAGTTCAAGATCTGGCTTTAGCTTTACAGTGATAAATATCTTCTCATCTACTTTGAGTTCTTCCTTGACTATTATAAGCATTCCACCCGCGCTGAAATCAACTGAGGAGAAAGTTTTGTAATCTTTTTCGCCTTCTCTTCTGTATTTTCCCACTAATTTGAGAGGTATCCTATTGAATCTTCTTCTTTGGACTCTTCTCACCTTTTCGGGTATTGTGATTATAGTCGACGGGAATCCGTCTTCTTTTGATTTTCCGCTCCAAAGGACTGTGCCTTGAAATACATATAAAGATCCTTTGTCTATTATTTTTACATAAGCTTTCGTTCCTTTTGGAAGTGGAACGAGCCTACCTTTAAACGAAGGCATGGCGAGCCTCATCCTCTTGCTCGACATCGAATAGTCGTAAACTTGGCTCTTGTATTCTCCTTCGAGATCTTCCGGATAACTTATATCCAATATTACCGGCATTCCCGGTTTAACAACACTATCGAATTTATACATTTCGGACACGGGCATATCATAACCTCCTCAAAGCCCTTATATAAGATGAGATGTGATATTTAACTAAATCCTCCCACCATGAGGGTGGTTCATCTATGAGAAGGCCTACACTATTCAGATCGACCTCCTCTCTTCTATTCCATCTCACCGTTCCGGTGAGCTTCTTCTCTCCAACTTCCAGAGTCATTTTGCTTCCTATATCCACTCGATTTAATGTCAGTATTCTTGTTCCATGATAAGATAAGTCTAGTATGGTTCCTTTAGAATTCCCCAGTTTGCATTCTAACACAGTCGGTACTCTTTTTTCTCTTCTCTTCTCTGTTATCTTGACCTTTCCACTTGGAACAAGCACATAAACCCCAGAAGCTCCGCTGCTTACTTTGCAGGGGAATGTGAAATTCCACCCTCCAAAAGACAATCTGAGGAGCACCTCATCTCCTTCTTTGAGCTCTTCGTCGGTTTCTATTAGAAAAGCTTTATTTTCCATCCCGTTATAGATGCTTTTTAATACCTCTCCGTTCTTCACAACTTCTATATACATCCCCATGAGTTTGTCTTTGAGAAGGTCCACAAGTTTCAATGTCTCACCTCACCCTATTCCGAGAAATGCCTTTATCTTATCGAAAAACGATGCCTTCTTTTCGCCTTTCTCTCTGAGAATCATATTGGTTATTCTGTAAACCGCGAGCGAGGGTTGTGCAGTCTTTTTATAAATTACGAACGGTTTTTGTTGAGAGACGCTCTTTTTCACAATATTATCGTACTTCATTATGTGAGTTGCCGTTATTGATACACCTATGAATCTCTCTATCACTCCTACGAGTTTGTCTATTGTTCTTCTCCCCTCTTTTAAATCTTTGACCATGTTCATAACGAGGTGCAACTCTTTAGGATCCACTCCCTTGACAGCCATTACTTTTATGAATGTATATGTGTTTATCAACGAAGTTGGTTCAGGTGTGCTGACGACTATGAGAAAATCCGATGCTTCATAAAAGTTTTCCAAGTTTTCACTGTATCCAGGTGGAAAGTCAAGTATTATGTAGTCATACCTTCGGGTCACATTTATGAAATCTCTGTAAAGTTGGGATTTGTCACCAACATTAAAATAAACGAGATCCTCAACATCGAGCCCACTTGAAAGAATATCTATTCCATATTCTGAGGGCATCAAAATGTCCTCTAACGAGGAGTTCTTTCTGAAATAATCTTTGAGAGTTTTTTTAGTTGTAGATCCCAGCAGAATTTCTACACTTCCGAACCCTATATCCGCGTCGAAAAGAAGGACTTTTCTATTTCTCTCGCTCAAGGCTATGGCAAGATTAACCGACAAGAGGGATTTGCCCACCCCGCCTTTGCCACTAACGATATTTATTATCTTTGGTTCTCTTATGAGCCCGCTTGCTTGGTCAGACATTTTCAAGCACCCCATTAGCTAATATTTTAGACAGCTCTACAGAATTGGCTTCAAAAATATCTTCAGGTACTCTCTGACCGTTCGTAACATAGATTATTGGAAGGTCTGAATGAAGGGGAACATTTATAAAGTGACCGTAGGAGGATGTTTCGTCCATTTTTGTGAGTATGACATGTGTTGGATTAACCATTTTGAATTTCCTTATTATTTCTTTTACATCTAAAAGGCGGTAGTTCATTCCTAGAACGAGAAAAATTTTATCAGGTTTTACCATGTCAACTATAACTTTAAGTTCCCCCATCTGTATGTCGTTTTTCTGACTCCTTCCGGCTGTATCCATGAGAATCGTTTCGTAATCGATCATGGCGTTGAGAGCCATACCGGCTTCCTGAGGAGTATAGGCAACCCTTATTGGGATATCCATTATCGATGCATAAGTCTTGAGCTGATCGGCTGCAGCTATTCTGTATGTATCGAATGTCAATATCGCCACGCTTTTCTTAAGCTCCAATTTGAGCTTTGCAGCTATCTTTGCGAGCGTTGTGGTCTTTCCAACACCTGTTGGCCCCACAAAGAGGATTCTCCCTGAGAGATTTGCTTCTTCCGTCTTTATGAACGGTACCAGATATTCTGCTAATTTGTACTTAAATTCCTTGGCTTCTGGATCTACATCTCCATAGGTTATTCTCAGATACTCCGTAACCTTTGTTATGACATCGTTATCGATTTCCTGTCTTCTCATTCCGTTGACTACAGTTCTTATTCCTGGGGGCATCTCGTTTTTTCCAGAGACAACCATACTTTTGAGCTCTGAGATCATATCCTTTATCTTCATGAGCTCTTCCTCAACACTCCTGCTTGGAGGAGCGATCATTGGAGATGGGGAAATGCCAGAGGGTTGTGACTGCATCTGGCGAGACATTCTGTTTTTCATGAGTATTTCTTGGAGTTTGTATATATCTTCCCTAGAGACAGCCTTAGGCTTTTCAACCTTTTTATTCTTATTCTCATCTTCGACAACTGCGGTTACTTCGAAGTATGTTTTCGCTCCGAGCCCGAAAAAACCACCCTTTTTAATTTTTCTTGTATTCAAAATAACCGCATCATCCCCCAGTTCCTCTTTTATCATCCTCATCGCTTCTCTAACATCTTTCACAACATATTTTTTCACCTTCACAATCTCACCACGCCTTCAATTTGGAGAGATATGTCATCTGGTATTTCCTCATATGCTATGACTGGAACATTTGGAATAAATCTGTATATGAGTCTTGACAGATAAGGTCTCAAAGCTCCAGAAGTGACTACAACTGGTGAAAATCCTTTCTTCATCATTCCCTCAAGTTCTGCGGATAGCTTGTCTATGAATTCTCTTAAGATGTCTGGATTCATAGCTATTGTTCTATCCTCACCCTCTCCTGTTATCGATTCAGAGAGCTGTTTTTCAAGATTTGAATCTATGGCAACGGCATGCACCTTTCCATCATCTGCAAGAAGCTGTCCTATTATTTGTCGCTTCAGTGCCCTTCTGACTTGCTCTGTCAAGTAATCGATGTCTTTGGTATTCTCGCCGTATTCTAATAAGGTTTCAAATATCAAAGGCAGACTTCTTATCGATATTCCCTCTCTGAGCAAATTCTGAAGCACCTTTCTCACTTCGGATTCTTTGAGAACATTCGGTATGAGGTCATCCACAAGTTTTGGCATCTTTTGTCTCAAACCCTCGATGAGAAGTTCGAATTCCTTGACACCGAGAAGCTCATGTGCATGTCTTTTCAAAATTTCGGTCAGGTGAGTTGCGAAGACGGTCGGGGGATCAACAATGGTGTATCCAAGCCTTTGCGCTTCATCTTTCAAACTCTCATCAATCCAGTAAGCCTCAAGCCCAAAAGCGGGTTCCTTTGTTGGAACACCGGCGATTTTCCCGCTGACCATTCCTGGATTTATCGCCAAAAGTCTGTTTGGCATCAATTCGTATCTTGCAACTTCTGCACCTCTGATCTTTATTACATACTCATTTGGTTTCAGCAGAATACTATCTCTTATCCTGATAGGGGACACCACGAGGCCCATCTCGAAAGCCAGTTGTTTTCTCACCATTGTAATCCTCTCAAGTAGGTCGCCACCTTGGGAAGGATCTGCAAGTGGTATCAGTCCGTAGCCTATTTCTACCTCTACGGTGTCTGATTCTATGACTTCCGCTACTTCCTCCGGTGTTGAGAGAACCGGCCCGGATGGAACTTCCATTTCTTCCTCTACTCCGGCACCTGCAAGGGCTTCTTGAGGAACACCTCTTGAGGCATACCAAGCCGCAAACAGAAACAAACTCCCTACAACGGCTGTTGTTATCGGTAGGGGGGTTAGGAATCCCAGGAACATCAGAACTCCACCGGTGAGATAGAGGACTTTCGTTTCCTTGCTAAGTTCGCTGACTATCTCTTTTCCGAAATTATCCTGTGAGGCAGCTCTTGAAACTATTATTCCCGTTGCTGTTGAAACCATGAGAGCCGGTATCTGACTGACGAGTCCATCTCCAACAGTCAGAAGTGTGTAGACTTGCGCTGCTTCGGTCGCAGACAGCTTATGTTGAATCATACCTATTATGAGTCCACCTATTATGTTGACAAAGGTTATTATTATGCTGGCTATTGCGTCTCCTCTGACAAACTTACTCGCTCCATCCATGGCTCCATAAAAGTCGGCCTCTCTTCTTATGTCTTCTCTTCTTTTTCTGGCTTCTTCCTCGGTTATAAGTCCGGCGTTGAGGTCAGCATCTACACTCATCTGCTTTCCGGGCATCGCATCCAATGTGAATCTCGCCGCAACTTCTGATATTCTCTCAGCACCTCTTGTTATGACTATGAACTGGATTATCACTATTATCGTGAAAACTATCAAGCCGACTATGTAATTTCCTCCGACGACGAATTCACCGAAAGTTCTTATGACTTTACCTGAGAATTTAGGACCTTCGAGCAATATAAGCCTTGTTGATGTTATGTTGAGAGCGAGCCTGAAGAGTGTCATTATGAGAAGGAGCGTTGGAAAAGAGGATATTTCCAACGCATTTCTTATGTATAGCGTTGAGAACATCAGTACCATTGATAGGGATATATTCAAAATCTGGAACAAGTCCAGTGCCCAGTCGGGGACCGGTATGATCATTAAAAGAACTATTGCAACTACGAGCAATGATACCCCGACATCGTAATTTCTCATCAAGTCACACCTCTTGTCTTAAAGAGTAAACATAAACAAGCACCTCCGCTACCGCCCTGTAAAGGTCTGGTGGAATTTCTTCTCCAAGCTCTACTCTCTCGTAAAGCTCCCAAGCGAGCGGAGGATTTCTAACTATTGGAATATTATACTCCCTTGCAACCTCTTTTATCTTCTCAGCCACTTTGTCCTTACCTTTTGCCACAACCATTGGGACTTCGTCTTCTTCTCTGTTGTATTTAACGGCGACAGCGACATGTGTAGGGTTTGTTATGACAACTGTGGCTTTTGGAACTTCTTGCATCATTCTACTTCTGAGTATTTCCATCATCATCTGACGCTGCCTTCTCTTGATTTCCGGGTTTCCTTCAATATCTTTCATCTCTTCTTTGACTTCCTGCTTTGTCATCCTCAGACTTTTTTCGTACTCCCATCTCTGGAAGAAGTAATCAAATATCGCGAGTGCCAGAAGAGCTATGCCGCTTTTAATCACTATATTGAATATAACTCTAACCATGTGAGCTGCAGAATCCTGTGGGAACATCATGGGGTAATCGAGCATATGTTTCCACCCACCTTTGAAAGCGCTGTAGCCTATGTATCCGACTATTGCGGTTTTTATCAACGCTTTCAAAAGCTCAAATACCGATCGGAGTGAGAAAAGCCTTTTAAAACCCTGTATGGGATTTATCCTGTTTAGATCGAATTTTATTGCTTTGAAGGATATGAGAAACCTCGTCTGGAAGGTTCCGACGAGTATCCCAACAGCCATGGTCCCAAGTACCACACCAGCGACCAGTATTGCAGCATCTCTAAAATTTCCAATAGTTCTTGAAAGAAGAGAGCTCCAAGTCATATCATCGAAATTTCTGAGCGTGAAAAAGTTTTCCCATGCGGATTCTATAGCTGATACAAGGCTGTTTCCAAATATCATCAAAGCTACACTCATGAAAAGAAATGCTGCAGCCATGTTCAGCTCTCTTGAAGTTGCAACATTACCTTCCTCCCTCGCTCTTTGTCTTCTACGAGGGGTTGGTTTTTCCGTTTTGTCTGGATCTGCAAAGAGCTGCAGATCTATCTCGATGATATGAAATGAGCGTAATTGATCATCTTTTGAACTAGAAACTCGAAAGCCTCCGACCATATTGGTATCATCCCCAAGAAAATTATCAACCCGACGAGTATTTTCAAAGGCATTCCGACCATAAAAACATTGAGTTGTGGCATAAGCCTTGATATTATTCCAAGGAGAACTGTTATCACGAGCATAAGCGCTATTATTGTCATACCCAGCTGTATTGCTATTACAAACATCTCGCCGGATTTGTCCATCAAAAACTTTACCATATTGAAATCTATTCCGTACAGCACCGGAGGGAGTTTTTTGAACGAATTCGCTATTATCTGGTAGAAAATAATGTGTCCTTTCATCGCCACAAAGACATATATTGAAAGAAGGTAGACTACATTTCCAAGGAGCGGCACTTCTGGAACAGATGGATCGAAGCTCGACGCTATCATAAATCCCATTTGAACAGAGAAAACTCCAGAAGCGCTCATAACAGATGACATGAGAACATATGCTATGAATCCTATTATAGCTCCCACTATAAAATTGTTCAGTATACCAAGACTTATATTTATCACAGGCGTTGACAGCGGCACCGTGTAATCTGTGGTGTATACCAAAATCCAGCTCAGAAACACCGAGAGAAGAACCTTCACTCTGATGGGTATGAACCATCCTGAATAAAAAGGAGTAGCGAGCATCATGCCCGCTATCCTTGAGAGAATCAGTGCCCAAACATAGAACTTATTCTCCAAAAATACGAATACTTCCATGTGTTATCACACATCACCTGTAGAACAATAAAAACCACACAGAAGCAACTGCTATAGCTGGCACAGTTGATCTTATACCATACTTCATGAATTCTCCGAATCCTATTTTTCTTCCGGTTTGCTTCTCGAGCATTGCAACGCCAATCAAATTCTCAACAGCTCCAAGGGGAGTGAAGTTCGTTCCGAGGTTTGCACCAAAAGCATAAGCCCACCATATACTCTTCGAGAACCCAGCTTTTACAAGATACCCAAGAACTGGAGCGAGTATCAAAGTGCCTGGAACTGCGCTCAAGAATGGTATTATAAACGCTGCTCCCCACATGATCACCATAGAATAAGCTATGAAACTACCCTTAAGAGGCATTAAGACCTGAGCCATCTGCTGAATAACCCCTATCTCTTCGAGTGAATAGGATATCGTGTAAAGTCCCATGTAGAAAAACAGTGTATCCCAGTCTATATCCTCGCTTGCTTTCTCGAAGCTGCTCCTGAATATTATCATCAATGTGAGAGCTCCAAGGAGTGCTATGTATGAGAGCTCGATTTCCAGCAAGGAGTGAAGCATAAATCCGGCAACTATGAACAAAAACACTATGACTGAGACTTTCATCATTTTTTTGTCTTCGATCGCCTTTTCTGGATCCATTTCGGAGAGTTTCTTTAGTTTTTCTATCTCGCTCGCGCCGGTTTTAACCCATCTCTTTGAAAGGTAGTATACGATTACAAACGCTATTATCGTGAAAACTCCTGTGTGTGTGAGGAAATCGTTAAAGCTCTTTCCGCTTATGGATCCCAAGACCAAGTTGAGAGGACTACCTATAAGTGTTGCCATACCGCCGACATTGTCCATGAATATCGTCATCAAGACCATCGGTGTGGGATCGACTTCCATTGTGTCAGCTATTAGGAATATCATGGGGAGTGTCATGAGTATTGTTATAACATTGTCAAGGAAAGCAGATGTTACTGAAACGGTTATCATGAGCATCAACAGCATCAAATCAAAATTTCCTCTGGTAAATCGGAGCATCTTTATTATCATGTACTGGAAAAATCCTGACTTTTTCAGAAATCCAACCACTATCATCATGCCAAGAAGGATTCCTATAGTGTTGAAATCCACTATATAACCGAAATTTCTCAAATTCATCTCCACGAATCCGGGTTGATGAAGCTTGAGAAGGAGGATTATTATCGCGAAGAAAAGCGTCGTTATGGAATTTTCAATATTCTTCACGAATATGATGAAGTAGTAAGCAAGAACCGCTAAGAAAAGCACCAAGAGCGTCAATTTTGATTCCTCCCTTCATCAATCCTATTCTTGCTGATTTCTGCCAAGTTTGCCACTGACATAAAAAGCTCGTCAACATTCTTCAGAAATCCAAGACGACTCCTTCTGAGATCTTCTCTTCCAACCATTACGAATACCTCATCGAAATACCTGTCTATATGAGGTTTCAAACTTATGAGAGACTTGTAAGCTGAATCATAGTCCAAATTTTCCAGGGATTTTTGCACCTCCGATTTAACCTTAAAAAATTCATTCATGAGATTTATCTCAGCTTCTTCTTTTAGAAGAGCCCCATCGAACTCTTTGCTGTCGTGTTTTAGTGACATGTTGTGAACTCTCTCAAATCCTATTCTAAGATCTCCTACATCGGGAGAGTCAACAATCTTTTCTAAAGCTTCTGCAGATAGCGTTCCCCTCAATGGTGTTCTCCAAAGATGGACGACAGCTCTTGCAACATCCCAAGATATCCCTCTTCCTTCAAGAAAAGCTTCGAATCTCCCTTTCATAAACTTGTAGAGCTCTTCTCGATTCTCTTTGTTTTTTAAAAGCTCAAAGGCTTTTTCTAAAAGCTCTGTGATATCGATGTCCCATCTGAATTTTCTGATAATCGAGTATATAGCATCTGCTTTTGTTCTCAATCCATATGGATCTTTAGAGCCGGATGGAATGTTCCCGACGGAGAAATTTCCAGCTATCGTATCTACTCTATCTGCAACGCCAATTATTCCGCCTAGTTCTTCCCTTGGATCATCACTGTATTGCTCTTGAATAGCCCATGCCACATCGTATTCTTCTCCCCACTCCAGAGCATATATCCTTCCCATGACTCCCTGAAGCTCTGGAAATTCGTAGACGACCTTTGAGGCTATATCGGCTTTGCTTATCATAGCCGCTCTTTCAACTTTGGTGATATCTGGATATTTGATCATTTTTGCGAGCTTCAGAGCGAGATCTCTTATTCTGATTACCTTATCAAAAAGCGTGCCGAGTTCTTTTTGAAACACCATTCCCTTAAGCTCTTCGTTCCATTCATCAAAGGAAGACCTCAGATCTATCTCATAGTAGTATCTAGCATCCTCAAGCCTAGCGTTAATCACCCTTTCAAAACCCTTTCTTATATTTTTATCATCCTGGGGCCCGTCTTGAAATCCGACAAAAGTTGTTGTGATCTTTCCATTCTTGAATGTGGCAAAGGTTCTTTCATGGTGCTTGACGGTTGTTATTATCACTTCTTGTGGCAATTCCAAATACTCCTCTTTGAAGTTCCCAACAACTGCCTTGGGATATTCTGTGAGATATGCGACCTCGTCTACAAGCTCCTCATCGATATCGACATCGACATTTTCTAAATTCAGCTGATCTTTTATCATGTTTTCCCTATCCTCTATATCAACTATCACATAATTTCTCTTGAGGACTTCTTCGTACTTATCAACGCCTGGAAGCTCTTCTTCTTCCCCGAAAAACCTGTGACCTTTAAGAACATTCGAACTCTCCACACCGAAGACTTTAAACTCGATGATCTCTTTGTTAATCATAGCCAATATTTTGTGAACAGGTCTGACGAATTCGTATTCACCATTTCCCCATTTCATTGGTTTTTTAAACCTCAACCTAGATATGAATCTTGGAAAGATTTCTGATAGAAGTTCTTTCGTACTTTTGCTCTCTATTACCTTTTTTATATACACATAACCATCTTTCAGGATCACATCTTCTGGTGATGCATCGAATTTTTTCAAGAATCCTTCTAAAGCTTTTGTTGGTTTTCCATCCTTGTAAGCGATATTTTCAGGAGGACCCTTTTTCTCTTCAATCCTCGATGGAGGTTTTTCAGGAAGACCTTCTATCATCACATAAATTCTTCTGACGGTCATTCCAGTATTGACAGATGAAAAAGGAATTCCTTCGGATTTTAGAATCTCCTCCATCTTTTCCTTCATATTTTCAAGTAGTTCTGGAAATTCACTTGGAGGTAAATCTTCAAGATATATCTCCAGAATGGCATCCAATATTATCACCTCCAACATAAGGGGGATTATACATCCAATAAATGCCATGTCGCATTTAATGTATACTACACCATGAGGGAGGAGGTTGGGAGTATAAGGCTTAAAGATCTCCTTACAAGAAGGATTTTCGCAACGACAATTGTAATAAGCGCATTTCTGCTGATTGTAATTTTCGCGTTTGGAATATATTTAACGAGTGAATTGACAGGTGAAGTTTCACATACATTTGCATATATGATCAGAATGGCGATAACATCGAAAATTCAAGCTTTGCGTGAGTATGACGAGCGTATCGAAAAGCGAATAAAACCCCTTATTGCTAACCTTCCGGGAAATTTTAGAGATCTTCAAAAAGAGCTTTGTGAAAAGATAGAAGACGCTGAGAAATGTGAAGTTGTCTTGTTCAAGTCAAACGGGGAAATAATTTATCCAAGTGCAAAAGATATAGAGATAATAAAGCCAGTTTTAGATGAGATAAAAAGCTTAAAGCCTGGAGAAAGTCTCTTTGAAAAGTTAGAGCAAGAGGAAAATGGTGAGTTTGTCAAAAAGGGATTTGTAAAGATTTCAAAGGATCTTTACATGATGATCAGGATCTTTTTGAATCAGCCTGAAGTAGAGAAGTTCGAAGAAAAGCTTGCGGATTTAGGGAAGAGATTTTCGTTTATAAAGAGCATTGGAATATACGACTGGGATTTCGAGCCGGTAAGTCCAAAATTTCCGGAGATAGATAACGAGATCGTTAAAAATAGAATAATGGATGCCATCAAGGAAGGAATGGACCACACATATCTAAAGACACGATCGGGTATAATACACATATTGCTTTTGAAAACCGCCCCATCTGAAAAGCCCCTTGTGGTGGTCTTAAAAACTGACTTCAACAGAATCAAACACTCCTTCCTATATCTTGCGCTGATAACGTTTATCACGACAATTGCAGGTGGAATCTTGACGAATGTCATGATGAAAGGGATAGTGCAAAGAGTTGATAACAATATACAAAAACTACTAATGGCGATGAGAAAATTTAGGGATGAGAAAACTTTGAGGAAGCTTGATAGCGAATCTCTCGATGTGTTGGAGTTTCAGGAAATCTATCGGCATTTTTCGGAGATGGCCAATGACATATCAGAGTTTTTAAAGAGCTTGGAAGCCTCAGAACAAGAGCTAGAGAAAGCATATCAAGAAGTGGAGAAAGCATACACAGAGCTAGAAGAAGCGCACCTTCTTTTCGCACAGGAGCTATCAATGATAGCAGAAGGATACGATGAAATAACGGGCAATCACATATACAGAGTAGGGGAACTCTCGGCATTCATAGCGGAAAAGCTAGGACTTGGGGAATCATTTGTAAATGAGATAAGGTACTATGCAAGGCTACATGACATAGGAAAGCTTCTCGTTCCACAAGAGATACTGAACAAACCTGGGAAGTTAACAGAAGAAGAATTTGAGATAATGAAGAAACACACGCTATATGGGGAAGTATTGCTTGGGGATTTAAAGAAATTTGAGATGGCCAGGAACAT
>WGAO01000091.1 GCA_015489065.1 Thermotogaceae bacterium | reverse complement strand
TCAAAGGAGAGTTTACAAACATGTTTGATGCGGGAATAATCGATCCTGCAAAAGTCACCAGGAGTGCTCTGCAGAACGCCGCATCGATCGCCGGAATGCTCCTTACCACGGAGGTTCTCGTGGTCGAGAAACCTGAGGAGAAGAAAAACACTATGCCAGAAATGCCTGAATACTGATAGAAGCTATCGAAGATCCCCCGCATTTGCGGGGGATCTTTACTTTTATTGATACTTGTAAGCTTGACAAATTTAGCTGATTTTGTCATTTTCAAAAATTAAACCCAGATCACCTTTCTTCGGTCTAAGATGATGTGGTCTGTTATAATAAAAGAGAGAATTTCTGAGGAGGTGGTGAGGGTGTTTAAACTTAGAAGAGGTGAAGGAGACAACACGATGCTGATCATAGCTGGAGCTGTAGCAGCAGTTCTTCTTGTTGGAGTGATGATGTTTGTGTTTTGGCCAAAAGAGACAAGGGCTCTGAAGGTAGGTAATGTGGTTGTAGCTCAAGCACCAAGAGATGCGAAAGTTGAATATATTAACAGTGGAGTAATTAAACTGATTGAAAAGAACTACAAAGAATACGGTACTATACCGACATTCCTTGGAGAATCGATGGTTTCTTATGAAGCTGCTAAAGATGATGCCATGGGAAAACTCGCTGAGTACCTAAATGCAGTTGTCAACAGATTTTCTGAGCTTGCAAAAGCGGAACTTGCAAGCGTTGCTCAGAGCCAGAGCAACAAGAAAGATCAGACCAATGTTAACAAGCTTGCGACAGAGGTCCACAAAATGGTCCAGCAGATACATGCAAAGGCGAGAATAACGGGCGCTATAGAGCTCATGAGATACAGAAGCCATGGTAAGTATTATGTGATACTCTATTACAATCCATCCGCAGCTTTGAAGGCGCTTCAAGAGCAGCAGAATGTCATAGAGCAGCTTGCAAAACAGTACGGTGCTCAGTCAAGGGCGGTCTTTGACGAAGTTACAAAGACTCTCAAGGAAGCTTACAAAGATACTCCACTTGAGAAGAAATAATTTAGCTTAATCCTTTCGGGGAGGACGGGTTGGGTAATCCCAACCCGTTTTTATACATGAGGGGGGATTTCTGTGAAGATAGAGTATATTCTTGTTCTTGTTGGGATTCTCTCGCTTTTATTGGCAGGACTGCTGTATCTACAAACTCGTGGAACCCATCAAAATAGTTATCAAGTTCCTCAAGATCCATGTCTTTTTGGAGGTATAAGATTATGCAATGTGAGTGTTCCAAGTAATGTTAAGATTGAGTACAAAGCGAATCTCTCACCTGAGCTCATGAACTATTATTCTAAGGGAGAGCTCTATGTTTTTCACAGTTGTGTGGAGGGTGGAAGAGTTGAGGATAACTACAAGAAAGCTCAGATGAAGGTAGCAGATGACATATCAGATTTCTTGGGGCAGGTTGTTAAGTCGACATCTTCTCTTATAAAGAACGGATCCTCGGAGTTCTACTCAAAGGCTGTTAGAATCATATCGAACAATGTAGTAGTTGGAATGATAATCCTTGCAAAATATCACTATATTGATCCACCTCTTGATAAATACTGTGTTATAGCTTTCTACAATCCAAAGAAGGCTTTGGAGATTATGAAGAATTACTCGGATCTTTTAAGTTATCTCAAGAAATCGAATATAAGCCAAGAAGATTTCGAAAAGCTTTTCATGGAAAATGCTAAAAAGCTTTATTCTGTATATGGAAGATGATAGTACCACCTATAAAAGTTGTGACCAAAATAAACAAGCCACTTGAAGAAGTTTGGAGAATACTCTTTAATGAAAACGGATGGGATCCGTGGTTTACTTCTGGTATGAAGCTGGACCTGAAAGAAGGTGGGGAGATATTCTTCAGATGGATGATAGAAGGAGAGGAAGTGATCGATAAAGGTGTAAATGTCGCTGTAATACCGAAAAAACTCTGGGAATTCCATTGGAATGAATACGAAGACGGATACAGATCGAGAACAATTATCAGACTTCATGAGGCCCTCGATAGCGGAACATGGGTTGAGATAGAAGATAAGGTGTTGGTTTTAGATGAGAAAGACCTTGAAATAGCTTTCAGTTGCGCTGCAGGATGGGGAGAGTTCATTACACGGCTGAAGCTTTATGCAGAGGAAGGACTGATAGTCAAGTGAAAACAATCTTAGTGGTGCTATTGGTACTTTCAATAGCTTCCTTTGGTATAAAGATAGGTGTTTCTTTGAATCTCATGGGATTTTCTGAGCTTTTCAGGATGGATTTTCTGAATCAGGCTGGGTTTAGCTCTGGATTTCTCACGGATTTCTCAAAAAGCTTTGTGATCTATCTGAATAAAGATACGGATTTCTTAGATGTTGACACTGAACTTGGCGGGTTCTTTGGAGCATCAAATGGAGAATTCTCTGTTGGGCTGGATGTTTTCTTCACTCTTTACAAGCGCGGATTCGTTCTTTTCGGGATTTCTTCCACTCTTGGAATTCATTTCTTATCTATTGGCCCTACGCTTGAGATAGATATCTGAGGTGAGTATTGTGAATCCAAAAGAAGCTTTGAAAAAGTTAATCGATGATCTTAAAGATGAGACAGCACTCGAAATCCTTCAGGATTGGGATGACATAATCGATTCTTATGAAAAAAATGCGGTGATATTTTTTGATGGGTCAGCACATCCCAATCCTGGTGAAATGGGAATAGGAGCCACTGTAGAATGTTGCGGAAAGATCATGGAAATATCCAAAAAGGTTGGATATGGAACGAACAATATAGCTGAATACCTTGCTCTCATAGAAGCTCTGAAGCTTGCCAGAAAGGTGGGAGCGAAATCCGTGAAGATATATGGTGATTCTTCAATAGTGATAGAACAGATAAACGGAAGGTGGAGGGTGAAAAATGAAAGGTTAAAGGATTTAAAAAAGGAAGTCATGGAGCTTTTGGGAAGATTCAAAAGATGGAGGGCAGAATGGATACCAGAGTCGAAGAATGAGCGTGCCCACAAACTTGCAAATTCCTGATAATATTGATTGGGAGGTGCGATCTTTGAGAAATCCCCCAAAGATAGTGGAGTTTGAGATAACGCTGGCTTGTAATTTAAGATGTATTCATTGCTACTGCGAAGCTGGACAGAGAAGTCCGTTTGAGTTGAGCACAAGTGAGATAAAGAATCTGATGGACGATTTGAAAGCTCTTGGTGTTTGGGCTTTTGATATAGTTGGTGGAGAGCCGCTGCTTAGAAGCGATATATACGAATTGTTGGAATATGCGAAGAGAATAGATCTGAGGGTTATGATCAACACGAATGGAACTCTCATAAGCGAAGATGTCGTGAAAAAGCTCAGAGACATTTATCCAGATTTGATGATAGGTATATCCTTAGATGGACCGGACCCGGAGACGAATGATTTTGTTCGTGGTAAGGGCTCTTTTGAGAAAGCAGTGAGAGGTATTAAACTCCTAACTAAAAGTGGTTTTGACCCAGTCGTGCTGAATGTTATAAACAAGAGAAATTGGAGAAAGTTTGAGGATATGATCAATCTCGCTAGGAGCATTGGGGTGAAGAAGATCTATGTTGATAGATTCATACCTGTTGGGCGTGGTGTTGTGAATCGTGAGAAACTCGATATGAGCGATTTAGATTGGATAGAGGCTATAAGACATGTAAGGGAAGTAATGAAGAATTACGAGAATGATATGACATTCTATGTTGAAGAAAATATCACGGGAGATCCTTGTAGTGCAGGTGTAACACATGCTTCTGTGCTTGCCAGTGGTTGGGTGGTTCCGTGCGGTCATTTCAGATATAACAGGGAATTTTACATGGGAAATGTTAGAGAAAAGCCGTTTAGCGAGATATGGAATTCCTTTGATCCCGCCGAATACTTTCCAACCCCCGGTCCTTGCAAAAGCTGTGAGTTTTTAAAAGCATGTGGTGGAGGATGTAAGGCTGTAGCTTACCACAGATATGGAAATGTGGAAAAGTTAGATATTCCCATATGTTATCTCAGGAAGCAAAGCAATGACTTTCATTTAAAAAACTGGGGGTGATCCCATGATAGTCTGGATAGTCATAGGTGTTGTGTTTTTGATAATAGAAATCACAGCTCCGGCATTTTTCTATATGTGGTTTGGAATAGGGGCATTTGTAGCGGCAATTTCTGCGGTGTGGCTGGGTTTTTTATGGCAGCTTTCCATATTTCTTGTATCGTCCGCCGTTTTGTTAGCTCTTACAAGACCGTTTGCTAGAAAAATTCAAAGGTATGAACCCTCCAAAAAAATTCATCTGGAAGATATTGTCGGGAAAGAAGCTATTGTTATTGAGACGATAGACAACACCGCTGGTAAGGGTATCGTTAAGGTGAATGGCGACATGTGGAGAGCTTTCTCAAAAGATGATTCTCAAGTGATAGAAAAAGGTGAGAAGGTGAAGATCCTCAAGGTTGAAGGTGCTCATCTTGTTGTAGAAAAATCGGAGGTGGAAAAGTGAAATTTTTCTACAACTTGGAGAGATTTGAAGATGGAGAATATGTCGTTGTAATGTTAGAAGAGGATGGAAAAATTGGAACTGGCGCGATTGTTCCTGAGCGAAAAGAGGGTGAGAATTACAAGACCGTGATGGGAGTTATAGAGGAGTACAGGCATGTTGTTGAGCTTGCAAAGCCTCAGCAGTTTGCGTCTCTGTCTTTCAGCCTTAGGGAGATTCTTCCAAAGCATCCAAAGATTACCTTTGCCATATCTGCGGCAGCTCTAGAGCTCTTTTCAAAACTAGAGAATATGAGCATAAGTAAGATCCTCTCATGTGAGGGATTAAAAAAACCGATAAGGTTAAGAAACTGGAAAGGCGAGACTCTTTTTGCGGAGAAAACGGGAGGGGTTTTTGAAACTCTCTCTTCATCTTCTCAGGATTTAGCACTTTCCATTAGGAGATATCCAAAAAGCGAGATGGAGGAAGTTCTTCTCAGCCTTTCAAGGTATTTCGCTGGATATGTTCTTGATCGGTGGTGAAAAATTTTGTGATGAGGGCAAAGGAGTTTTATACTCCTTTATCAAAAGGCGATGGGAGGGATGAGTTGTGGATCTGAGAACGAGCGTAGCGGGGATAGAACTCAAAAATCCAGTGATGCCAGCTTCTGGTCCGCTTGTTGGTGATGATGAGAAGATTCTGTACATCGAAAGGTTAGGAGTTGGAGGAATAGTCACCAAGACCATATCAACAAAAGCAGCTGAGGTTCCGAGACCGTGTATAGGTGGGGGAACGAGTTATGTAATGAATGCAGAGCTATGGAGCGAGCTCCCGCCTGAAAAGTGGATAAATGAGATTCTTCCAAGACTCAAAAGGGAACTAAAGGTTCCAATGATTGTGAGTGTTGGTTACACGAAAGAGGATATGGAGCAACTTATACCAGAACTTGATAAATTTGCCGATGGTTTTGAAGTGTCCACCCACTATGTTGGAAAAGATCTTTCTGTTATCGGAGAGATAGTGTCTACGATAAGGAAGAACACCGATAAACCTATTTTTATGAAGATGAGCCCTCACATACCTGACAGAATAGGTTTTGCCAAGGTTGCGAGAGACAATGGTGCTAACGGTGTCGTGGCTATAAACTCTCTTGGACCAACTCTTAAGATAGATCCAAAGGGAAGACAAATAGTTTTCGGAGGTAAGGATGGATATGTTTGGGTTAGTGGTCCTTACATAAAACCTCTCGCTCTTGCGGTGGTTTATGAAGTTAGTCATGCAGTTGAAGGAATAGATGTTATAGGTGTTGGTGGAATAGCCACAGCTGATGATGTCGTGGAATTCCTCCTTGCAGGTGCGAAAGCTGTTCAGCTTCTTTCATCCGCTCTCATACAGGGAAAGGACATTTACAAGAGAATAGTAGACTCTCTTCCAAGAGCTCTTGAAAAATACGGCTTCAGATCGGTTCAGGAAGTCATAGAGACTGAGCTTGAGTGGAATGTCAAGTACGAACCCGATCATCCCAAGGTTGACCTCGATAAATGTACCTTCTGTAAAGTTTGTGAATGGGTCTGTCCATACTGGGCAATATGGGTTGACAAGGAAGCGAAGACAGTCACAGTTGATGAGGATAAGTGTTTTGGATGCGGACTTTGTCAAACGAGATGTCCAGTTAATGCGATAAGTGGTGTTATGCCCGTGGAGGGGAAATGGAGATGAGTTACAAGCTAAGGTGTATAAGTTGCGGGGCTATCTATGATCCTGATGAGGTTGAATATACATGTCCGAAATGCGGTCCGAGGAAGGGGACGCTTGAGGTTGTCTTCAACTACGACGAGATAAGAGTCTCAAGAGAGGAATTTTCCCCAGAGAGGGATATGTTTCAGTTTGAAAAACTTCTTCCCCTTCCAAAAAACTATTACAAAGTTCCTTTGAGAGTTGGCGGAACTCCTCTTTATGATTTTCCAAGAGTAGCCGAGAAATTGGGAGTTAATAGATTTCTCGTAAAATACGATGGAGTCAATCCCACAGCTTCTTATAAAGATAGAGCTTCTGCTCTGGCTATAGCTAAGGCAACTGAAAAAGGTTATGAGACGATATATGCAGCTTCCACTGGAAATGCGGCATCTTCTCTTGCCGGTCTAACTGCGTCAACTCCTCATCTGAAATCTGTCATATTCGTTCCAGCGAAAGCTCCTCGACCAAAGATAGTTCAAATAAAAGTTTTTGGAGCAACGCTTGTTCCGATAGACGGCTCATATGATCAAGCCTTTGACATATCCATGAAAATCGGCGACAAGATGGGGTGGTACAGCAGAAACAGCGCGATTAATCCATATCTTTTGGAAGGCAAAAAGACAGGTGCGATGGAGATAGCAGTTCAAATGGGATACAAAGTTCCTGATTATGTGCTTGTAGGTGTTGGGGACGGTACGGTAATAAGCGGACTTTATAAAGGTTTTTATGATATGTATAAAGTGGGTTTGATAGATGAAATTCCAAAAATAATTGGTGTCCAGGCTGAGGGTGCGGATGCAGTAAAAAGGGTGTTTGATAAAGGAGAACCATTTGAGCCGATAGATATGGAGGCGAACACGATTGCTGATTCGATATCTGTTGGAAAGCCGAGGGATGTTATAAAAGCATGCAAATATGTCAAGGCAAGTGGAGGGTTCTATGTATCCGTATCTGACGAAGAGATAATAGATGCTCAAATTGAGCTTGCGTCTGAGATGGGAGTATTTGCAGAGCCGGCCGGATCAGCTCCATATGCAGGATTAAAGAAGCTGGTGGAATCTAGGAGATTAGGAAAAGACGATACAGTTGCGATAGTTGTCACTGGAAATGGGTTGAAAGATATAAGGGCTCTTGAGAAACGTTTTGAGATAGTCCCTGTTCCACCAGATGAAGAAAAGGTCTTAGAATATCTTCAAAAAAGTGTTTGACTTTTTATACCGGAGGGCGTATTCTAAGACTCGGCCCGTTGGGCTAGTAACTTGCAAGGAGGAGTTAGCATGAAGGGTACTGTAAAATGGTTTGATCCCAAGAAGGGATACGGTTTTATAACGAAAGAGGACGGAGAAGACATATTTGTCCACTGGTCAGCCATAGAAATGGACGGGTTTAAAACCCTGGAACAGGGACAGAGCGTCGAATTCGAGGTTGTTGATGGTAGAAAAGGACCACAGGCTTCCAATGTGAAAGTCTTGGGCTGATCTGCTCAGGGCAGAATCCGAACCCCGCCCCACAAGGGCGGGGTTCGTTATGGTATTATTCGGTGGGGAGGGGAAAGGGTGTATTCCCGTGCGAGCGAGCTGAAGATATTTTCCGGTAGTGCAAATAGATATCTTGCAGAAGACATAGCTAGATACATAGGAGTCGACCTCGGAAAAATAGAGGTTGGCAGGTTTGCCGACGGTGAAATAAACATAAGGATAGCTGAGACTGTTAGAGGGCATGATGTATACATCGTTCAACCGACATCGCCTCCGGTTAACGACAATTTGATGGAGCTTTTGATAATGATAGATGCTTTCAGAAGAGCATCTGCAAACATGATAGCCGTTGTGATGCCCTACTATGGGTATGCGAGGCAAGATAGAAAAGCCCGTGGAAGAGATCCGATTAGTGCAAAACTTGTGGCGAATCTTTTAACCGTTGCTGGGGCTAGTAGGGTAATAACGATAGATCTTCATGCTGAACAGATACAGGGGTTCTTTGATATACCAGTTGATAATCTCTGGAGCTTCCCTGTTTTTTCAGAGAAGATACACGCCCTGGAATACGACAATATAGTAGTTGTTTCGCCAGATGTTGGTGGAGTGAAGAGAGCAAGAAAGTTCGCCGAAAAAATAGGTGCTCCTCTTGCGATATTGGATAAGAGAAGACCAAAAGACAATGTTGCGGAGGTTATGCACATAATAGGTGATATCGAAGGAATGACGGCTATCCTTTTTGATGACATAATCGATACTGGAAGATCTTTGGTCGAAGGAGCTAAGGCTCTTCTGAAGAATGGTGCTAAGAGAGTTGTCGCCTGTGCAACTCACGCGGTTCTCTCTCAAGACGCGAAGAGTAGAATAACGGATTCACCCATAGAAAAGGTATTTATTACAGACACGATACACCATGACTCGCTCCCAGAAAAATTTGAAGTTCTCAGTGTGGCACCGCTTCTCGGAGAAACTATAATGAGAATAAGAAAGAATCTGTCGGTTAGTGTGCTGTTTCGCTGATGTGGAAACTGCATGTAAATGACGAAAATTACTACTCTCGTCTCGATAAGTTTTTGAGGAGGAACCTTGAGGAGGTTCCGCTCTCTGCTCTTTACAAGTTCATAAGAAAAGGAAAGGTTTATGTGAACGGCAAGAGAATAAGAGATGGCTCTCACAAACTGGAGGTAGGAGACACAGTTGAGATAAAGTATGTCGATCTGGACAATTTCAGAAGGAGGAAAGAAAACAACCTTGAGCCTCAGAAAATGAAGTTAAACATAATCTATGAAGATGACTATATGATAGTTCTCAATAAACCAGCTGGTATAGCTCTTCATCCTGGAAAGAACATACATGTAGCAACTCTCATAGAAGGTTTGATGTATTATGGAAAGGAAAAAGGGTTTGAACCACATCTTGTTCACAGATTGGATTTGAACACCTCAGGTGCTTTGATCGTTGCAAAAAGCAAATCGATTGCTAGAAAGCTCAATGAGATGTTCAAAAAGAGGAAAATTCATAAAGAGTACTTGACTCTTGTCAGGGGATACATGGAAAAAGATCACGGTTTTATAGACATTCCTCTTGATGATCAAGATGCGCTAACAGAATATGAAGTTTTGTCAGAAAAAAGAGGAGTTTCTTATTTGAAAGTGAGAATAAAGACCGGAAGAAAACATCAGATAAGAAGACATTTATCAATGATCGGTCATCATGTTGTTGGAGATAACAAATATGGTGAGAAATCGTACAACAGGGAGTTTAGGAAAAAATACGGTTTGAGGAGACAATTTCTTCATTGCTCTTCTGTTGAGCTGAATCATCCGGTTAGCAGTGAAAAACTTGAGGTATCTGCACCTATCTCAGAGGACTTGAGGAGAGTTTTAGATAGACTGGAGATTAGGAGGTGAAGACTTTGAAAAGGCTCAGGTACTTTCCCGTGGATAACATGAAGAACGAGGATGATGTTAAGAAAGTACACGATGTCATAAGCAGCATGGACGGTGTGGAGAGAGTAGAAGTCGATCTTGATGCCGGAGCTGTGGAAGTTGAATATGACGATGAGAAAGTGACAAAAGAGATGATGGCAAAAATTCTTCAATCACATGGATACTTGATGAGAATATGATAAGAAAGCTTCCTGAAGAGGTTGTGAGGAAGATAGCCGCCGGCGAGGTTGTCGTCGGCGCTTTTTCCGTTGTCAAAGAACTTGTGGAAAACTCACTCGATGCGGAGTCTAAAAGAATTGATATAGAGATAATCAAAGGTGGTAAGGAGTATATAAGAGTTTCGGACAATGGAATTGGGATGAGCGAAGAGGAAATCCTTTTAGCTGTGAAACCTCATACCACAAGCAAGATATACAGCGTCGAGGATCTTTACAGAATAAAGACCTATGGTTTCCGAGGTGAGGCTCTCTCGTCCATAGTCAGGGTTAGCAGGGTTGTCATAACTTCTGGGAAAGAAGGCTCTACTTATGCTTCAAAGGTGAAAATAGAAGGTGGCGAGATCTTAGGAATTGAAAAGGTGCATGCTTCTAAGGGAACAACAGTCGAGGTCAGAGATTTGTTTTTCAACATACCGGCAAGGCGAAAATTTTTGAAGTCCGCTTCAATCGAGGCAAGAATGGTTACTGAGACCGTTCAGAAGTTCATACTGGCAAAGCCTGAGGTTCATTTCACTTTTAAAAAAGACGGGAAAGTTGTTTACAATGCCATTCCATCTGACTTGAAGGCGAGATTATCTGTTGTAATGCCTGATGTGAAAGTCAGGGATATGGTTGAGATATCTTTTGAAAGAAGATGGATAAGGATATGGGGACTTATTTCAAAGCCGGGTATTTGGAGAAAAACGAGAAGTGGAATATATGTATTTGTCAATGGAAGAAGTGTCATAAGCCCTGAAATAATCAAAGCGATTGAAATCGGGTATGGTGAAGCCCTTCCAAAAGGTATGCATCCGGTTGCTGTAGTGTTTGTTGAAGTTCCTTCAGATAAGATCGATGTGAATGTTCATCCTCAGAAAACAGAAGTGAAGTTTTCAGATGTCCAATTTGTTGAGATGTCAGTACGCGATGCAGTTAGAAAATATGTATCAAAGACTTGGAAGAGAGATTTACTTCCAAGAGAGACCGGTTATAAAGAGCCAAAGAGAACTCAAGCTGTTTTCAAAGAACCAACGAGTCTTGTTGAAATTAAAAAGAGCTTTTCAAGGGTTGAACCAAGAGAAAGTGGGAAGTGGAATTTCCTCATGATTCTTAGAGATCGATACATACTCGTTGAGGATGAAGAATCCCTTCTGATAATCGACTATCACGCAGCTCACGAGAGAGTGATCTATGAAAAGCTCAAAGAAAGATTTTCAAAAGGAGAGCTTGAGTCAACGAGGCTTATAATTCCCATAGAAATGCAACTCGAAAATGTTTTGATTGATGTGGCTTTGGAAAACAAGGAACAGCTAGAGAAATTCGGATTTGAGTTTAAAATTGATGGAAATTCAATCTCTCTTGAATCCATACCGTCAATTCTTCCGGTGTCAAATGCGACAGAATCTTTCAAAGAAATATTGGACGAGCTTCGTTTATCAAAAATAGCCGGTTTTGGAGATACAATTCAAAAGATTCTCGCGGATATGGCTTGCAAAAGTGCTGTCAAAACGGGTGACAGAATAGATTCTTCTTCGGCAATTGAGCTCTTGAGAATCATAGAGGAGAAAGGAATAACATCCTGCCCTCATGGGAGACCTCTCGTGTTTAGATTGAGCTTTTCAGATCTTGATAAGTACTTCGGGAGGGAATGATGTTTTACAAGCGTTATATAATCATCAATTCCATAACCGGTTTTTTGTACTTTTTTGTGCTTATATCTCCATTTTACGCTTCGGAGAATGGCGTATCTTTGTCGGATATTGGATGGGTTTTCACCACAGTTTATGCTATACAAGCGGTTCTTTCATACACCGTTGGAAGATTCTTTGAAAAGTTTCCCCCTGGAATAGGTGTAGTAGTTGGAAGATTCATATACTCTCTTGGACCTCTGATACTCGCCTTTAAGTACGATCTGTTTTGGTTCGCTATAGCTCAGATAGCTGCAAGCTTTTTCGATGTTTTTTTTCCATCGCTTGTTCTCTATGAGAGAGCGATAATACCTCCTGATATCAGGGAAGAAGTTTACAAAAAGATGATCGTCACTTCGGAGTCCGTAAAGATGTTTTTTCTCGTGTTTTTCGTTATATCTTACCTGAGGAGTTTTAATATTTACAGAATGCTCTTTCTTTCAATGTTCTTCGGATCAATGGTATACATATTCGCTTTCTTGGCGTTTTTACCGAAAGTCAAAAGCGGTATGGAAGGAGCTTCAAAGGCCCACGATAAAAAGAGTCTTCTTTACATCTACATATCTCAGCTTCTCACATTCCTGTCGTTTAACTTTGCAAGCTGGATGATAGTTTCGTACTTTTTAAAAGAGATTCTCAAGGGTGATCAGCTCAACATGCTTTATTTTGAGATGTTTTTCTCAGGTTCTATAATACTTTCATATTTTTTGCTGGGGGATAAGACCAAGAAGATAAAACTAAGGTGGAAATTCTTCGTAGGAGGCTTTTTGATGAGTGCCTACTTTTTTCTGATGTCAATTCCAAGTGTGACAACTTTCTATATATCGCATATTCTAGTGGGGGTAGGATTTCTCACATGGCTCCCAGCAAAAGAAACTCTGAAATTTCAATCCGCGCCAAAAGAACTCGGAAGATGGGAAGGACTATTTCAAGGCATAAATATATTCAGCAGGATAATCTTTCCTCCACTCTCTGTGATGGTCGCTAGAAGTTTGTCATACAGCGTTGTTTTCATAATAGGCGGAATTCTAGCTTTTGCAGGTGCAGTGGTCGCTTTGGGAGTGAGAGAATGACAGAGATCATTAAGGTAGATCCAGAGAACCCGGATAGCGAGATTTTAAAAAAAGCCGCGGAAGTTATTAAAAAAGGAGGTCTCGTTGTATTTCCAACGGAAACAGTTTACGGTATAGGAGCAAATGCTTTTAATGAAAACGCCTGCAGAAAAATATTCAAAGCAAAAGGAAGACCTCAGGACAACCCTCTCATAGTCCATATAAGTTCAATAGATATGCTCTATGATGTCGTCTCAAGTGTGCCAAGAATAGCTTATGAGTTTATCGATAAGCTTTGGCCTGGTCCGCTTACCCTAATAATGAAGAAAAAATCGAATGTTCCAGATATTGTAAGCGCGTCTTTGCCAACTGTGGCTGTGAGGATGCCATCGCATCCCGTTGCGAATCTTTTAATAGAGCTTTCGGGATGTCCGATAGCAGCGCCAAGTGCGAATCTATCCGGGAAACCCAGTCCGACGAGCTTTGAACATGTAAAAGACGATATGATGGGAAGGGTTGATGTGATTATAGATGCCGGAGAAACTCCCCTTGGGATAGAATCAACGATAATAGATTTAACAAAAGATCCACCTGTGCTTTTAAGACCGGGTCCTCTTACTTTGGAGCAGATATCTAGAATATCTGAAATTGAAGTCCACAAGGGAGCACTCGGAGAAATCTCTTTGGACAAGCCGCCATCTCCTGGTATGAAATACCGGCACTATGCTCCTGAAAAGCGTTTGATTTTGGTAAAGAATATGGACAAGATGAAGGCTGTTCTGAGGAATTTTAACGATCCTATAGTTATCTGTCCAAAGGAGCACAAGGAAATGTACAAGGGTTATAAGGTTTTGGCGCTTGGAAGTCTTGAGAGGGAATACTCAATAGCGCATGAGCTATTCAAAATTTTGAGAGAAACAGATAAAATGAAAGGAGAAGTGGTGGTTGTAGAAGGCTTTCCAGAGAAGGGTATACTATTTTCCGTCATGAACAGATTGAAAAAAGCCGCCAGTGAGGTGATAGAGTGAACTGGATGTTGGGAATAATTCTGATAATTCTGGGATTGGTGGTTCTTCTTGGAGCGCTTGGAATAGTCCCAGTTGGAATATGGGATTTCTTTTTATGGATCATAGCTGTGGGGTTTGGAGTTAGCGGAATATTCGCACTTTTTCGGAGCTTTCCAAAAGGACTCGTTTCCTTGACAATAGGAATAGTCCTTGTTTTAAAACTCCTTGGAGCCATATCCCTCGGATTTTGGGCGTTTGTTGGAGTAGTTGCAGGTGCTTGGCTCATTCAGCTCGGAATAGGGTATGTTGTAGGCTGGGATAGATATGGGTGGAGAAGGAACAGATGGAGGTATTAATCCTCCTCCTCGTCGTAGTAGAATATCTCCTCTTCTAGTTCTTCTTCATCGAGGAATATTTCTTCTTCGTCCATAGCATCTTCTTCGTCTTCTTCTAATTCCTCTTCCTCTGAATCGCTTATGGAGGAAACCCCCAGAGGTTTGAAGGGATCCAATTTTCCTCTGAATATTTCTTTTACTCTTCCGTTGACTTCTAATTCTGCTACAGCTTCCACTGGTTTTCCTATAGCTCTTGACAGGGCTTTCAAGAGTTCTTCATCTATATCATGATTTTCCTTAGTGGTCACATTGAGAATCCCAGAGGAATATTCCATTCTCGTTCCAGTGTTTCTCATCTTTCTAACAACTTCGGGAGTGATAATAGCCCTTCTTGCTGTTTGCTCATCTACGAAAATCTTCAGAGTATACTTGAATCCCATACTCCTCCCTCCCCTTTGAAAGTCGCCGTTATTTTACACACGCAAGCAATGATGTCAAGTGAGAAAAGGTGTCATGGATATGAAAATGCTTAATTGTAAGGATATTGTGAAAGAAGGAAAGTAATATAAGAAAGGCTTGTATCAGAGAGAAGCACAGCTTAAATGAAGATTTCCTTACCGATGCGATACGCATCTGTTATTTTCTGTGCTTGAATGATTAGGATGGCAAATTAGCTGCCGATTTTTGATAGATTCAGGTACGCAATGACAATCTCTCTGAGAGAAGGCTCTCTTCCCTTGTTGGAGCTCGTTTTAACTAGGTAATAGTTGTCTTCTATTTTTCCCACAACCTCATCGAGTTGTATTATTTCACTTTGGGAGACCACTCTGTGATTTCCTTTTGCATTTCTCACGCTTTCTGAATAAATCACTTTGCCGTTGTCGATTATTGAAAAGCTATCGGCTATGTTTTCGACCTCTTCAAGATGGTGAGAGCTCATGATAACGGTTTTACCAGATGATTCATTTCTTATAAGGTTTTTAATCTCTTTAACTTTTATTGGATCGAGGTTTTGAGTTGGTTCATCTAAGATGAGAACATCTGCTCCGCTTGAAATGATCAGTGATAAGAAGAACATCGTTTTTATGCCAGCGGACATACTTTCTACATATTTGCTTCTTTTTAGAGATAATCTTGCAGATATCTCCCAGAAGAGATTTCGGTTCCACTTAGGGTACAAGGTAGGCATCATATCCTCGTAGTCCTTCACTCTGAATTTCCTTATGGATTTTCTCGTTTCATTCAGGAAAGCCATTCTGTTTTTCACGGAAATAGGGGGTTTTCCAAAAACCCTGATCTTTCCTGAGTCCGGTCTTAGTATTCCCATGATGCATTTTAACAGGGTGGTCTTTCCTGCTCCATTTGGGCCAATTACTAGGTGAATCTCTTCCGAAATCTTGAGATTTACGCCATTCAGAGCCACGGTATCTTTAAAACTCTTGAATAGATCCTTTACTTCTATCATATTTTTCCCTCCCAAAATCTTCAAAAGAATATAGAAGAAACGCAGCAAGAAACACCGATACGGATATTGCAGCTCCAAAGATGCTTTTTTCACTCAAAGCACTTATATACATCCATCTTGTTCCCCAAAAGGATATGTCGATTATGAAAGCGATGAATGGTATCAGAAAATTGCTTTTTAGATATTTAGCACATAGAACTTCAAGGCCGTATATATACGGAAAGGTGAGAATAATTTGGATGAATTTCAAGATTTCTGCCCTGTTTTGCCTGAGAAGAACTGCACTTAGCGCTCCAGATACTACAAGAACGGATGAATTGACAAGAAAGTCGTTTACAAATATTTCCCATCTTTTCAGCGGAAATTCAAGCAAGATTTCATCTTCGCCTCTCTCTATTTCCCTTGGGAGTTTCCTTGCAAAGAACACAAATGCGAAGAGGATTCTGAAGATTTGAGAAGGTATTAAGAACAAAAGAAATGCCAGGAGAAGTCTCCATCTATCCTGTACAGAGGTTTTTCTGAGCATGAACTCAAATTTGTTCATCATTTTACACCTCCTGAAGATATTAGGTCTTGTTTGTCTTCGCTGGTATTATTTGAGCTCTATGATTTTCACGCTGTTGAAAAATGCGGGTTTTGACTTTATATGTATTTTGCTTCCTTTCTGAATGTATATCTTTATATCGTTTCCAGTTCCGTTTACATTGAAAAAAGCTTCTCCGGATGAATCTTTCAGGAAAGTTATTTTAATTTCGTTCGACATACCATTGACTTCTACCTGCGCACTTCCATGCAATTTAAGCTTGAGAGAATCGCTCATGCCGTTGACTTCTAAGTTCAGTTTTGTCAGGTTAGACAAATTCACCGAAGAATCTATGCCATTTATCTCCAAGTTGTGAACATCCCCATCGCCAGAGACGGTTATATCCATACCGTTTATCTCTAGGCTTTCAAGGTTGTTCGATACTATTTTCCCGGATGTTTTTGAGTAGACTCTGAGATACCCATCGCGCGAATTCAATCTCATTTTTCCAAAGAGAGATACTTCTGTGGCATCCTTTCTTATCTCAACCCTCAGATTTACCCCGTCAACCGTCAAAAACTTGACTTTTGGGATATTCATCCTGAGATTTTTAACAACTTGTGAGTTACTTCCTTCAAAGTATCTACCGTATTTTCTAAAGAAAAATCCAGGGTAAAACTCGCTTATGGCAACCCTGGCCAGGAACGGAGACAGCACTATGAAACCTATCACCACAGTCGATACAACGAAAGGTGCTACTCCCATCACCAGGAATATCAGTATCGATGAGATGAAAGTGATCACCAAAGATGTAGGATATGGAAGAAACAGCCCAAGAATGGAAATCAAAACAGAAATTATAAATAATTTTGCTTTCCAGCTCATATAAGATACCCCTTGTAAAATATAGCATTTTCCTTGAGCAAATGAAAGAACGTTGTAGAATACTTACCGCCGAAGGTTTAGTGGAAAGAAATTGTTGACAATGAGAGGATTTTTGTGATAAATTATCCGGCGAGGTTCCGGCGTAGCTCAATCGGTAGAGCGCCCGGCTGTTAACCGGGTGGCTGGAGGTTCGAGTCCTCCCGCCGGAGCTTGATCTAAATAACCCGGTTAGCGCTCCGGTTTTAAAGCCGGAGCGTTTTTTGTTTTTGATTATTTAATCCTAGTTTTTCATACAAACTGAGCGATTCTTTTCTTTTTTATTTAACTTTTTAGCGCACGGATTGATCTATTAAATTATTTAAGTTATAATAAAACTTTGGGTAGAACCTCAGTCTGCGGGTAAATAATCCGTTGTGGAGGTGGTCTTGTGAAGCTCACGGGAAAGATACTCACTCTTGTTATACCGGTTGTTTTAGGAAGTTTGATTGTGTTGATGCTCCTCACTACTCAAACAGCCAGTAAATCGCTCACAAACAGCTATGCAGAAAAACTGGTTGCTGTCGTTGGAAAAACAGAGTCTGCGCTCAAAAGATATTTTGAAGGCATAGATAACTTTCTGTACATAGATTCAACAAGAAGACTTTTTGTGGATTCCCTCAAGAAACTTCAAAAAATATACGCAAGGATAGATAAAGAAACTGGAGGAAAGGCAGAGGAAGTTCTTCAAAAAGCTTACATAGATGATAATCCATATCCTCCTGGCGAAAAGTATAAGCTCATATCACCAAAAGGTGATGTGGATGTTATATCGATGATCCAGTACAACATAAACCATCGAAAAATTCATCCCGTTATGAAGAACATCGTTGATAAGATGGGGTTTTACGATATTTTCCTTGTGACACCTGAGGGGAATGTGGTTTATACCTATTACAAGAAGAGAGATTTTGCGACGAATTTGGATCACGGTCGCTGGAAAGATACAAACCTTGCGAAGCTTTACAGAACCCTCAAGAACTCGAAAGATAACGAAGCGCATTTCGTTGATTTTGAGCCTTATGCTCCATCTCATGGTATACCAGCAGCTTTTGCGGGAGTGCCCGTTCGTGACAGTTATAAAAAAGTGGTTGGATATTTGATAATTCAACTTCCAATCGACAAGATAAACAAAATTTTGCAGGAAAAGACTGGAATGGGGAAGACGGGCGAGACTTATGCAGTTGGTCCTGATTATCTGATGAGAAGTGATTCAAGATTTGCCAAAGGGAGCACCATATTGAAACAGAAAGTCGATACCGAGAGTGTTAGAAGAGCACTAGAAGGTGAATCTGGATGGATGAAAGTAATAGATTATAGAGGAGTTCCCGTTCTTAGCGCTTACATGCCGTTTGTCTTCAAGGAGTTGAAATGGGCGATAATAGGAGAGGTGGATTACTCAGAAGCGACAGCAGGTGTCAAGAAGTTGTTCAGCTTCAGTTTGATAACACTCGTTGTGGTGGCAATCGTGAGTGTGATAGTAGTAATAATCTTCACGAGAAGATTGATAAGGCCTATAAAGGATCTTGGTAATCTCATAATGAAGGTTGCGGATGGAGATCTAACAGTGGAGTTCTCCATAAGTGGCAAAGACGAGATAGCTCAAATGGCAGATTCTTTGAATCATATGATGAAAAGCCTTAGAGAAACCGTCAAAAATATCAAGGATGCCTCACTTTCAATAAACGATGCTGCAGATGACCTCGCTGCGATATCCGAGGAGCAGAGCGCTTCATTTGAAGAGCTGGCGTCTCAAGCTGAGAATGTTAAAAATAGAGTGGAAGATGTCACGGAATATGTCGAGCAGGTCAACTCCGGTATAGAAGAAGTCGCCGCAGGAGCTCAGAATGTGTCAAGAGCAGTCCAGGAAATGAGTGATGATGCTTCTGATGCTGTTAGGCTCGCGCAGGATGGTATGAAAGCAATAGAGGAAGTTGTAAGTGATATAGAGAGAGTTGTCGAAGAAACAGGGAAAACCGCGGAAGTTGTTCAGGATTTAACTAGAAGAGTTCAAAACATAGGTGAGATAGTCGAGACTATAAACTCGATAGCTGAGCAGACTAATCTCCTGGCTCTTAACGCGGCTATTGAGGCAGCGAGGGCTGGGGAAGCTGGAAAGGGCTTTGCAGTCGTTGCGGATGAGATAAGAAAGCTCGCTGAGGAATCGAGAAGTGCTACAGATAAAATAGCTGGCATGCTTAAAGAGATTCAGGATAAGACGAGCACAACTAATGAAACTGTTGAGAGGATGAATGAGAGCGTTGAAAAGTCCAAGGAAGCTTCCGAGATTGCGAGCAAACAGTTTGAGGATATCATGAGCAGAATAGAGGCTATACAGAGTGCTGCTCAGAATATAGCAGCGATAGCGGAAGAGCAAAGCGCAGCAGCACAAGAGATGTCAAGTGCCGTTGATACTATGTCGAAGTCAGTTGTGGATGTTTCAAATCAGATAAGCTCTATGACAGATTCCATACACCAGCAGTCCGAAGGAGCTGAGCAAGTTGCAGCAGCTGCACAAAACCTGAGTGATCTTTCAAGAAAATTGGAGGATGCAATAGGAAGGTTTAAGATATGAAAACAGGGGGCTAAGCCCCCCTGTTTTCTTAATTATCTGTACAGGCTGTCCAGCCGCATGTGTGACATTCGGCACATCCATCTTTCATTACAAGTTCTCCTCCACATACCGGGCATCTGGGCCTTCCTTCTTCGTCTATATAGTATCCCTTAGCGGTAAAGACCCAGTTCTTTTTCCTCTCTTCTAGCTCCATCATCTCTTCTCTCTTTTTTCCCTTAGCTTTCAATATTTCAGTTAGCTCTTCCACTGTATCAGCCATTACCCTTGTAACCGGTGAGTAGTTGTTTTTCCAATCTTTGACCTTTCTCAGTTGTCTGAGTGTTTCGTTCACATCGACTCCGGATCTCATCGCAAGGCTCATAAGTCTTCCAGCTGTGTTAAAGAGCTCTGTGTATTCTTTGGTGGATGTTCCTGCTCGGAAGAACACTTCAAACGGTTCGTTATCTTCTGTATATCCAAGCTCAACATACATCTTTTTCATGTCACCATCTGTTGTGAATTTCACCTCTTTTTTAAGCGCTGGTATCACAGCTGGTCTTTGTTTTGGGACCAAATGCCTTGTTTTCGTGTCCATGGCTATCTTCAATCCCCCGAGATCGAATATCGCCACATCTTTCTTTCTCTCTTCCTTCTTCTTCCTTTTGAGTTTGAGTATGGGTGTTCTCGTTGCCTCAACATATATTGTCGTTCCTTTTATGTTGAGAAGCATCGACATCAAATAGAAATCGCTCACTGTTTGTATTATTCTCATAGCTTTTTCGTATTCTTCACTTCCCTTTATCTTCTGAACGATATCGTTAGGTGTAGTCAAACCCTCGGAAAGGTCCACCACAAGATCTCTATATTCTTCAGCTTTAGAGCTTGGAAGTGTTGGATCCATGCTTATAAAATGAAGGAACGCTTTAATATGGTGTGGATCGCTCAGGAGGTAGTTCTCAACATATTCTCTGATATCGAATTTTTTCTCGCTGAAAATTTCGAGTGCTTTCCTGAGGAATGGCTCATCGTATTCGGTGAGTTTTTCCATCTCTCCGAGTTTTGTATCCCTCTGTATGTTGAAAGTAGTCGATGTGTTCATGTCTATATAAAGATTTGACATCATCAGGATGGCGATCTTCTCCGGCATTCCTATTTGAGATGTCGTTACAAGTATTGGGTCGTTTTCTATCTCTTCTGGTGTATCAAAACTGGCAATTTTTCTGATGATTTCCTCTATTTCGTCCTCCGATTTTCTCTTGTAGTATCTCAGGTAATCTTCAAGCGATGAATCGTAAACTACAACAGTGTACTCCGCTGGAAGATCCGGATTGATTCTCCTCATGTATGCAAGCGAGAATATCGGCTCAACTCCGGATGACACTTGGCAGATGTAAGATATCGATCCTGTTGGTGCTATCGCCATAAGTCTCGCGTTCGCTATCATTTTTCCTTCTGGAAGCTCCAAAGTTGCATCGGGGTTGTCGGTGTTCCAGATGTAGTATCTTTTGTCGTCTTCAAATTTATCTTTATCTCTATGCCATTTGAAGAGCTCTTTGAGCTCCTCTCCTGTCATCACAAATCTGTTTCTATCAAAATACGCGTGCGGTCCAATTAGATCTGCCATGTCTATACTGGATTTCACCACGCTCTTGCTGAAAGTCCTCATTATCTCTCTGAATGTCTCAAAGGATTCTTTCGATCCATAAGATTCCCTGAGCATTACAAAAGTGGACGCAAGTCCCATGTAACCTATCCCAACATTTCTGTACATCCGGGTCTTTCTCGTGAGTGATTCAAGTGGATATTCGTTTGCGGCCCCGGCGAGTGTCAGAAACAGATGAAGTGATCTAACAGCGGCTTCCAGCCCTTCCATATCGAAGAATATCTCGCCGTTTTTCTCGACTATCATCGAATAGAAATTCACTGATCCAAGAACACACACGGACTCATCAAATCCCGTGAATTCTGCACACGGATTTACGGAAGTTATCGGTTCAATTTCCACGAGTGGGTTGTCTTTGTTTATAGCTGACAGATTTAAGAGTCCCGGCTCTGCGTGGAGCGTCGCGTTGTATATGAGATTTGTCCATATCTTTCTTGGATTTTCCTCTATCCTTATAGTCTCATCATGAGGATCAACTAGTTCCCATTTCTCATCGTTTAGAAGAGAATCTATGTAATCATCTTTCACGGCAACGGATACATTTGCGTATTTTATGTTTTGATAACCCTTTTCAAAATCACTCTTCAGATTTATGAATTCAAGTATCTCAGGGTGTTTTACATCCATGAGAAACATGTTCGCCCCTCTTTTTGTATTTGCATGAAGAGCTATTATGTAAGTTACCTCGTTGAAAAGCCTCATGAACATCAAAGGTCCTGAAGATCTTCCCTTTATTGTTGAGACCCAAGCGTATTTACTTCTGAGCTTTCCGAAATTTACCCCAAATCCTCCGGCATGTCTGAACACTTCCGCTTGGTAGTAAAGCATGTCAAAAATCGATTTTATGTCATCTTCTATCGTTCCCATGGCGTAACATGAACCGTATGCGGGATCTTTTAATTTCGAGATGCGTTCGTAGTCCTCTAGAGTCATATCCTCATAATTTTTGTAGATCACCTTCAACATTTCTGGATCATCCATTGCTCCCCGCGCGGCGTTCATCATAAACGGCGATGATGGAAGCCATATTTTGTGATATATGGCAAATTCGAACATCTTGCTCACTTCGTTTAAAAGCTCTAGCTTTTCTTCACCTGAAGCATTTTCCAGAAATCTTGTTAATTCGTACTCCTCTGGAGAACCTTCATATACCAACACATCGACATTGAGAATTCCAGAAGCTATTCTCTTTGCTGTCCTTCTTGCAAGAGCTCGGAATGTCTCTGTGAATATCTCTTCGCCATCATCTGTATCATAGTGGTAGACTTCAAACTTGAGTCCAGATGAAGGGTCCTCCCTCCATTCGGTTCTCAACTTATGCTTTTCATATAGACCTTCAGGAATTTCGGACAATATTTCCTTTGGAATTCTGAAGAAATATCGTTCAAGAAGCAGTCTCTTGACATGAGGGTGTTTCTCTTGGGTGTTACCGTCGTATATCCTGGAATAAGCGAGCTCTTTCAGCTTTTCAAACGATTTAGTGAGAGAAGACAGAACTTCTTGCACAAAATCACCCCCTATTTATAGTTATCATAAATTATATACCGTCATATATAGTGTTTTGTTAAGGGAAAGTTACGCTGAGAGAACAATTTCGAGTAGGTTTTTGTTAACTATTACTTAACAATACATTAACTTATATGTAATTTACTCTTGCTACATTGTGAATATAATTTTGTCAGTATTTCTGAATTTTTTTGTCTTCTATATTGAACAGAAGGTCTGGCAAGAGCCGGATCCTTATTTTTCTGGATGGTTGTGAACAGTTAACTCTACGATCTTTGTAAAGTATACTAGGCAAAAGGGGTGGGCGCTTTCACTAAGATAGGTGAGAAAATTAGGAAACTCAGGCTCGCTAGAGGATTGACTCAGGAAGAGCTAGCAGAGAGAACAGATCTTTCAAGGAGTTTCATATCACAGCTTGAGTCTGACAAGACATCACCTTCAATTGACACACTTGAAACCATTTTAAAAGCACTTGGAACGGATTTGAAGCACTTTTTTTCCGATTTTGAGGAAGAGCAGGTGGTCTTTAGAAGGGAAGAGAGAGTACCGGTTTATGATTTGCCAGATGGAGTGAAGATGGAGTACATAATGGTTGGAGTTGAGGATAAACCCATAGATCCTATGATTGTCGAGCTTGAGCCAGGTGCGCAAACTGAAGAAGAGGGATACCATGAGGGAAGTGAATTCGGTTTTGTCATAGATGGAAAAGTGGAGCTCTATTTAGATGGTGTGAAATACAAACTCAAGAAAGGGGATTCTTTCTACTATAGAGCTGATAAGAAGCACTATTTGAAGAATCCCGATAAGAAGAAAAAGGCAATAGTCATCTGGATAGAAGTGGAAGATTGAAAAATCCTGAGGGGAGGGATGAAAAGTGAAGAGTTTGGGAAGGCACCTTGTGGCTGAATTTTACGACTGTGACCCCGAAATGCTCAACGATATAGAATCCATCGAGAAGCACATGATAGAGGCTGCTTACAAGACAGGAGCTACGGTAGTGAACAGCTCGTTTCACAGGTTCCTCCCCTACGGGGTCAGTGGTGTTGTGGTGATATCTGAATCTCACCTTGCGATACACACATGGCCAGAATACGGATACGCTGCTATAGACCTCTTCACCTGTGGAGATCATGTAGATCCCTGGAAAGCGTTTGACTACCTCAAGGATGTTCTGAAAGCTAAGAGAACAAAAGTCGTTGAGCATCTTAGAGGGGTTTACAGAGAAATCGGAATACCTGAAAGTGCACCGCACAAGGCAGAAGCTGCTGTGTAAAGGAGGGGTAAAATGGGAGATTTTGGACCACTTGATCACCTTTGGTATTTTGAATATTACACCGGAAGGAATGTTGGACTTTTCATGAAGATAGACAAAATGCTCCACAGTGAAGAATCGAAGATTCAAAGGATTGACATATTCAAAAATCCAGACCTTGGAACTGTGTTTGCTCTTGATGGAATAACGATGATGACGGATAAAGACGAGTTTACATACCACGAGATGCTCGTTCATGTACCGATGTTCCTTCATCCGAACCCAAAGAAGGTTCTCATAATAGGTGGAGGAGATGGAGGAAGTTCAAGAGAGGTATTAAAGCATGACAGTGTTGAGAAGTTGATCCTCTGTGAAATCGATGAGAGAGTCACAGAGGCCGCTAAGAAGTATCTCCCGCTTTCGGAAGTTAAAGATGATCCGAGACTTGAGATAGTCAACGAAAATGGTGCTGAATTCATTAGAAAATTCAAGAATGAGTTTGATGTGATAATAGTCGATTCCACGGATCCGACAGCTGGAGAGGGAGGGCATCTCTTCACTGAAGAATTTTACAAGGCTGCACACGATGCTCTTAAGGAAGATGGAGTCTTTTCTGCTGAGACTGAAGACCCGTTCTACGATTTCTCGTGGCTTAAACTCGCATACAAAAGAATAGCCAAAGCTTTCCCGGTGGCAAAAGTCTACATGGGGTTTGTTCCTGTATATCCGTCTGGTATGTGGACTTATACATTCGCTTCAAAAAAGATAGATCCTCTAAAGGATTTCGATCCGGAAAAGGTAGAGAATTTTGATAAGCCTCTTAAGTACTACAACGCCGAGATTCACAAAGCAGCGTTTGCCCTTCCAAATTTTGTGAAGGAAGCCCTTGAAAAGCTCAAAAAATGAATCGATCAGTTTAGAAAAAGCCGCTCCTCTTGGAGCGGCTTTTTTGATGAAGCTGCCCGTGGTAGAATTCTGCTCGGATTAAGGAGGGGATAAAATTGAAAATCCTTAAAAAGTTAGTTCAGAAAGCACTGGAAAAAAGTAAAGATATCGTTGTGGAGGACTTTGTAGTTGGTTTGGGACTTGTAGGTGTGAAGCTCTCAGATGGAAGTGGGGGCGTCGCGTACAATTTGAGATCAGATCTTTTGGGCCAATGTGAGGAGTTTTCAACAAAGGACGGAGGATATAAGCTCATATTAGAGCCTGGAATGAAGGCGGAAGAATTCATAAACGCCTTTTCCAATCCAAATCCAATTGCTCGTGCTCTTTCTCTAGCTACGATGAATGCGCTTCTCAACAGGGGAACTTTTAAGAAAGGTGATCTTCTTGAATATCTTGAGGTAAAACCCGGAGAAAGGGTTGGAATGATAGGCGAGATAGGTCCGATGATATTATCTCTTATGGAAAATGGAAATGAAGTACTTGTGTTTGAGAGAAATCCAAAGCGTGGAATCCTTCCAGACTGGGCTATAATGAGCCATCTAGAGAGCTGTGATGTTGTCATAATTTCAGCTTCTTCCATTGTCAACTGGACTATAGAGTGGATACTCGATTATGTGAGCACGGACAGAGTCGCAATAGTAGGGCCAAGCGCACCTCTTGTAGAGGATATCTTTCCTGTTAAGGTCATAGGTGGTGCCGTTGTTCTGGATCCAGATAGAATGATAAAGGAACTATCAAGAGCTTACGGAACAACCGGGGTTTACAGAACGAAGCTCGCCGAGAAGGTAAACCTAGTCCTTTGAGGGGTGATAATTTGATAAAACTCATAGTACTGGACCTCGATGGAACGCTCTTAAGCTCTGAGAAAAAGATAAACCCGGTTGATAGAGAAGCTGTAAAAGAAGCGCTGGATGCCGGAATATCTGTAACGGTCTTCACCGGTAGGAGCAAACACTCGGCGAGTAGATATGTCAAAGAGCTTGGAATTGGTGTACCTGTCGTTTTTCAAAACGGTGCTTTAATAGTTGATTTCTCCAGTGGAAAGATACTAAGAATGGTTAAGCTCTCAAGAGAGATCGCAAAAAAAGTAGTATTAGAAGCGAGAAAAAAAGATATTTTTTACATAATATACACCGAGTTCTCAACGATAAAAGACATGATGGTTGATAGATCTTACAAGGGTCCATATGAGTACTACATGAAGCAGAACACTTGGAGAATGTATTTCGTCAAAGATGTCGTTGATCACATAAGAGAAGATGTGGCCGAAATTGCTCTAATAGGAAAGAAAGATTCTGTTGAAGAAGCGGTTTCTTGGATTGACGAAAGAGAAGCTTCTGTGATAAAGAGCACGGAAGTTGGTGGGGAATCTTTTTGGGAGATATTTGGACCTGGATGTTCTAAAGCAACTGCACTGGAGTTTTTACTGGAACACTTTGGGGTCTCAAAAGACGAAGTTATGTTTATCGGTGATGGCTACAACGATGTGGAAGTTTTAAAGATAGTGGGATATCCGGTAGTTATGGGCAACGCTCCAGAAGATGTAAAGAAATATGCCAAATACATAACGAGTGATAACGATAGTGGAGGGGTGGCTGAGGCGATAAGAAAGATAGCGTTAAAGAAGAGCGAATAGAAGGCTGATAAGATACATTGAACCTGCCGTCAACATGAATTTGATGGCGACTCGATCCATCATTTTCCTTTTTTCTTCATTTCCTTTTTTCATATACCTTGTTCCTATTTCAAGAAGAATTACTCCTATTATTAAGACAAAGCTTGCAGACCAGAAGAGTATGTTAGATACTATTCTCAACTCAAGCACTCCTTTGTCAAAAATGAAACGGGGCAGAAACTTCTGCCCCGTATTCTTTCAGAAGAGTTTGAGCTCTTTTATTCCCTTTTCCACTATCTCTTTTGTATCTCTTGCTATCACCAGTTCTTCGTCGGTTGGGATCACCATCACCGTGACTTTTGAATCCGGTGTTGAGATTATCTCTTCTTTTCCCTTGAAATCGTTTTTCTCCTTATCGATTTTTATTCCCAAGAAACCCAGGTAATTTTCACACACTTCCTCCCTGATTATTGGAGAGTTCTCCCCAACGCCCGCGGTGAAGACTATCACATCAACACCATTCATAGCTGCTGTGTACGCTCCTATGTATTTGGCTATTCTGTACTCGTATATGTCGAGCGCAAGTCTCGCCAGCTTATCTCCAGCAAATGCTGCATCCTCTATATCTCTCATGTCCGAGCTCTTCCCGTATATTCCGAGAACTCCGCTCTTTTTGTTGAGGAGTGTATAAACCTCATCGACGCTCATTCCCAGTTTTGTTTGAAGATGAACAACTATTGCTGGATCTATGTCACCACTTCTTGTGCCCATAACAAGTCCCTCAAGTGGTGTGAATCCCATTGAAGTGTCAACGGACCTCCCATTCATTATTGCAGCTATAGAAGCTCCATTTCCGAGGTGGGCGGTTATTATTTTCAGCGATTCGTACGGTTTTCCAAGTATCTCGGCAGCCCTTCTTGAGACATATCTGTGAGATGTTCCGTGGAAGCCGTACCTTCTTATTCGATGATTTTCATAAAGCTCGTATGGGAGAGCGTATATGTAGGCTTTTTCCGGTATCGATTGGTGAAATGCCGTGTCAAATACGGCAACATTTGGGACATTTGGAAGAAGCTTTTGAACGGCTCTTATTCCCATTATATTAGGAGGATTGTGAAGAGGAGCAAGATCGACATTCTCTTCCAAGACTTTCATTACCTCATCATCTATCAACACAGAACTTGCGAACTTCTCCCCTCCGTGAACAACCCTGTGCCCAACAGCTGATATCTCAGATAGATCTTTCACCGCTCCTAGCTTTTCATCGACTAGTATTTTCAAAACTTCCTCAAGGGCTATTTCGTGGTTCTTCATGTCCTTTTCTACTATGTGCTTCACTCCGTTTATTTTGTGAACAATTCTGCTACCTTCAAGCCCTATCCTTTCAGCTATTCCCTTGCAGAGAACTTTCTCCTCTTCCATATCCATTAGTTGGTACTTTACAGAAGAGCTCCCAGAGTTTATGACCAATACCTTCACCTTTTTCCCCTCCCAATCATGCTTTACCGCTCGATCCCAGGAATTTGATCCTATCCCTTATGACTTCAACGAGGGCGTCTCTTCCCGGACCGAGAATTTTTCTCGGATCTATCTCGGATTTCTTCTCGCTCAGGACTTTTCTGATCTCCGCTGTGAAAGTTATTCTAAGGTCAGTATCGACATTCACTTTGTTTATACCGAGTTCTATCGCTTTCTTGAGAGCATCCGCTGGAACTCCTTTTGCTCCCTTTATCTCGGCTCCATACTTGTTTGCAAGCTCGACTTTCTCCTGAGGTACCATAGAAGCTCCATGAAGGACGAGCGGGAGCTTGGTGTATTCTTTAACTTTCTTGAGCCTTTCATAGTCAAGCTTTGCCTCTCCTTTGAATTTAAAAGCTCCGTGGCTCGTTCCTATAGCTGGTGCGAGGAAGTCCACTCCCGTCTTTTCGACAAATATCTTTGCCTCATCTGGGTCAACCAAAACGGATTCTCTCGATGAGACATTGTCCTCTATCCCTGCTAGCTTTCCAAGCTCAGCTTCGACGGATATTCCAAGAGGATGTGCAAGCTCGACGACTTTCTTAGTTCCTTCAAGATTTTTCTCGAACGGCTCTGCTGAAAGATCTATCATTACAGAGGAATATCCTGCACTCAGAGCATAGAGTATGAATTCCATGTGTTTTCCATGATCCAAATGGAGCGCTACTGGGACACTGACGCTATCTGCAAGAAGTTTAACCATTGCGTAAGCCAGTTTCGCCCCTCTGAATGGGTTACCATTTCCGAGATACTTCATAGCTCCCTCAGAAGTTGCAACTATCACGGGAGCTTTTTCGGCTTCGGCGGCTTCTATTATCGCTTCCAAAAATTCCATGTTGTTAAAGTTAAAAGCCCCTACAGCGTAACCTTCCCTGTTTGCCTTTTCAAGTATGTCTTTCGTCGATGCATACATTCTCAATCCCTCCTTATCTTATCTTTGAAAGCAATTATCACCGGTTTTGGAACCCATTGGGATATATCGCCACCAAGAGTTGCAACTTCCCTAACAAGAGTCGAGGATATGAACGAATACTTCTCATCAGTCATGAAGAAAACCGTTTCAAGCTTTGGAAGAAGCTGTCTGTTTGCATTTGCCATCTGGAGTTCGAATTCAAAATCTGTAACCGCTCTCAATCCCCTTATAACGACATTTATTCCCATCTTCTTTGCGTAATCAACGAGAAGCCCATCATGCATATCCACAACGACATTTTCTATATCACGAGTTGATTCTTTCACGAGCTTCATTCTCTCCTCCGTAGTGAAGAAATATTTCTTAGACGGATTTCTCATCACCACAACATACAAGGTATCTACCATATTCGCCGCTCTTCTTATAACATCCAGATGTCCTAGTGTGATCGGGTCAAAAGATCCTGGATACATCGCCTTCAATATCAATCTCCTCCTTTTCTCTTTCTCCATCTTTTTCTCAAGGAGTTGATCATATCGTCAAATGTCTTGAGCTGCTTATCGAGCGGTTTGACAAACTGCCTCATGTTTATTCTGAACGACTCCTCCATACCGAAATTCGATAGAAGTTGCTTTGCCTGCTCCTCGAATCCATTCATTATGTCTTTTTCCAGCTCGTTGAATCTTCTCATCATCTCCTTTTGAGCCCGATCGAATTCCTTGAGCGTCTCCTTGCCGAATTTCATCATCATCATTTGTGGAAGATTCATGTACATCCCATTTGTTCTGACCCAAACCTCTCCTTCGTAATTCCTTATATATAAACCATCGTCTGCTTCAACCCCAAGAATCGTTCCTCTCACACCAGCTGTGACGCTCTGGCTGTCAACAAGAAGAACTGTGTTGAACATCTCTTTCATCACTTTGCTCACGACTTCACCTTTGACAACTTCTATCCTTATGAAAACAGTTTTTGAATCACTCCGAACCTTCTTTATAAGAACTTCAGAATTAGGTGCTATCTCTATCTGATTTCCACCTGGACCTTCCAGAACAGCGTAGGAATCCTCAAGCACCTGGAGCTGATCACCCTCAAAGAGCTTTTCTCCACTTGAAACGGGTTTGTAGAGATCCTCTCCCTTTCTTTTGACAGATACATATCCGCCGAACTCTTTAACTTCAAAAAACTGCTCTTTCATGGAGGTGTAGTCTGGAAGCACCTCAACCGAGAACTTCAACATCTCACCCTGTACATTAACTTTAAAATCGACTTTTCCTGGATTTTGAGGCGCTTTGTAATCCATTATGGCGCTTCCCATATCAAATTCCACAGGATTCTCTGTGAGTATCTCTCCACTGCTTGGTGAGATCACCGCTTCTCCCATATAGAGCATCTCGAAGTCATCCATCAGTGTCAACACTATTTGAGATTTATTACCGGCTATTATGTCATTTGGGATCTTATAAAAGAGTTTCATGGAAAATGTGAGAGTTGTCAAAATCACAAAGAAAGTGAATACCGTTTTCACCATTTCACCCCTTGAAAGATTCTATCATAACAACTTCGATTTGAGCTTCTCAAAAATATCTTTTATTGCCTGGGATGCCGGACCACTTGAGAATTCCACCACAGCCTTTCCATAGACATTCGATTTAACCACATCTGTGTCAAATGGGATCTTACCGATGATTTCTATTCCTTCTTTTTGGCAATACCTCTCTATTTCTCTTGACTTCTCCTCGTTTATATCGAACTTGTTGATCACAACCCCGAAATCCCTTCTGAACTGCCTTGTGAGCTCTACGATTCTCTTTAGGTCATGAAGTCCTGACATCGTTGGCTCTGTGACTATCACCACATAGGTCACACCCGTTATGGATGATGACGCCGGGCATCCAATTCCGGGAGCTCCGTCTATTATTATGACTTCTCTTTTCTCTTCCTTCGCGGTAGCTATCGCCAGTTTTCTAACCTCCGCTATTAAACCACCGCTTGTCTCCTCACCTGGTTCTAAAAGGGCGTGTATCATTGGCTCTCCAGTTCTTCTGGAAATCGACGCGAAGTACTCTCCGCTCTTTTCATCGACGAGCTCTATAGCGTTAACAGGACACGCCACAACGCATGCATTGCACCCCTCGCATGCGTATTTATCTACATAGTAATAATCCGTTACATATATCGCATCGAATCTGCAGATCTGTCTGCAGATATCGCACATCACACATTTATCGACATCTATCTTCGCTTTCTTTCCGCCGATATACTCGTGCGTTTCTTTAACCTCTGGATCCAATATCAAATGAAGATTCGGGGCATCAACATCGCAGTCAGATACAACCGTCTTTTCCCTGTCAAAGAGAAAGGCAAGCGATGCTGAGAGAGTAGTTTTTCCAGTTCCTCCTTTTCCGCTGACAACCGCTATCTGTATCATTTCACATCACTCCTGATCTTTTCTATTTCTTTGTAAAGCTCTGAGAATTTCTCCTTCCAATCCTTAAGATGCTTTGAAAATATCTCTCCCTTTGAATAATGTTCTGCGATCCTTTTATCAAAAGGTATCTTCATTAGAACCGGTATATTTTCTCTTTTCAGGAAATCTTCCATATCCTTAAAATCAGGATCGTATCTGTTTATAACAACGCCGTGTTTTATCTTCATCTCATTTACAACGCGAAGGGCCATCTTCAAATCGTGAAATCCAAATGGTGTGGACTCGGTCACAAGAATGGCAAAATCGCTCTTTCTGAGGCTTTCAACAACTGGGCATGAAGTTCCAGGTGGTGAGTCTATTATCGTAACTTGAGCCTCTCTCATCTCTTTTTTGAGCTCTCTTATTATCCTCACGCCAGAGGGCTCTCCTATGTTAAGGAGTCCCATACCGTACTTGATCCCCTCTTTTGTCTTTCCGAAAGATACCTTTCCAATGGATTTCGGCTTTTCGGATATAGCTTTCTCCGGGCAGACCATTGCGCATGCTCCGCATCCGTGGCACAGGTAGTCAAAAACCATCACAGTTTTTGGAAAAACTACTATTGCTCCAAACTGACAAACCCTTGCGCATTCTCCGCAGAGGGTACATTTCTCCTTGTCAACAACGGGAAGGAGTATGTCAACGCTTTTCTCAAAATCTATCTCGATATCAAAGAATATGTGTGTGTTTGGCTCCTCGACATCTGCATCAAGAAGCTGAACATCTTTTCCCTCCTCGTGAAGGACATATGCAAGGTTCGTGGAAACGGTTGTTTTTCCAGTTCCGCCTTTTCCGCTAAGCACATTTATTATCACACCGATCCCTCCGTTATATGTTTTGTGCATATATATTCTAACTCTTGATGACGAATATGTCTCTATCAAGAGATGTTAGAACTCTCACTCTATCTTTCTCCATGACGACATCGTCTTCTATCCTTACGCCAAATTTCCCCTCAAGATAGATTCCGGGCTCTATCGTAAAGACCATTCCTTTCTTTATTATGTCTTTGCTCAGTTTTGAAACTCTCGGAGCCTCATGCACTTCAAGTCCTATTCCATGTCCGAGTCCGTGTCCAAACTTATCACCATATCCAGCTTTCTCTATGTACCTTCTTGCAAAGTTATCTATCTCGTCTCCTCTCATTTCGTTTTTCGCATTCTCTATCGCTTCTCTTTGGGCATTTAAAACTATTGAATGAACCTTTCTCATCTCGTCTGTTGGCTCTCCAACAGACACAATTCTCGTTATATCCGAAACATATCCATCGTACACGCATCCGAAATCAACGACTATCAGATCTCCTTTTTCTATCACCTTATCAGAGGCAACTCCGTGCGGCATGGCTGATCTGCAACCGGATGCGATGATCGTATCGAACGAAGGGCCCTCAGCACCAAGGCTCTTCATTTTATACTCAAGATAAGCTGCGACTTCCCTTTCCGTTCTTCCCGCCTTTATGAAATTCAGCATCTCAAGGAAAGATTTCTGCGCGATATCTATAGCTTTCTCTATCTTTTCGATCTCCTGTTTGCTTTTTATCATCCTTTGATTTCTGATAATCTGATCTATCTCCACCACTTCAAAATCCTTGAATATTGATTCAAAGACTTTAACAGATAGCCTTTCTTTCTCAACACCGATAAGTTTGCATCTCTTCTCATCTATGAAATCTCTTAAGAACTCGTAGAAATTCTTGCTTGCCCCGTACTTTATTATGCTCATATTTGTCTGCTTTGCTGCCTGCTCTGTGTATCTTGAATCTGTTATGAGCCACTCTCCGATCTTTGAGACTACAAGCGTTGCAAATGTCCCGGTAAAACCTGTGTAGTATATGAGAGACGGTCTTGATGACCCTTCGATGTTTATAAGGACCACACAATCAGCACCGGATTCTTTAAGAAGCTTTTCTCTTCTATCTTTATGCACATTCATCACCTCCATAGGGATTGTAACCTTTTTTAGAGAAATATTAAGTCGAGGTGGTCTGCTATGAAAAGGATCTTAATAATTTTATTAGCTGTAATACTAATGTATCTTGTGAGCTCTTGCAGCTCTCCAAAAGTCAATTATGTGGTAACCGTTGACTACCAGCCAAAAGATATCTCGGCTGGGGATCTCGTAACGATCAGTTTGGATGTCGCGCCAAGACCATTTGCCCAAATAGGAAGCATGGGAATAATAGAGGTAAACGGCAAGGAATACCAATCAAGCTTGGTGCCTTTTAAAAAAGAGATAAGAGTACCAGAAGGCACTGTGAACATAAAAGGAAAGTTCATATTCAACGGGGAAGTTTATGAGAGCTCAACGACCACTTTGAATGTAAAAAAACTGAGCGATGAGTATAGCGTCTATCTTCAAATTCCAAACGACACCCTCCTGGGCACGGAAGTCTCGGTAAAAGCTACCGTCGTTCCGACTCCTGACTTTAGCGACTGGAGCATATACATATATGTTGACGGTGAAAGAGCCTGCAATTTAGTCCCAGAAGAGCCGAGTTTTGAAAACGGCTGTGAAATGGAACTTCCAGCTGGAGATCATCAGATAAAAGCTGTTATGAACAGCCCGTATGGAAAAGTCGAAAGCCCGGTGAAATCTCTCAGGGTGCTTGACACAACTCCTCCTGAGATAGACGATGTTGGGATACTTCCATCAACTCCCGTTGCTGATGAACCCGTATATTTCTTTGCAAGGTTTAAAGAAGACGAAAGCAGTGCTCAGGTTGAGATATACAGAGATGGTGAACTCTCTGGTCAGTCCAAACCTCTTGGAAACATCGCGTTCTTCTCGCTCGGAGATCTCGATCCCGGAAAGCATGAGATAACCGTTATAGCGAAAAACATAACAGACTACGCGAGCACGAAGAAATACACCTTCAACGTTTTAAGGCACGATAAAAAACCGCCAAGTGTTCTTATAAAAATGCCAAAATATGTGTTTTCAACATCAGAAAGTGTTTATGCTAAGGTAAAGATGTCAGATGACGGAGGTGTTGTAAGATACACGCTCTATCTTGACGGGAAAGAGTACTCCTCTGAGGATATAGATTCTATGACCGACCTTGAAAGAAACTTTGACTTTGGAAGGCTGTCTAACGGGCTTCATTCAATTTCTGTTGAGGCGTATGATAGGGTGGGAAGGACGGGATCGGACAGGGTAAACTTCTTTGTGAGCGACAGCATCGTTGATGTTGTTCTCTCCATAGATCCCCCTCAGCCGGAAGCCAGCCAGGTAGCGAGGTTTCAAATTGCTCTTGGGGTTCCCCTATCCGATGTTGAAAATCTGGATCTCGTGGTTGATAAAGATACCATCTACAGCTACACAGCCGGAAGCTC
>WGAO01000090.1 GCA_015489065.1 Thermotogaceae bacterium | reverse complement strand
TCAGAGGTATGGGGAAAAGGGCGGTAGATTTCTTTGAGCAGCTTGGAGTAAAAGTGATAAGAGGAGCGGGCGGAAGCGTAGAAAGTATTGTGAAAGAATACATTTCTGGATCTCTAAAGGATACAGAATATCATGTAGATGAAAAGTACAGAAGAATATAGAGTAAGAAAAGAAATTTAAAGAGCCGGAGTGTGGTGCTCCGGCTTTTTCAAAGGATTATTTTTGAAAAGTCATCTATCCTGAAGATTCTTTTATCTTTTATAACGAGCTTTTCTCTCACAAATGGATATCTTTCTGGTTCGTGCGTTGCTACAACGACGGTTTTGTCTTTTGCTACGCTTCTAATCATTTTCAAGACTTCCTCAGATCCTTGCGGATCTAACATAGACAACGGTTCGTCTAGAAGAAGGATGTGTGGCTCAAGTGCCATCACAGATGCTATTGCAAGCCTTTGGAGCTGGCCACCTGATAGGAATGATGGATCATATTCTCGAACTTCCCAAAGCCCTATCTTTTTAAGTATATTCTCGACTCTTTTTATCATCTCATCTCTTTCGACGTTGAGATTTTCAAGTCCGAATGCGACATCTTCTTCAACGGTTGACCCTATTACCTGGGTTTGTGGATTCTGAAAGACATATCCAGAGACGCTCAAAAGCTCATCTCTTTCGTGAACTATCTTTCCATTTAAGTATATTCTCCCTTCAGATGGTGTTTCTATTCCAGCTAATATCTTCAGCAGAGTGGTTTTGCCACTTCCGTTTCTTCCAAGTAGAAGATAACTTTCACCATCTTCAAGAGTCAAACTCACATCTCTGAAAAGCCATTTATCTTTTATTCTGTAGCCTATCCCTTCAAGATGGATCTGTATATCCTGATACCTCCTTCTTTCCATACATCTTCAACATTTCCAAAGACTTCTTCCATGAATTTTTTTATCCTTGCGCCACCTTTGTTATGAAAAGCCACCACCTGAAGAGATCCTCCTCTGCTTAGGTGATCTTTTGCCTCTCTTATAAGCTTCATCCATACATTTTTTCCGGCGGCTATTGGAGGATTCATCACTATCATATCGAATTTCATGTTGCCCCAGGGATTGTAACCGTCACCCTGTTTTATATCTACATCCACATTGTTATCTTTAGCATTTATTTTTGCAAACTCAACGGCTCTTTTGTTTATATCACTCATGTAGACTTCTAGATCGGGATATTCTTTTTTCAAGGTTATACCGATAACACCGTATCCGCATCCGATATCTAATACACTCTTTCCATCGACTATGAGATGCTCTATCAGTATTTTCGTGGCTTTGTCTATGTGTTTGTATGCGTAAACTCCACTTGCGGATTTGAATTTGTATTCATGACCGTTCTTTAGCTTCAATGTGTGTTCACGAGTTTTCAAGGGAGAGGATGGATTTTCTGTGTAGTAATGTTCAAACATTTCATCACCTCCAGTATTCATCCTTTAGACCTTTTAAAGAATGAAAAGATATGGGAATCTCTGGAAAACCCTGTGCGTATGGAGTGTACTCATAAGGCGCGAAAAACACAACTATTCCCCAGCTGGTAATGTAGAAGTCTTGATTGTCATCAATACTCTCAAATTTGCTCAATGTTGGAACTCGCTTGAAATATTCCTTGACGAATTTGTTTATCTGTGATTTCCAATCTACACCTTTTTCGAAAATATCGCAGAGTTTTAAAAGCTTTTTGTTTTTCACATCGTAATTTATAGCTCTTCTTGATGGCATCCCGTGCGCTCCGCCGGTGTAAGCGTAATCTTCAAAAACTATGCTGATTATTTTTTCATCGAATCGCTTTATGGAAAACCCAAGGTAATAGGATGTTCTAAAGCCACTTTTTATGTTGCCAAGCAAGTCATCTTTCCAATCGTTCCACATGGAATTAACTGTTTTTTCAATAATTTCGTTGAGTACCTCAAGTTTTCTATCCAGAAATTTTGGATATTTTATCTCAACGATATTCGACTTGTAGAAGACTACCTCATAATCCATTCTTTTTACTTCTCCAAACTCTTTTGGAATATCCAGTCCAAAGACAAGCACGGGCAAAATTGAAAGAAAAACAAGAATCCTTTTCATCCTTCCCACCTCCTAATATTCACTGAAAAGTGATGGTAAACAGACGCATCTGAATAGTCACTCTGGAAATCTTCTGGAACAACTTGATTGACATTCCATCCAGCTATCGATTCCCAGAAAGCTTTATAAGCCACGACCAAGCCTTCTGGAATATCTGGATCTACTTTTAATTTGGCAACGACTTTTCCCGTTTTGCTGCTTAAAGTTACTTTTTCCCCATCTTTTAGCTTCAACTTTTTTGCATCAGCAGTCGATATGTGAACAAATGCATCGTAGATCCTATAGGTATTGGTGTATTGGCTGCTTATCGTCATGTTATAAGTTGGGGTGATCATCAAGAGATCTCCTTTTGGGACTCGTCCTAAGTTGTCAATTGCTATCCTTACCTTCTTTCCGAAGAGATTTACTTTTTTCGGATCGCAGCTTTCTCTCCTTTTTCCTCTCAATATCTTATTTTCCAAAAGATCTTTATAACTTAAACTGGAATCTTCTAAAACTCTTTTTATAATACTCTTTTCAGATTCGTAAAGATATGGGTCATCGTATCCTAGAGCTTTTGCAAGCATGATTGAGACTTCTCTGTTACTCTTTCCGGATATTTTTAAAACAGGTTCGTTTATAGAGACATAAGAGTGATAGTACGAGTCTGCGATATCAAGCCTTTCAAAAAAAGTATTTGCGGGCAAAACAACATCCGCAACTTTTGCGGTATCGGTCATGAATATGTCGTGAACGACGGTGAATATCGCCTTTTTTCTTATCAAATCTTTGAATTTATCCGAATCTGGAAGAGTTGAAGCGGGGTTTGAATTGTATATGTATAGCATCTTTATATCGCCTTTTTCCATGTATTCATAAATCTTCATCTGCGGGATTAGGTTAAGGTCTTTCTCTCTGAGAAATTGTCCCTCTGCATAGCTCTTATCGAGGACCTTCATGTCGTATATGAAAGAACACCTTCCTTGGGAAATTATTGGAATTAGTCCAACTAAACTAACGCTCTCCCCACCTCTCTTTCCCCTTTGAAAACCATATCCTATGTGAATAACTCCTCTCTTTTCATAGAATTCTCTTGCGAAGATTTCTATGTCTTCATAAGAAACTCCAGATAGATTTAGAAAACGCTCGACATCGATTTTGAAAAGAGCTTTTGAAAGTTCCTTGAATCCTTTTAACTTCTCGACACCTTTTTCGTACCAGCCGTTCTCTAGCATAGTTTTTAAAACCATGATAGCGAATTCCGGGTCGCTTCCTGGTTTTATCAGGAAACTTTTATCACTTCTTTTCACAGTTTCGGTTCTGTAAACATCAACATTCCATATTTCGAGTCCGTATTTTTTAGCCATCTGGAAGCCATGAAGATTTGTCCAAAAAGGATTCATTCCCCAGTAGACTATTAGCTTTTCTTCTTTCAGATCTTCTGGATCCATCCCAATAGCTGTTCCGTAAATTTCTTTGAGAGCTTCCTGACCGGCCCTATCGCATATACCGTGATCTAAAAAAGACGCTCCTATTTTATGGAAAAGTCTCATTGGAAAGTGATAGTTCACGACTCCTCTGTCTCCAGCGTATTGATAGAGCAGGATCTTTTTCTCTTCACCTGTCTTGATCAAATTCTTGATAGCTTCAGCGATAATTTCGATAGCTTCTTTCCATGAAGCTTCTATGAATTTTCCGTTTCTTTTTACAAGAGGATTTTTCAGCCTATCTTTGCTGTGAACCCATTTTGGGAACATCTGTCCCTTTGGGCACAGAAAACCGTTTGTTAGAGGATTTTTAAAGCTACCTCTAATTCGTATCTTTCCATCGATGACATTGGTCTTGATAAGACAAGTGTCATAGCAATCCCTCATACAGGTGTTGTGCAAAAGCACCACTCCTAATTGTGGACTTCATTAACAAAGCTGATATAATTCATTTTGGAGTTATATCACAAATTGATCTGAATGTCCCCATAACGAGTCTTACTTTCAGGAGGGGTTTAGTGGACTCGATTATGTATATCGTTGCTATGATTGATTTTGCAATATCTCTATACTTTTTCCATGCGCTTGGTTTAGCCTTTTTAAAAGCGCTAATTGTGGGTTTATTTTTCCTTCTTGGAATGTTTTCGTTCAGGGTTTACGAGATTAAAAATCTTAAGAGCCTTCTGAATCAGATTCTTCGTGTTTTTGTGGGGATAGCCGCGTACAATGTCGTATTACACATGTTCTCTTACGGTATTCCTTGGATTCGTGTAATTGAGCTATCTGCAGTGTTGTCTTTGGTAAATCTTATTGCATTTACGTTGCTCTTGAAACTCGTTCCGGAGAGAACTTATATAGTTGACGCTGATGATTTCAAAGATTTGGAAGGAATATTCAAGGAGATCGAAGAGAAGACTTTAGGAAAGATACATTTCAAACCAGCCAATCCTCATATACTGGAATATCCTCGAGAAGATGTTGTAGCCACATCGCAAAATTTGCAGGAGCTCCTGAAGAACTCCCCAGCTATATATGAATTGGCGGAAAGGTATCTCAAGAGAATACCCGTTGAAATAATAGAGAGATTTAAGGAACATTATCATGAGGTGTTTAGTAACTTTTCGGATTACAGGGGAAAAAGATTGTTGGACATAGTGGTGTCAGCAGCAGGACTTATTTTGTTTTCTCCAATTATGCTCCTTGCAGCTCTTCTGATATTCATAGAAGATGGAAGACCGATTGTTTTCAAGCAGAAGAGGTATGGAAAAAACAGGAAGGTATTTATCATGTACAAGTTTAGAAGCATGTTAAATGACAAGGACTGTCCTGGAGGAAAATTTGCAACCGATGAGGAGCATAGAATAATGAAGACAGGAAAGCTGATGAGAACATTCAGAATCGACGAGGTTTTGCAGTTTATCAATGTTCTAAAAGGGGACATGAGTGTTGTAGGGCCAAGGCCAGAGCAAATAGATTTAGCAGAGAAGTTTGAAAAAGAAATAACTCCTTACAAGTTTAGATATTCTGCTAGACCCGGAATAACTGGTTGGGCTCAGCTTAGGTACAAATATGCAACTAACACCTATGAAACAATGCAAAAGCTCAGTTATGATCTGTGGTATATAAAAAATGAGAGTTTTCTTCTTGACATCTTGATAATGCTTCAAACCCCGGAAGCTATGCTTTTCAGAAGAGGTGCAAAGTGAGAAAAAGAATTCTTCAAATGGTGACAAGATCTGATTGGGCAGGAGCTCAGAAGGTTCTATACACGATAGTTCGTGGTCTGAAAAATGAGTTTGATATAGAGGTGGCTTATGGCCAAGGTGATGGAAAGCTTATAAAAAGATTGGATGAATTAGGGGTAAAGCATCACTTTATAAAGCACCTTAAAAGAGATCTCTCTTTCTTTGATGATATTAAAGCGTTGCGTGAGATGTACTCACTTATTAAAAAAAGAAAGTACGATGTTGTTCATCTTCACTCATCAAAAGCGGGATTTCTTGGAAGAATAGCTGCCAAATTGGCTGGAGTAGACAAAGTAGTATACACAATCCATGGCTTTTGGGGAATTGAGCAGTACAATGGACTAAAAAAGAAGATTCTGATAATGGCAGAGAGATTCGCAGCGAAGTTTACTGACAAAATAGTTCTTTTATGTGAAAAAGAGAAAGAGAAGGCTAGGAAATACAGAATAGGGAAAGAGAGCCAGTATGTAATTATCCCAAACGCTGTAATTCCCGAAAAGCCTTATCCAAAAGGGACTTTGAGAAAAGAACTTGAAATACCTGAAAACGTCAAGATAGTAGGAAACGTTGCAAGACTTGACAGGCCAAAGAACCCTATGAGGTTTTTGAGGGTAGCTACAGAAGTCTTAAAAAAGAGAGATGATGTTGCATTTGTCTGGATAGGAGGATCGTTAGTTGAGGATTATTATTCGTCAATGATAAAAGAATACATGGAATCGCATCCAGAGTTAAAAGAAAGAGTGTTCTTCTTGGGTTTTCGGGAGGATGCATCCAAACTGATGAATGATTTCGATGTGTTTTTGCTGACATCGGACTATGAAGGGATGCCGCTCGTAGTGCTGGAAGCTATAAGTAATCATATCCCTGTTGTAAGTACCGATGTTGGATGTGTGTCCGAAATAATCAATGAGAAATATTTAGGTATATACTGTCAGGATATTTCAGAGAAAGTTTTAGCTGTGCTCAATATGAGCC
>WGAO01000089.1 GCA_015489065.1 Thermotogaceae bacterium | reverse complement strand
GATGGATAGTTTACTATGAGACGACGAAGAAGAAGAACGAGTATCTACTGAAGGCATATGATATTGAGGAGAAGAAGGAAGAGACACTTACGGACATAGCCAGGAGGAGTTTTGGAAGGGTTGTATGGATTGGAAAAGATTCCTTCATCGCTGGGGTAAATGGAGACAAGCCGTTTATGATGTTTTCTCTCGTTGATAGATCTTCCAAATACATAAGTTGGAATTATCCAAAAGAAATAGGGATAATCGTAGCTGTTGGTGATATGAGTGTATATATCTCAGATTCAGGTGAAGTGAGATTCGTTGCAGATGCATACATTGCTGGCCTTAAGAACAAACAGTCCGTTATATACGGAATTGTGAAATAAATATGGGATTTCGGGAGGTGGATCTCATGAGGCGAATTCTGATCCTGGGAATTGCGGTTCTATCGGTGGTCTCACTGGCCTTGTTTAACATGAGTTTTTTAGGAAATGTGTCTAAAGAAGTTGGGGGGAAAGGTGAACTTTTGTGGAGTGCCGGTGTAGAGCCATACATAATGTTGGGAAAGCGGTTTGATATCGGCCTGAAAACAAAATTTGGTACATATATATATACACCTGATGGAGTAAAGTCAACGATCGCTTTTGAACCTGATCTGAGATTCTACATTTTTGGTGGCCTTTTTACAGAGCTTGGATATTTGGTTCCAATGAATTTTGGAGATAAATCACTTATTTATCCTGTAAATACATTTGATATGTCGATCGGTTGGAATCTATTTGAGACCTTTAGGCCATCTTTGAGATTCTACCTTACATTTGACTGGTCAAGAAAACTCCTAAAAGAGTGGGGATTTTATGTTCCGTTTAATATGGATCTATTCTCCTCAAATCCTATCTGTAGAACTAAAGGAGATGTAATAATTACTGACAGAGGCAGAGTTGGAAAGGGATGTGGAGGGCTCTTTGGAGCTTTGAGCAAAGGACGAGTGAAACTAACTTACGGATTTTTAAAAGAGATGGCGAGAAATATGAAAGTAGATTATCTTGATGGTGTTGTCAGCATGTCGGGAAATAAAGCTAGGGGAATTTCCATAACCGCTCTTAAAATGTGCTTTGCCGGAAACGAGATAATTTTAAAAGATGGTGAAGACATTATGATAGGAGAAGAAAGTTGTGATGATGATAGATGGGCTGAAGTGATAGGATTAGAAGTAAACAACTCTTACGAGTATTCTCCTAAGTCTTTTGACGAAAAGCTCTCTAGTAGTATGAGAGAAATATTGAAAAATTTCGGGGAAAATCTTAGAAAGCAGCTTGTGTATAGAATCAGGTCGGAAAATCTGGCGGAATTAAGTGAGTTGTTGATAATTACAAGTGGTACTCGAACTTATTCTGATATATCACTAGAGGATTTGAAATTCAAAGATCCAGACAAAGAAGGCTGTAAGATATCTAATATGGGATGGAATGTAAGTTGCGGAGGAAGAAATATTCACACTATTCCAATTGTTTTGAAGATGAATTTCAGGACTGAAATTGAGCAAAATTTGAAGTACAGCGATAATCAAAAAGTCAGAATAACGCTTTCTGATATATTGAAGAACGCAGAGGAGTTTAGAAATATGGAAGTAGCTATTTTACTGAAGAGACCTTCGGGTTTGAGAATGAGTGGAAACCGATTGGATTCTAGAAATCCTGTTGAAATAACTTTTGATGAGAAATCTCTTAGGAGAAAGCAATATGATATTAGCATAGACAGAATAAGTTTAAATCCAAGTTCTGAAGGAGAATTTCTGGTAGCTTATGATGAGAAATCCATCCCTGACAAGATAACCCTCAATTTGAAGGTATATCCTTCAAGCATAGAGAGAATCTTGGCATTAAATGGCGTTAAGGTCAATGAAAGATTCTGTGTGTTTAGGGATAAGGAATATCCCGTTAGGGTTTCTGGCAGAACTCCTTGGGGAAGAAAATCCTACGATGCAGTTCTTAAATATAAGGATGGATCTTTCATAATAGTTCTCAATGATGGAGGAGTGATTTATAAGGTCGACTCGCGATATTTGAGAGATGCTGGATACATTTCGAATATTGCGAAGATTTTAAGTGAATTGAAGGTGACTGCCACTGACAAGAGTAAGGTTGCTATAAAGACTGGTTTTGACAAAGATTTCGAGTTAAAAGCTGAGAGTGATGGAGTAAGTGCGGAATACAGAAAGGGTATCTGGACTATAAAAGGAAATCTTAAAAAGAGTGGAAAAAAGTCTCTGAAAATAGAGTATGCGAAATTTTCAGACTGTAATCTTTTGCCAAAGGATAGGGACTCTCTAGTTTCTAAGGGTTTGAGCTTAAGAATAATCCCAAACATAAAGGATCTATCAATAGATGTCAAAGTTCAAGCTTTCGCAGATTCAAGGAAAGCAAAAGCTTATATTCGTGGTATGGATAATTATGGAAATGTCCTTAGTAAGGATGACTATAGAAGGCTAGTCATTTCAACTAGATATGGTGATTTTGAATTTATTAAGGATAGTCTTGTGAAGTCTCCAGGAGTACCTGTTATCGTTTTAAAGTCTGATGTTAAGGGAGCAGAAATAGATGGTATTAAAGTAAAGAACATATCCAATGTTTCAATGGTCTTGTATCCAAGTAGTTTGGATGAGAGAAGAAGCGGATTTGTAAAGAGTGGTAGAACATATAAGAAAGCAGTAGCTGTTATGGAACCTGGGGTGAGAGAATCTGAAATTCCTATCGCTATTTTGTATTCTGGTCCGAGAGGATACTACGAAGGAAATCTTTTAAGCTTTTTCAAGGACCTGAAAGAAAAATTGGGCAAGAACTATATGACCACTGGAAATACTGTATCTTGGAATCTCCCTGATGGAAGGAAGTTCTCTATATCTAGTATTAAATCTCTGGATTTTGAGAACTCGTCTTTAGTGATATCACCAGATCTTCCTGATAAAGTAAAAATAGTTTATAGGGGAAAAGAGCTGTCATTGTCTTTAAGAAAAGTTGTTGCGGAAGCTGAACTAAATGTTAAAAGAAGCTATATGAAAATAGACATATTTGCAAAGTCCAGAGCTCAGGAATGTTCCATCTCCGCTAGAGATCCAGTGTTTAAAAATCCAATTTTCGAGCTTCCAATGAAAAAAGAGATTTTGAAATATACTTTCTACTCTCCTGTAGCAAATTCATATATTATCGATCTTAACTGCATCGTTGCAAAACCAGATAGCAATACGGCTGTTTTCACTTTTGGAGATGTTAACAATGAGATCCATCTTTCTAGAAAAGTTGATTCGAGAGACATAACCTTATCTAAACTCATCATTGACAAAGAAATTGCCAATCCTGGAAAAGTAGAAGCAGCAATCTTCCCAAGAGTTTCCCCAGATGGAAAGTACGTCGCATACATATTGAAAGATCTTGAGGCAAAAAAGTCCAAAATGGTAGTTTCTACGATAGATGGAAAGAAAATTTATGAATATAACCATAATGTAGCTAATCTTGTTTGGCATCCAATAAAAGATCTGCTTGTGTTCTCTGGGGCGGTTGAGAAGGATTATTCACTATATGTATATGATCCAGCTACTGGGAAGATAAAGAAGCTGTATAGAGGCAAGGGTAGCAACATAAGTCCGAATTTTGATGCGTATGGTAAAGAGCTAGTGTGGGTAAATGGTGAAGAAGGTGTGATGATAGGGGAATTCGAAG
>WGAO01000088.1 GCA_015489065.1 Thermotogaceae bacterium | reverse complement strand
GTGTTTTTCTTCTCCTCAGGTTTCTCGACCACGAGAACCTCCGTGGTAAGGAGCATTCCGGCGATCGATGCGGCGTTCTGCAGAGCACTCCTGGTGACTTTTGCAGGATCGATTATTCCCGCATCAAACATGTTTGTAAACTCTCCTTTGAGCGCATCGAATCCGTAAGCTGGATCATCTTTTTCGAGTATTTTTTCAACAATTATCGAACCATCGTATCCAGCGTTGAGAGCTATCTGCCTGATCGGAGCCTCAAGGGCATTGTAGACTATCTTTGCTCCAACTTTCTCATCACCATCGAGCTCGTCGACAACTTTTTCAACCGCTTTTCTCAGTCTGAGGAGAGTGGAACCTCCTCCAGCGACTATTCCCTCTTCAACAGCCGCTCTAGTAGCGCTGAGAGCATCCTCTATTCTGTGTTTCTTCTCCTTGAGTTCTGTCTCAGTGGCGGCTCCGACTTTTATAACGGCAACTCCACCAGCGAGCTTTGCCATTCTCTCTTGGAGCGTTTCCTTCTCGTACTCAGAAGTAGTCTGCTCAATTTGATTCTTTATCTGCTCAATTCTCTTCTTTATATCCTCCGGATTTCCTTTTCCACCAATTATTATCGTCTCATCCTTCTTGACTCTAACCATCTCGGCAGCTCCAAGATCCTCAAGTTCAGCTTTCTCAATATCGAGACCGAGCTCTTCACTTATAACCTGTCCACCAGTGAGTATCGCTATGTCTTGAAGCATCGCCTTTCTTCTCTCGCCAAACCCCGGAGCCTTGACCGCACAGACCTCAAGAACTCCCTTGAGTTTGTTAAGAACGAGCGTAGCAAGAGCTTCTCCTTCAACATCTTCAGCTATTATGAGAAGTGGCTTTCCAGTTCTTGCAACTTTTTCAAGTATCGGTATAAGTGGTTTAACGGAGCTAAGCTTCCTATCAGTTATGAGAATGTAAGGTTCCTTCAAAACGACTTCCATCTTGTCAGCATCCGTGACGAAGTACGGTGAGATATATCCTCTATCAAACTGCATTCCCTCTGTGAACTCAACATATGTTTCCATCGTTTTGGAATCTTCAACGGTGATGACTCCATCCTCTCCAACTTTGTCCATAGCCTCAGCTATGAGATCTCCTATCCTTGGATCGTTCGCTGAAATTGCCGCAACATGAGCTATATCCTCTCTACCACTGAGTTTTTTTGAGAGCTTCTTTATTTCCTCAACAGCAGCCTCGACAGCCTTCTCAATTCCTCTCTTGAGGAGTATTGGATTCGCCCCAGCAGCGACATTTTTGAATCCCTCTTTGACCATAGCCTGTGCTAGAACAGTAGCCGTTGTTGTTCCGTCACCAGCAACATCGTTGGTCTTGGAAGCAACTTCCTTGACAAGCTGAGCTCCGAGATTCTCAAACTTGTCCTCAAGTTCTATCTCCTTGGCTATGGAAACTCCATCATTGGTTATGGTCGGAGAACCCCAGCTCTTCTCTATGACAACATTTTTACCCTTTGGACCGAGGGTTATCTTAACGGCATTCGCAACCTTGTCGACTCCTCTCTCAAGCGCTCTTCTGGCTTCCTCATCAAACATCAACATTTTCGCCGCCATCACTTTCACCTCCCTTTCACTCTTCTATTTTCGCGAGTATGTCCTCGGCATCAATTATGATATATTCCTCATCATCCATCTTTACCTCAGTTCCGGAATACTTGGAATATATAACCTTGTCACCAACTTTGAGATCTAAGTCCTTGACATCTTCACCCTCGCCAACGGCTATAACCTCAGCCTTCATGGGTTTCTCCTTAGCGCTTTCTGGAAGAACTATTCCACCTTCTGTTTTCTCTTCCTCCTTGATAGGCTTTATCAAAACCCTATCACCAAGTGGCACTATCTTCATCTCTTCTCCCCCCTTTTTTCATCATCATTTTTTAGCACTCGTTATATTTGACTGCTAAAAATATACACCGGGTTCAAAGAAGTGTAAAGAAGGATTATCAGTGATTACACGCGATTATATGGAAATATTCCATATTATACGCAAAAATCTCTGAATTTCGCACAAAAATGCTTTAGAGATTCTAAAAGATCAGACATATCGGTAAGTTTAAAAAGGTTTCCCTTTGTTCTAAGGTCAGATGATCCAAAATCCTTAATCACCTCAAAGCGATCCGACAAAAAACGAGAGAGCATTTCTTCTAACCTGTTTCCAGTGAAGGCAACTAGGAAAACTACTTCTCCAACTTCCGTTAGCTGGTCTATATGCCAGTGGATTTTTTTATTCTTCGAAAGATGTCTTCTCAACCTAGCCGTGAGGGAGTTCATAGCGGAACCCACATAAGCGTAAAGTCCCTTGGAAAGCACTTGGAAAGACGGGCGCGATATCTTGACATCCCTGTCAATCTTCAAAACGATCACATAAGTTCCTTTGTTCATCTTGGAGGTTCTACCCCATAACTTCTCAGAATGTCGTCTTTATCAGGTCTACTTATCTTTTTGTAAGTTTCGATGAAATCCGATATTCTCTTGCTCTTTTCATATGCCACTGCAAGAGCAAGATAGAGCTCATCAGATTCGTATCCGGAATTTTGAAGGCTCTCAAGTATCATCATTGCTTCACCGTATCGCCCAATTTCTAAAAAAGAAGCTGCCAGATTCAACTTCGCATCTTTAAACGATGGAGAGAGCTTCAAAGCTCTGTCATAAAGCTCTATAGCTTTTGATACCAGTCCCTTCATTCTGTAAAGATTTGCAAGGTTGTTTAAAACTTCTGGAACTTCCTCAAGCTGGAGAAAATTCTCATACACAGAGATTGCTTCATCTATTTTGTCCATCTTCACCAAATCCAATGCTTTTTTTATCACATCATCTACTTTTCTCACCAATACCAGTCCCCTTATCCACTAGATAGAAGGTATCAAAATAACTCTGATCAAAGATCCTCACACCAACACTAACCGTATGGGCCCTTACTGCAACATCTGGAACATATTTTAGCTTCACATTCCAAAGATATTTCCAGTTATCCGGTATGTCGCTCGTCATTTCCCCGCCACTCAGATTTGAAGCTCTCATAAGTTTGTCCTCGCCTTTCCCATCTACGAATAATCTGACTCCCTTGCTACGCAGAGTTACGATAGCACCCTTAGAATAATAGGTGTCAGAAGGCACGAGAACATCCACTCCGAATCTTTTCTTGAGGAGAGGGAGACGATCTGTTATGAAATCCTTCCCACTTTTGTAGGAATCTACTTTCACTGGTTTAACTTCCACTACAGGAGATAACCTGCCACCATCTATCTCAACATACATAAATTTATCGGCAAAAGGAACTTGAAAGCCATTATATCCTTCTATCCTGACATTCACTTCTACATTTCCAGCCTTTCGTCTATAGCCAACTAATCTCACGAAGAACGGCTCTCCTTCAGTTATCAGATAGAGATTTATCTCATTCTCTTTCCAATCTGAACATATGAGAAAAGGATATTTGTAGTCGAACCCAACTATGCTAGGTGAAGATATTCCTATCTTTACCAGTTCCTTCATTTTCTTAAAGTAATAAACCTCCCCATCTGACGAAAGGATAAACATACTCCCAAGTGGGGTCAGCTCAAAGGCACGAGCTCCAACCGGAAGCGGCACCATCCTAAGAACTGTAAAGTTCTCTTTGGATATCAAAATCACTCTTTGATTCAAAACATCCAATATCCATATACCATCATGATTTACCTCGACATCTACGGGTATCATCGATATCGAAAGATTTTTCTTTTTGACAACTCCCTTGAACATCCAATATATGTTGTAGCCATCCATCCACCAAAGTCTTCCTGTTCTGTCAAAACCGGCTAATATAGGGGATCTGAGACCAGAATATATCTCCTTTAAAGAACTCCCATCGTACTCATATATTCCTCCACTCTTCGAACTTACGAAAACCTTATCACCAGGAGAAACCTCGATTGATAGGGGGTGAAAAGGAAGAGAGACCGTCTTCCTCAAAACTCCATCTTCACTGTATATGAGAAGCCTCGAATTAACCCTGTCAATTGCATATATCTTTTTCCTTGAAATCGCCATATCTTCTAGCGTGTAGAAGTATTCAACATCGTTTAGAATCCCTTTGATTGAGAGGATCTTGCTAACTCTGAGATTCTCCGGGACCGGCCTTAAACCCATCAGATATCCCATCTCTTTG
>WGAO01000087.1 GCA_015489065.1 Thermotogaceae bacterium | reverse complement strand
AAGAAAGAAATGGAAAGAGTTCACTCATCTAGTGAAAATAACAGCAAGAAAGATGGTGCTGTAGAGCTTGAAAGGAGAGTTGGCAAGAGAGCGGAATATAAGGAGACACCCTCAAAAGATGGAGTGATTTCTAAAAAAGATGACAAATCAGGAAGAAATCAAGAAGACCCGCCGATAAAAAATAATGTAAAGAATGGTGCAAGTGATGAAAGGGTAGAAAAATTAAAATCCAGCCATTTCGCTTTCAAAGAAACGGAAAAAAAGGAGAAAAATTCTTTTGAGAATTATTCAGAGACTTTTAAGAAGCTCTCCTTGGATGAACCAAAAAGAGTTTTGAGCGAACATGCGGTTTCCACAGCTAAGGAAGATAAGCAGTCATTTAAAAAGGAAGGGAAAGATTCAGGGAAAATAGAAGAAGATGCGAGAGTGTTTGAAAAGAAAAGATCAGAATTTTCAAAGGATGTTTTTTCTTTCAAAGAAAAATTCTCGAAAATGAAAGCCACCGATGAGAAACCTCATAGGAGCTCTCCTTTGATGAAGGTAAGCGGCAAAAAGAAAGCAAAGGAAAGAGTCTACAAGTTTGTTCGCAAAAATTCTGAGGAGTCAAAAACGCCCGAGAAGGAATTGATTCGAAGTGTTAAACCTGATAGCAAAAAGGCATCAATATTTGAAAAAATCTCCCCTTCAAAAGAAATAGCTGATGTTCCATCGAAATTAACTCATTCCAAAGTAAGGGAAGAAAATCCTTTGAAAGATAATGTGACTGCTAAGGATCATCAATCATCGAGAAAAAAATCTGAAAAGCCAAGTAGAAAAGAAAACGTCAGTAACTCTCGTGCTAATGAGAAGCTGATCTTCAGAAAAAGAAAAGATGTTTTAGCAGAAAAATTGCTTTCAAAAGAAAAAAGCAATTCTGAAGAAAATGACTCTGGAAATTTCTTTCAAGGTTTTTCAAAAGGAGAGATTGTAGGAAGTGATGATAGCGGAATTTTTAGAAAGAAGTCTGCAGATTCTAAAAACTCAGAATTTACAAAGAAAGAGAAATCTCCAAAGATAGTAAAAATTGAAGCGAGCAAAAAGAGTGCAGGGGAAATGGTGTTTCCAGGGCATGAGGACATTTCAGAAGCCCAAAGTGAGAGTTTAATTGAAAGTCATCTAGAGAAGATACTCTCAAGGAACATTTCTAAAAAAATCGATGAAAAACCGTTTGAGAGGAAATTTATTGAGAAGATATCGAAAGCTAAAAAAAGGATCGATATTTCAAAAAGTGAGATAAAAAACCAAATCTCGAAGGTTAAAAGTAAGATTGAGAAAAAGTATTCAAGGAGCGAGAAATCTGCTGTAGAAAATGAAGATAAAACAAATGTGAATGTCGAAAAGATAAACAATGTGGAGAATCCCATTTCGATACCTGTTTCTAGTCAGAAGCTCTTTCAAAAAGACAAACCAAAGCTGGAAGAAATTTTAAGAAGTACAAAAAACAATGCTGAGATTTCAAAGGATCTCAGGGATCAGTTCGAGAAGAGCATTGATTTCAAGGAAAATGAAAAGAGGAAAGAAATTTTGGAGAATCTCAAGATAGAGGTAACCGTTTCGAAAAAGGTCAAAGAAGTTTATCAGAGCTACAGATATGACCACAAGAAGTTCAAGGATATCTTCAGGAAGGTCCAGCAAGTTAAAGAGGATATGAATTTGATCCGCTTTTCTGAAAAGACAAACTTTAAGGATACACAAAAAGTTTCAGATGTCCCATCTGGGAAAAGAGTTGGAGTTGAGGAAATCATAGAGAGAATTTCAAGAATATTGGAAAGCAAAAGGGATGAACCGAAGCTCGTTGAAAAAGCCAGAATGGATTTAGACCCACCAAACCTTGGAAAACTAGAAGTGGAGATCTCAAAGGAGGATAAAAATATAACACTCATTTTCAGAGTGAGTTCTCAGTATACAAAAGATCTCATAGAAAGAAAATTGGACGCATTGGTTCACAGATTGTCAAGTGATGGTTTCAACATAGAGAAGATTGAAGTGAGGATGGAGAAAAGCGAGAATCACGAAGAAGATTTAACAGATCATCAGGAAAACAGAGGACAGAGGGAGAAAGATGAAAATGAAAAGAAAGAGAAAAGAGAGGAAGGTGAGGAAAAATGATGGTCAACGGTGACCTATCATCTATGTATTTGAGCACTTTGAATGCTTTTAGGTCAAGACCGGATAAGAAAAAAATAGATAAGCAAGCTTTTTTGATGCTTTTGGTGACCGAGCTGAAAAATCAAAATCCGCTTGAACCGTTGGATAACAAGGATCTCATAGCCCAGCTAACTCAGCTCACATCTCTTGAGAATATATCTAATATGACAAAGTCAGTAACTGATTTCGTCAGCTCTTCAATGTCCATCCAGAAAGCGGAAGCGGCTTCTATGGTGGGAAAGAATGTGGTCGTTCATTCCAACAATTTAGAACTGAATAACGGAAGAGCAGATCCAATTTATTTCAAGCTAGATAAGCCTGCACACATTTATGTAAAGATAACGGATACCAACGGGAAGCAGGTCTATTTTGAAGATCTTGGAGACACGGATGCGGGACTTCATTCCTGGGTATGGAACGGAAAGGATTCTGGCGGGACAGCGCTCCCGGATGGAACTTATTTTTATTCAGTTTACAAAGTTAACCCGGATGGGAGTGAGGAAGAAATAGGAGGTTTGGAGCAGGGACGCGTTGAAGCAGTGCAATTCACGGATGGAAAAATTTACATTCTCGTAAACGGCCAGAGGTACCCGGTGGATTCCATAGTTGAGATATCCGAGGAGGTGGGTCAATCATGATGAGGTCCATGTTCAGTGGAGTTTCCGGATTGAGGAATTTTCAAACAGCGATGGATGTCGTTGGAAACAACATATCCAATGTAAACACCGCTGGATTTAAAGCATCTAGGGTTACTTTCGAGAGCACACTTTCACAGATGTTGAAAATAGCTATGGCTCCCAATGGAAAAATAGGGGGTACAAATGCCGTTCAGATAGGTCTTGGCTCGAAACTGGCTACTATTGATAGGATCATGACACAGGGTGCTTTTCAAAATACGGGAAAGAAAACTGATCTTGCTATAAAAGGATCCGGATTTTTCGTACTCTCTGATGGTCAGAGGCAGTACTTCACCAGAGCGGGAAATTTCGATGTTGATACTGATGGTTCGCTTGTTCAGCTTTCTTCTGGTTTGAAGGTTATGGGATGGATGTCAGAGCTGGACAAAGAAAGCGGAGTGAGGATTGTTGACAGCAATAAGCCCATTGAGAGTGTGAAGATCCCGTTCGGAATGACGATGCCTGCAAAGGAAACCACAAAGATGGAACTCGGTGGCAATCTGAATTCGGATGTTGGATTTGGAGCTTTTGAGATAACATTGAAGGACAGCTCTTCAAATCCACATGATGTTCGTGTTTGGTTCTCAAGGGGTGCAGAAATATCTGCAGATTCGACAGATCCTTTCTCGGATATCCAAAGATATGTTTACTATGTAGACCAGGATGGGGATGGTGCTCCTGACGCAGCTGGGGTATTGAAAATGGATAAATTTGGAAATGTTAAGGATGGAGGAATAAACGCTCCTCTTGTCACAGGATCTGACGCTGCAACAGCGGATGGAAGTGTTACCTTGAATTTAACGAATTCCTACTACGGAGATTACTTGGTGTCCCTTAAGGGTGATGATGGAACAGTTATATATACTAGAGCCTCGATAGACGGGAATACCGTTACGATAAACGATGACAGAATTAAAAACGGAGTTACTTACAACTGGAAAGTGATCTCGATAGGCGATGGTAAAGCTACTTCGAATGCGCTCACGGTTACGATGGCTGGCGGGAATGGAACTGTCACTGATCCCACATACACGTTCAATGGATACTATAAGGTTGTTCTAAAGGATCAAACAACGGGAGAGCCGGTTTACACAACAGTTGTAAAAGTTGACAACTCTAATACGATAAATATAAGCGCTCCTGTGGATGACGGAAACTACGATGTGGATGTCCTCCAGTATTACGGGGATAAGTACGAAGTGAGCAATGGAGCAGATCTGGTTGTCACGAAATCGGGATCTCCAAAGTTCTATGAAGCAGACGATCCGACTAATTTCATAGTTCCAGATTACACCACCCCAAAATATGTCACGGCTACAACAGTCTACGATAGCCTTGGTAAAGATTATCAGCTTTATATGGAATTCGTAAGACTTGGAACGCTCGATGAAAATCACAGAAATGTATGGATATGGAGAGCTTATTTGCCCGGAGGAGAGAGAGTATCTTATCTCGATAAAGATGGAAATCCACTGGATGCAGCCATCGGAGGAGTTGTCAACTTTGATAAGACAGGAAAAATAGATTCTTACGGAATCATAAAAGGAGGAAAAGTATCCGATATAGATTGGACAAACGGTGCAAAGAGGATTAGTTTCAGTGCGAAGGATAATGGAGATGGAGTTGTTTCCATAGCGCTTAACTTCGATGGTATATCCCAGTATGCCGGTGAATTTTCAGCCGCTACAAAGTTTCAGGATGGCTATGCAACCGGTTCACTCAAGTCGTTTAATATAAATGAAGATGGAGACATAATAGGCGTTTTCTCTAATGGAAGGACAGATCTTATAGCGAAGATAGCCCTTGCCACATTTAACAATCCAGCGGGTTTGACTGATGTTGGAGGCTCTCTATTCATAAACAGTGCTAACAGTGGATCGCCTATGATAGGAGAGGCAAACAACGGTGGAAGAGGAAGTATAGTCTCTGGAGCATTGGAGATGAGTAATGTCGATCTTGCAGAAGAATTTACGAAAATGATAATAGCCCAGAGGGGATTTCAAGCTAATGCGAGAGTTATTACGACAACCGATCAGATACTCAACGAACTAGTCAATCTCAAGAGATGATGGTTCTTGGGAGGTGGTGAGCTGTGATATGGCTCACCCGTCTTAATGGAGATAGGTTTGTTCTAAACGCCGATCATATAGAACTTATTGAAGCTAAGCCTGATACGACTATCCTTCTGACTAATGGGGATAAGTACATAGTCAAAGAAGGAGTTGAGGAGGTAATAAATGAGGTAATAGAGTACAAGAGGAAAATCTTCCTCGGCTTTGAAAAGAGGTGATGTGAATGGACATCGCTACGCTGGCGGGATTGGGATTGGCTTTATCAGCTATATTCCTAGGTATAGCTTCTGGAGGAGGAGATTTTGGAGCGTTCATAGATATACCGTCTCTGTTCATAACAGTTGTTGGATCTTTGGCAGCTACAATTGCTTCAGAGCCAAAGGAATATGGATTCAAAATAATGCAAATAGCGATGTCTACTATAAAAGAACCCCAGCTTGATTTTATAGGTATGATAAAAACACTCGTGTCATTTTCTGAGAAGGCGAGAAGGGAAGGACTGTTATCCCTTGAAGAAAATATGGAGGAGATAGAAGATCCATTCCTCAAAAAAGCCATGCAGCTTGTCATAGATGGGACGGATCCGGAAGTTTTGAAGAACATGCTGTATACAGAAATGGAATTATTTGAGCAGGATCTCAACATGCAGAAGTCTGTTCTTGAGGCTGGTGGAGCTTATGCACCTGCGTTTGGAATGATCGGAACTCTTATAGGACTCATACAGATGCTTAAGTCGCTCAACGATCCTTCAACGCTCGGTCCATCGATGGCGGTCGCTCTTATAACAACGCTCTATGGATCCATACTCGCGAATGTTGCTTACTTACCTTTAGCCGATAAGATAGGAAGAAGAACGGTAAAGATACTTCAGCTCAAGAGAATGATACTTGAGGGAGTTCTTTCTATCCAAGCGGGAGAAAACCCAAGGATACTCGAAGAAAAGCTCAAGTCGTATCTGCCTGAGAAAGACAGAGAAGCTTACGAGAAGGAATCTCAGGAGGCGACTGCCTGATGGCAGAAGGACAGAAAAAATGTCCTGAATGTAAAGCCGGTGCGCCTGCTTGGATGACTACTTATGGTGACATGGTCACATTGCTTTTGACATTTTTCGTTGCGATGATCTCAATGAGCACGATAAGTCCGGGTAAGTTCCAGCAGGTTGCGACGGGTATAAGGTTTGCTTTTGGAGGAAAGCCACCAAGTGTTCTCTTGGGGGGTAAATCGATAAAAGAAGAACCGCTCATTGAAGCTAGGAGAGGAATAGAGCAAGAGATAATCAAATTGATGGCGGATCCTAAATACAAGGGAAAGATAACTATAAAAGAAAAAAAAGAAGGTACTTTGATAATCTTGAAGAATATGATGTTCTTTGAGCCAGGAAGAGCGAGATTGACGGCACAGGCTAAAGAACTCCTTACAAAGATTGGAGTCATAATTATAGAGCATACATCGAACGTGTTAGACATATACGGATACACCGATGATCAACCTCTTCCACCAACCTCTCTGTATCCGTCTAACTGGCATTTGGGGGCTGCTAGAGCTGCATCTGTTGCGAGGTTTTTCGCGGTGGAGCTCAAAAGAAGGAGGGAAGTTGAGAGGTTGGCAGACATAAGATCTGGAAGGTTCAACATAGATTACTATTACAATCCGGATAGATTCGTTCCGATAGGAGTTGGGGACAAAGCTATAAAGAAAGATATTGAGCGCCTCAAAGCAGAGTTGGAAGTTGAGAAGAAGCTTATAGAAGAGCAGGTGAAAGAGGGGAAGCTAACTTATGATGAAGCGGTTAAAAAGCTAACGGAATTAAACAATCGGTTCTTAAAGGAAGTCCAAAAGCTGAGGAAGGATTACAGGAGAATTGATATACTTATAAAAAGACAGACCTTGTAATTAAGGAGGGATAAATATGCCAGAAGATGAAGAAATGCAGCCTGAGGAAGAAAAGCCTAAGAAAAAACTAGATTTGAAATCTATGATGACAACTGCATTTGTGTCGATGGTAATGGCATTTTTGGTTTTGTATCTAGCGGGACCTATGATACTTGGCACCAATCAGAAGCAGAAGGAAGAAGAAGCAAAAAAACAGGCAGCCGCAAAGCAGAGGATACCTATCACAGCTGTTCTCATAAGCGCTGGATCGAATCAGACTTTTGTTCTAAAAGGTGCACGGGATGTTGCAGTTGTTGATTCTCTAGTTTTCAAAGTGGGAAGTGATGCTTGCAGAGCGGCTATCGCTGATGATAAACCGCTCATAATGGATGCACTCATGAAGATATTCATAAGTAAGACCAAAGCCGAGCTCGCTACGCCTGCAGGACTTGAGCTTTTGAAAAAGCAGATAAAGGAAGCTGTAGAGCTCATAACGGGATGTTCAGGGAACGATGGCGTTTTGGTGGTTTATCTTTATATAAAGGCATTTGCTTCTACAGAGTGAAAGGGGGTGAATCCCCATGTCTGATGTACTCAGTCAAGAAGAAATAGATAAACTGCTTCAGTCACTTTCAAGCGGAGAAGTGGATATAGAAGAGATAAAGGAAGAGGAAAAAAATGTAAAACCTTATGATTTTAAACGTCCGAGCAAATTTTCCAAAGAACAGCTCAGGACATTTGAGATGATACATGAAAACTTTGCAAGGACCGTCTCAACGTATCTGTCAGGTAGGGTGAGAAGCTTTGTAAATGTCTCCCTTGCAAGTGTTGATCAGATAACTTACGAGGAGTTTACGAGATCTCTTCCGAATCCTTCGTTTATAACGGTTTTTTCAGCAAGAGGGCTCTCTGGAAATGCAGTGATGGAGATGGGACTTGAGATATTCTATACGATACTTGATCTCATACTGGGAGGTCCTGGTGTTCCGATAAGCAACAGAAGTCCGACAGATGTGGAGATCTCGATAATGAGAAAAGAGGTAATAAATATACTCACACATTTAGCTCAGGCTTGGGAGGATATACAGGAATTCGTTCCGGCTATAGAAAACATCGAATCAAACCCTCAGTTTGTGCAGGTAGCACCTCCCAGTGAAATGGTAGTGCTTGTCACTCTCTACATGTCTGTTGCTAAAACTGAGGGATTCGTGAACATATGTTGGCCATCTTCTGTTATAGAGCCGTTTGCGGAAATGTTATCAGCAAGGCTCTGGTTCACAACGGCTGGGCCGAAATCTTCCAAAGAAGATGAGGAAAAGCTTAAGAAGAATCTATCAAAAGCAACTATGGAAGTATCCGCTGTGCTTGGGGAGACCTCGGCGAGTCTTGGCGAAATATTGATGTTGAATGTTGGAGATGTGATAAGGCTTAACAGCCACCATGATGATCCAGTAGTTGTTAGGGTAAACAACAAAGACAAATTCTTGGCGATTCCGGGAACTTATAGAGGGAGCTATGCGGTGAAAGTAACTGAGGTTCTTCAGGAGGAGATCGAGCCTGAAGATACGGAGGTGGAATGATGTCCGATCAATTCCTTTCTCAAGATGAATTGGACGCCCTTTTAAAAGGACTTTCCAATGAGAATGAGAATGAGACTTTTAGGGGTGGGGGGAGCCTCACAGATGTGGAAAAGGATATGATAGGAGAAGTTGGAAACATCTCCATGGGTGCTGCTGCAACAGCACTCTCCACTATCTTAGGGAGAAATGTCAATATAACCACTCCCGTTGTTGAAGAGGTGAAGTTTGGAGAAATCGGTAAAGACTTCAGCGGTGAAAAGGTCGTAGTCACAATAGAATTCGTTGAGGGGCTTACCGGTTTGAATGTTCTCGTTCTCCAGAAAGATGTTGTTGCCAAGATAGCGGATATAATGATGGGTGGAACGGGCGAAGTTGAGGGCGAAGAGATAGATGAAATAAAGTTGAGTGCTGTATCTGAGGCGATGAATCAAATGATGGGTGCCGCAGCCACGGCTATGAGTGATTTCTTCAAAACTAAGGTTGATATAACTCCGCCAAAGGTGGAAGTTTTAAATTTTGATGATCCTAATGTAACTTTTCCACCTATAGAAGCTGACCCAAATACTCCAGTCGTCAAGGTATCTTTTGATCTTGAAATCGAGGGACTTCCGACCTCAAAATTTGTTCAGATAATGAGCAGTGATCTTGTCAAGCAGATGTATGAAATGTTCATGAAACTCCAAAAAGATGAGACCGAGAAAGCTGTTCAGGAGCAGCCAGCTACTGCAACTCAAACGCAGTCACAGCCTCAGCCTCAACCTCAGCAGCCACAGCCAACTCCAGTAGCGTCGGCTCCCATGCAAATGCCGATGATGCCTCAAGCATCCGTGCAGCAACCTGTGATGGCTGAACCAGCACAGTTTCAGCCCCTGACACCAGGTCAGCCTCAGCAAACAGCGGTTCCTCCGGATAAACTTGAGCTCCTTTTCGATGTTCCGCTCACGGTCACTGTTGAGCTTGGAAGAACGAGAATGACTTTGAAACAGATCTTGGAGCTTTCTGTAGGATCGCTTATAGAGCTGGATAAGCTTACAGGTGAACCGGTCGATATATTGGTCAACGGCAAGTTGATAGCAAGGGGAGAGGTTGTAGTCATAGATGAAAACTTCGGTGTGAGGATAACTGAGATAGTCAGCCCCAAGGAGAGATTCTATGCGGCTCAGTAAGTTTTTAGTGTTTTTCACTCTTATATCAGCCGCATTGGTACTTTCAGATCCGCTTGCTGATTTTTTTTCCAGGATAGCGGGTAAGAGGAATTTTGTCGTGGATATCGATATAGTCTTTCATGTGAAGGATGAAAATGGGAAATTCCTGAATCCAGATCCTGAAGCGAAGTTCCTCCTCGTTGTTCGTAACATGGAAGACTATTATTTCAGATTAGAAGAACCAAAGGTATTTTCTGGGATAGAGTTTGTCTATTTTTCGCGTTCTGAAAGGCTGTACTCAGGTTTTGATGGGAAGTACACGATAGATGTGATGGCGGTATCGCAAGATTATATAGTCAGTACGGTGAAAGACATTTTGGATTCTTTGAAAGAGCCGTTGTTCAGTGTAGAAAAACGGATCTTAGGGAAGCTGATAGTTTATGAATTCAAGTATACCCAGGTTATGAGATTCATAATAAGAAGGCTTCAAATAGAACCAATCAGAATGGAACTTTTTGTAGATGAGAAGAATGCTCTGTTGAAAAAAATTCGGATTCTCGGTAGTGATGATGAATATGTAGACTTAAATCTGAGTAAGTTTGAAGTCTCTCAGAATGTAGATGGATATTTCAAAAGCGTGCAAGAATTTTGAATATGTTTTCTACAGAATACACGAATAGTTCTGGAAATTCCCTCTCTGAGAAATTCTTATCGCTTATTAGTTCCTCCTTAGATATCTTTCCCTCTACGAAGGCTTCTATTCTCATTAAATAATCTTTTGTGGATTTTATAAGATCTAATCCTCCAACTTCTCCATGTCCGGGAACGACGAAGAATGGAGAGAGATCCCTTAATATGTTCAAAGCATTTTTCCAATCTTCAATATTGCTGTCGTCGGTGATTTCCAAGTGATAGTTGTTGAATATCAAATCTCCTGCTATTAAGATTCCCTCCTTCTCCAGAAAAATTATCGTGGAATCTGGAGTATGACCACCAAGATTACAAAGCTTCATTTTTACCCCGCATTCACTCAATGAAAGTTTCTCTTCAAAAGTAGAGTTTGGGAGAGATACATGATACTTTTTGGCACCTTCTTTTCCCCAGATTTTCTCTATGTAATTTATGTCCATTTGTTCCATGAATTCTTTAGTGAGCTTAGAAGATAAGATGTTTACATCTTCAAAGGCGGCATTTCCAAATGTGTGATCTGGGTGATAGTGAGTGTTTATCACTAGGCTTATCGGTTTCCCAAAGATCTCCTGTGAAAATTTTCTTATCTTTAGCGCCTTTTCTGGGAAAAGCGATGTATCAACTATTATTAAGCAATTTCTGCCCGATATTATTGTGGTATTGGAAGATCCACCTTCTCCAACAACTATGATGTTCTCTGTGAGCTTTCTTATCAATTCTATCCCCCCAGTGTTATCATTCTACGGTAGGAGGTGTGTATCCTGAAGCGAGCTTTGGTTGCCGGGTATTACGGACATGGTAACTTTGGAGACGAGATTCTAATGGAAGAAACGATAGAAATTCTTAAGGATTTGGGATTCAAGTACATAGATGTTCTCTACCCTAGTAGAATTCCTGGGAATCGTTTCAATCCTCTCGAGAAGTTTGATTTCTTTGCTATAGTGAAGAGTGTCTTCAAGTCAGATGCTGTTTTCTTCGGTGGGGGAGGACTTCTCCAGGATGAGACAAGTTTGAAGAGCTTTGTCTACTATTCAATGATCGCAATGATCGCGATATTTTTCAAAAAGAAAGTGATTTTTCTTGGAAATGGATTCGGTCCTATAAAGAGGAGATTGTCAAAGCTTCTTATGAGCGGGATAGCTAAATCAAGAAGGGTCATTTTCTTTCCACGAGATCCTGTTTCAAAGAGATATCTTGCAAAGATCGCAAGAAATGTTAGGCCAGGTAGCGATTTGGCAGTGGGCTATCTGAAAAAATTCAAAAGATCAAGTTCAGAGAAAAGAGCCCTGATAATTCCGAAAAGCTACAGAAATTGGAAAGAAATCACGGAATTTGTGAGAAAACTTGGATTTGACCCAGTACTTTTGCTGGCTGATCCGAAGGATTCGAAATTTGTGAATCTCAGATTTGGAAGATCGGTGTTTGGACTTGCCATAGATACTATTGCATCTTCTTCTCTTGTCATGAGCGAGAGGTTTCATCCCGCCCTAGTAGCTTCTTATTTCGGTATTCCTTTTGTTTCTGTTGGAAAAAAATCAAGCAGGTACTTCAAGAGATACCTTCCGAATTATCCGGGAATTTTAGACAATCCTGAGGATATTGAAATAATGATGGCAATTGAGAAAGTTCTGGATTCAAAGTACGACATAAAGGACTTTTTAGAAAAAGATTATTCAAAGATGATCAAAGCACTCTCTGAAATAAAGTTCTGATGTGTTATTATTGCTGCTTGATGAATGTGAATCTTTTTCTAGCGAGAGTTCTTCCGTTTGTTCAAAAACCAGGGAGATACATTGGTGGAGAGTTTAATGCCGTCATGAAGGATGGCAGAGATTTGTTGAGAGTAGCTCTGATTTTCCCGGATCTGTATGAGATAGGAATGTCCAATTATGGTCTTGAGATTATATACCATATTCTCAATTCTTTAGATTTCGTTTGGGCTGAGAGAGCGTATATGCCTTGGCTTGATATGATGGAAAGGATGAAAAGGAATGGTATTCCACTTTTCACTTTGGAGTCGAAAACACCCATCAAGAATATGGACCTTGTGGGAATATCTCTTGAATATGAACTTTCCTACACAAATGTTCTAGAGATTTTGAAACTCTCTGATATTCCTTTGAAATCAGGAGAGAGATCAGATAACCATCCGATAGTCTTAGGTGGAGGCCCTTTAAGTGGGTATATAGAACCCATAGCTCCAGCATTCGATGCCGTGCTTCTTGGAGACGGGGAAAGTGCTATTCTTGAGATAGCCAGAGTTCTCTATGGTTTGCGTGGGGCAAAAAGAGAAGAGAAGCTCAAGGAACTCTCCAAAGTGGATGGCGTTTATATACCTTCGTTTTATACAGTTAAGGGCAAGAAAGTTTTTCCGAAATATGAATCAGTGCCGAGAGTTATTAGGAAGAGAATAACAAAAGATCTCGATGAGTTTCCTCCACCTCTTAGAAAGATAGTTCCGCTTACCGAGAGTGTTCACGACAGGGCTGTTCTGGAGATAATGAGGGGATGCACGAGGGGATGCAGGTTCTGTCATGCCGGTATGCATTACAGACCGGTTAGGGAAAGAGACCCAGATAAGGTTGTGGAATGGGCTGAGAGGCTTCTGGATAACACGGGTTATGAGGAGCTTTCACTCCTCTCGCTCTCTACTATGGATTACAGTGGAATAGAGGAATTGGTACCAAAGCTCATGGAGAAATTGAAAAAAAGAACGGTTGCTCTTTCGATACCCTCTACGAGAGTAGATAGTTTCGGTGTGCAGATTGCTTCTCAAATAGCTGGTATAAGAAAAACCGGTCTTACATTTGCGCCTGAAGCTGGTACAGATCGCCTGAGAGATGTGATTAACAAAAACATCACAGAGGAAGATATATTCACAACGGTTGAAGCGGCTTTGAAATCAGGTTGGAGAAGGGTAAAACTTTATTTTATGATGGGGCTTCCAACAGAAACGGAAGAGGATCTCTTAGCGATAGTTGATCTTATTAAAAGAATAAAGTTCAAGGGTTTCAAGGAACTCCGTGCATCTGTATCTGTCTTTGTTCCAAAACCTCACACACCTTTTCAGTTCTCAAGATTAGTTTCACCTGAGGAAGCTTTTGAAAGGCAGAGAATCTTAAAAAGAGCGAGAAAGTTCGCAAAGGTTGATTTTCACGATCCAAAGATGAGTTTCATAGAAGGAATTCTGTCAAGAGGGGGAAGAGAAATCTTTGATGTCATAGTTAAAGCAAATGAGATGGGGCAGATTTTTGATGAGTGGAAAGAGATGTTTTCTTACGAAAGATGGATGAGAGCTTTCGAAGAGGTCGGTATAGATCCGAGTGCCTATTCAGGACCTTTCGATATAGATGAAGATTTTCCATGGGATCATCTTTACATAGGAATAGACAGGGAATTTTTGATAAAGGAGTATGAGAGAGCTATCAAGGGAGATAAAACTGGTGATTGCAGGTGGAGCAGATGTAGCTTGTGTGGGGTTTGTATGAAGATGAAAGTTTTCAATATTCTTAAGGGTGTGAGAGCTTGATACATGTTGTTCTCTTAGCTGCTGGAAAGAGCGAGAGATTCGGAAAACCAAAGCTCTTGGAAAAGATCGGGGATATCACCGTGCTCGAAATGTCCTTAAAGACGCTTCAGAAATGCGATGTCGTTGATGCTATAGTTTTGGTGACATCTGGTTTGGTGATGGACTATGCTTTAAAGGTTTCCAAGCGATATTCAAAGATTTCCAAAGTGCTGAAAGGCGGGAAAACGAGAAGAGAAAGCAGCAAGATAGGAATCAGAGATTTGCCAGATGATGACACTGTTCTTATACATGACGCTGCCAGACCTTTTGCAACTTGTGAGCTTTTCAAAAGAGTTGTTGAGAAGACGAATGAGTGCAGAGCAGTGATTCCTGTGGTGAATCTTCGAGACACAGTGGCTGTTGTTGAAAAAAACGAAATTTTGGAGATACCAAGCAGAGAGAAACTAAGAGCCGTTCAGACTCCACAAGGCTTTTCAGTAAATCTCATAAAAGGTGCACATGAAAAGTGCACTTCAGAAGTTACCGATGATTCAAAACTCGTTTTGAACATAGGAGAAAGAGTTTGTTTTGTTGAGGGTGAGATAACGAATCTCAAGATAACTTTCCCAATAGATCTGTTATTTGCGAGAGTCATATTCTTCGAGAACCCTGAGAAGTTCAATCGTTAAATTCACTCTGCTCTCAAAGGTTGATAAATACGCTTCTTCGTTTGGAGAGTGTATCCACCTTCCAACTATTCCAAGTCCATCTATGGAAGGGACTCCCTTTTCCGCGTAGAACGATGCATCTCCGCCACCTGATACGGAAAGTCCTTTAATATCCTTCCCCAGCCTGATCTTTGCCTTTTCAAAAACTTCCTCTGCTAGTTCACTCTTTTTCATCGGGGGTCTTTTTAACTCAAGTGAGTAAGATGTTTTTGTTTTTTCTATGAGTTTGTTGTGAAATATGCTTTCGAGTTCTACTCTGAGTTTCTTTATCTGCTCGATGTCTGAATATCTCACATCGAGCATTGCATCTGCTCTATCTGGAATTACATTTATCTTGTACCCTGAACTACATATTGTGGGTGTGACTGTTAGATCACCTTTTGATAAATTCCAGAGTTTTACCAGCTTATCTGACATTTCAAGGAGAGCGTTCGCTCCGCTGTTTGGAAGAGATGCATGGCCGCTTTCACCAATTATAGATACCTTAAGAGAAGCGATTCCCTTTCTTTCGAGAACCACTGCTTCATCTTTTCTTCCTGTCTCAAAAGATAGGCAGAACCAGCTCTTTTCAGCCATTTCGTAATGGTCAAACATGCCATTGGGTGAACCAATCTCTTCATCGACATTTAAAACCACGGCTATTGAAAGCTTTTTCTTCTCATTTAGAAACCTCTCTAGAGACTCTAACATGACGATAACTCCACCTTTCATATCCGCAACACCGGGACCTTTAACCACATTCCCTTCTTTTTTAAAAGGTCTTCTGCTTGGCTCACCTTTTTTGAATACAGTATCCAGATGGCCGATGAGAGTCACATAGGGAGGCTCTCCAAAGGTCGCTATATGTGAGGCTTTACTAGTTCTTACTTCGAAACCCATATTTTTGAGAATGTCCGACACAAAGGAAGTAGAGCGAAGCTTTTCATCATTACTCAATTCAAAACCGGTATCTGTGTTAACAAGTCTTTCGTATATCTTAAGCCAGTTCATTGTTTCCCCCCTTACATTCCGAAATCAAAGAGAATGTTCCATCTGCTTTTAGATATTCTAAATCCCAATTTTGGGAAGTTCCTCATATATGTTAAGAAATCCCCTTCTTCTATCCCAAGAAATGCTTCTATATAAAGATCTTTATCATAGCCAAGGGATATTTCAGAAAAGATATGAGATATATGAAAGTATGGGTCGAGTGTTCCGATATCAGTTTCTGCTAAGGGGAAGATTAAAGAAATTTTCAAATTTTCTGGGTAATTGTACTCAAGTGTCATTTTTAGGTTATCGAACCCCATTCCGTAAACAGTTGAAACGCTTGGAGAGCCTTCTTCAAATCCCAATTTCATACCTCCAAAAATGCTTCCTTTGATGAAATTCAAATACGTTCCTACTTCATAAGTTGACAGATATTTTCCGTAGATATCCGCTGAAAGTATAAAATCGCTGCCGAGTCTCTTTCTAAAGATTTCCAAGCTCGCTAAAGCGTTGAAATTGTCGAATATTTTGTAGAGCTTCATATCGAATCTGCCAGTATCTATAATAATTCCGCCGTTTATGGAGAATCCACTTCTATCAATTACCGGTGCGAGTATCCAGAACAGATCATATCTTGGGGAATACCCGCCTGTGATGAGTGAGAATTTCCACTTTCCATCGATAGGAAATATCAATGGAATGTGAACAACTGGCTTGAGAGTCTCAAATATGTAATATGGAGTTCCATTCTCTATTGGAAACTTTTTAGCTTTCTTTTTAGCTGTGCTCTTTAAAAGAGAAACTTTTTCTTTTACCTTTTTAACCTCGTATATTCCCGTTCCGGGGAATTTTCTTGAGAACATCGATACCATTATATTATTGCCCCTGACTACATAGTCCAGTGCAGATATTCCGGGGGTGATTTTCACGAGATCGCTGTCAAGTTGATATAAATCCGCGTTATTTCCATCGAAGGATAGAAAGCAAATCCCATTTCCGCATTTCTTAAGAGAATATTTGAATCTTCTGTCGTGAATTTCCTTTCCGTCTATCCATAGAACACTTGATTCTCCCTTTCTTGATACTAGGAGATATGTTTTTGAGGTAACGACCATTTCTCTGACAATTCCATTTATACTGAGTTTTCCACTTGGGATTGTGACTAAAGACTTCCCGGATTTCGGGTCATATTCGCTGAAGTACACCTTCCCACTTTTCACATCAAACGCTGTTATGTTTCCGCTTTTTATTATTTTCTCTTTCCCTCTCCAAACGGCTATGGAAGACTTTAAATAGGGAAATTTACAGCACTTTCCAGTTTGTGAATAAACGAGATAGTATATTCTCCCGTTATAGACCTTTAGATTGCCGGCATATCCGTAGACCGAGAATTCCTCCTTGAATTTTCCATCTTCGATTTTTCCAATTTTCACGCCTTCGTTTTTATAGAGGGAAGATCTTCCAAATTTTCTCAAAGCTATCCAGATATCTTTTCCATCATCATACATATCCAGGATTAACCCATTTTTCATTTCAAATGCTGCTTTTTCAGATCTTTTTGGAATCTTAAGGCTTCCTTTCCAATCTTCGTATAGCTTTTCTAGTTTCTTTCCAAAGATTTCCTTGGAGACGGAGTTTATCCCTATTCCAAATGGTCTTTTCGAGAGCTCTTTTAAGAAAATCCTCGTTTTATTCATGCTGAATTTTTCAACCAGATATTTGTAAAAAGAAGAGGGAATATAGTAATAGACTGACCTTCCAAGAAAATCCTCAACGGGTGGATCCGATGCTCTAACAAGAGATGGCATCCATCTTCCTGCAATAGAGCTCTCTATTAGAGATTTGATTAGAGGATTTCTTAATCTTCCTCCCTTTACAAGTGTGGATTCATTGTAAACAGTTGTTGACTCGACAAAAGGAGACCGGAACTCGGCGTCTAGCAGTGGCACACCTGTAACAGAGTAAGCAACGTTCGGTATACCTCTTCTCATCGTCAGGTGGGATATGTGCGTGAACTCGTGAACGAAAACAGTGGAGTACCAATCCTCAAAGTTGAGAAATTTCGATGGCATGGGATAAGCCACCACGACTATTCTCTTTCCCATCGGGTCTGCAAATCCATTTACATAGTTTCCAGAGTATCCAAGATATATCGTTATGTGCTTTGGATCGTTGCCGATTGCATTCGTAACGCTTGCCCAGTAGGTTTCTACGCTCCACGCTAAATCTTCTGCAGCGTATCCAAGCCAGCTGGGAAAGAATATGTCTGCGTGTGGAGTTTTTATAAGGGATATAGAGAATGCCAGTATTGGGAAAAATATCAAGAGTTTCTTCAATCTTTTTTCACCACCAGAAGAACCCTGTAAGCTTTCTTGAGAAGCTCTTTTGCCAGTTTCTCAGAACTTGTTATATAGACTTTTTCCTCCCCTTTGAAATCCTTCATAGACTTCGCTTCAACGGAATCCGGGTCATTTTCTAGAACATATTCAGCGTCTTTTTTTGAAACCTTAAGAAGCTTCCTTTCTCCTACAAAATCGTCTTTCTTCTTTGCGTATTCACTGAATGGTTCTTTCGGGAGTTTGTAAACATATTTCAATACTTTCACGAATATATCCGGCGGGACGAAACCCGGTAGGTACGTGATAGGTTTGGGTTTTTCTCCGGATGCGTCAAAGAACCAGAGAGTAGGGGTTCCTTTAATAACATATTTATAAAACATTTCTGGATGCTCGTCGTAGTACAGTATCACCAATCTGTAGTTTATATCCAATATCTTTTGGACAGTTTTATCAGATAGGGTTTTTAGATTGAACATTTTGCAGTACGGGCACGTTTTCAATTCAAATACATATATGAGTTTCTTATGCTCTATTTTCGCCAAGTTAAAGGCGGTATCTGTGGAGCTATATGTGTGGAAAGCCATAGCAAGAGCTGAGATCATTATCAATATCGAAATCTTCCACTTCAACCCATTCACCTCCTGTGGTCGATTATAACGCTTTCATAATCCATACGGCAGATAAAATTATCAACGTTCCGCCTATAATTCTTATAGTTTTCTTTTTTCTTTCACTGAGATTTTCTAAGATCTCGCTCAGAAATTTTCCAAGTGCGAGAAATGGTATTAGTATTCCTAAGGAGTAGGTAACCATCAAAAGGACGCCTCTTTTGTAGCTTTCAGAGAGTGATAACAGCGAGATAATCCCACCAAGAATTGGTGTTGCACATGCCATCCATATCCATCCAATACCAATTCCAAGAACAACGGAAGGAAGGGAGGTTTCTTTCTCCAAAATAAACTTTAATATCTTCCCGCTTTTGAGATTTTTCTCCATTATGTAGAGTATTCCCATAATTATAAGTACGATCGAGATTGCGTATTTTAAAGCGGCGGGTGATTGAATTCTTATGGGAACTATTCCCAAGATTGCATATGTGACCACAAAACCTAAGGAGAAATTCACAACTCCCCCGAATCCTCTGGAATACGAGATAGGCAAGAGAATGGGAATCAATGGGAACATACAAGGTGTGAAAAAAGAAACCAATCCATAAGTGAATGCCATCAAAATAGATATTTTCTGGATGACTATGGGATGAACTCCCATAGAGTTCACCTCGTGAAAGCCCTAAGCTTTTTGTCCAACTTCCAATGTGAACATCTGTCACTGCTCTCAACATCTTTTCTCTTCAAATCGCAGAATCCTTTATCGGGAACTTTAATCCTTATGACATATCCTGAACAATATTTTTCAAGGTTTCCTACCCTTTTTTCAGTTGAAAAATGAGCGCACGAAAAGCATCGCTTGGATGATATCGATATCTCACCATCTATTATCAAAAGTCTGCCGGTAGCCATTCTTTCACCTCCAATATAGTGAAAAATATATTTTTCTCAAATATGTATTTTACCACTCCTCACTTTTCACAGTCACTCTACATGGTAAAATCCCCCAGAAAAGGGGGTGCAAGGGTGATATATCTTGTATGGGGACTCCTGGGATATTTTATTGGTGCAATACCTTTCAGCTATATACTTCCAAAACTCAAGGGGATAGATGTGAGAAAAATTGGAAGTGGAAATGTTGGAGGGACAAACGCCCTCAGAGCAGCTGGACCGCTATTTGGAGGACTCTCCATGCTTTTAGATACTCTTAAATCTCTCTTGCCAACTCTTGTGGCTTACCAGGTTACAGGTGATGTGAAAATAACCGTTGCGACGGCTATGGGAGCAATAATTGGGCATGATTTTCCGATTTATTTGAAGTTCAAAGGTGGAAAAGGCGTCGCCACGACTCTAGGTGCCATGTTTGTAATATGCTGGCAATGTTCCCTAATCTTCTTGGGAGTTTGGTTCTTGATAGTTACTTTCACGCAGTATGTTTCTCTGGCATCTCTAGTTGGCCTATTTCTAGCAGCGATTTTTGGGTATGTTATTAAAGGTGAGATAATAGGAGTACCTCTCTTGATATTTGCAACGCTTGCTTTGCTGAGGCATAGATCGAATGTCGAGAGGCTTATAAAAGGTGCTGAAAGGAAGACGAACATATGGAGCTATGTAAAACGAAAGGATTAGTAATTCTCTTTCTTGTTGTGTCGGTTTTAATGATCGGTATAAGCCCTCAGGAGAAAGCTAAATTGGCTCTTGGAGCAATTGTGGATGAGTGGTTTTCTGGAAATTATGAGGAAGCTCTTCAGGATATAAACAGCACTCTGGAAACATCTGTCGATCCGTTTGATATTCCAAAATTCTATTATATGAGAGCCAAGGTAGAGGTAGATCTTGGAAGAATTGAAGACGCTTTGAAAGATCTCAGGTCCATGTTAGCTGTTTCGTTCGGAACACCGGAAGTGATATCTATGCTCAAAGAGATGGGATATCTGATGGGTTTAAGGCCGGTCCCGGAGAATCTCAGAGTTAGCAAGCTCCTCTCAATCAAAGGGATTCTAAACGATGTTGAATACTTCTACACGCTGGAAGATATGGCGATTTCAAGGAAAAAGATATACGCAATTGACAGGGTTAATTCGAGGCTTCTCATATACAGTGAAGATGGAGTTTTGAGGAAGACGGTCTCTCTTCCTTTTCACCCCCTATCGATCGAGGTTTCTCCTGGTGATGAGGTTTTCATAAGTTCGAAGAGTGGAGGAATATATGAGTACGATGGGAGTTCTTTAAAGGAGATATATTCTGGTCTCAGATCCCCTATATTAGCCGGTTTTGACAGAACGGGAAGACTTT
>WGAO01000086.1 GCA_015489065.1 Thermotogaceae bacterium | reverse complement strand
GTATAAACTTCCGCCTCAAACAAACCCAATATCTTGTTCCATTCCCTCTTTTTCCTTTCACTACCACTAAAAAATTCACTCCCATTATCCACCCTTATGCGTATCTTTCCCCTCTTGTTGTGAAGCCTCAGCCATAGAACCACAAGCAATGTGAACAATAGCCCATACTAGGCTCCATGAATACGCCGTAAATCTCATCCTCGTCCTTGCATCTATCGCGTTCCATTCAAAGAGTGGTAGATTTCTCCTCTTCATGTTCTCATACACATCTTCTGGCAAAGTCAAGCAAATACTTAGTGTCTATTTGTAGCTCTTCGAATGCTTCAAGCATGTTGTAGTTGTAAAGATGTCTCACTCTTTTGCTCTTTGTCCTGATTTTCTTTCGCTTCACATCATTTCCTTTCAAAATTGCTTTTATGGTATTCGGAGATATATCAAGCCCATATCGATTTTGTATGTACTTATGAAGTCTCATGTATCTAAAACCGGTTCTCTTTGCCTCATATACGATGAGACCTTCAAGATGAGAAGGAGTTTTGTGAGGTACATGCTTAGGAGCGCGGGAGATATCTTTGAGAGAGCCGTCTCTTGCCCTTCTAACAGTATGGCGTGATATGCCAAGGATGCGAGCAGTTTTTGAAACATTTCCACCATTTTGCTCAAGAACTTTTCTTACCAAAAGGCGAGCTCTTTCTGAAGACACTCTCCTGAGTTCGTGGTATAGTTTTATGGGAGAGTTCATGAGATTATCCCTCCTTGTGTTAGGGCGTTAAGCTCTGACATGAGGAGGGAGCTTATTATTCTTGGGTGTCTAACTACAAGCTTTCCGCCCTTTAGCGTGAAATGCCCCTTTATCTGCTCGTGCCCCCCTCCGCTGCAAGGCATTTTACATCTATATCTTCCACTGACTGGTAAGTATGTTCATACCCATTCGCGGAGAGGAAAAAATGATGACTTGAACAACACGATTTCTGTAATGTAAAATATAGTGAAATCTATAACGAGGGGTGGGAAAATGCTCGCCCGGATCTACGTTTGTCCTGAAGAATGAAATAATCTCTTTGCTGAAGGGATTGAAGATGGATACCGTTGAATACATGAAGAAAGATCCTTCTCTGAGCAATCCCTTACTTCTTCTCGTACACGCTGGTTACCACTCCATGATCTTTTACAGGTTTTATCATTTCTTTTACAAGCTCAAAATTTATCCTATATCTTACCTTCTTTATTATCTGAGCAGGATTCTGTTTTCTACCGATATACATCCCGCGGCGGAGATAGAACCGGGAGTTGTAATAGACCACGCGATAGGAACCGTGATAGGTTCGACTGCGGTGATCGGAACGGGAACCCTTATATACCACGGGGTCACGCTCGGTGCTAGGAAGCTAACGAATGGAAAAAGGCATCCCGATGTCGGTAGAAACGTCGTGATAGGAGCTGGAGCAAAGGTTCTGGGTTCCATAAAGATAGGTGATTTCGCAAAGATAGGAGCTAATTCTGTGGTTCTCGACGATGTTCCCGAAGGAGCCACTGTTGTTGGAATACCAGCAAGAGTCGTTAAGATGTCCTCAGAGATACCTGAGACCGGAGTCCGGCTCAACGGTGACGATCCTCGAGAATCCCATTTCTCTGATCTTCAGAGCTCCAGCGACATTCGCACCCGTTGAGAAACCAACCGATATTCCCTCTTTCTTCGATATGTAATCTTTCATATTCGAAGCTTCTTCTGTGCTTACTTTTACGATGCCGTCTATCAAAGATGGATCGAACAGCGGTGGAACAAAACCCGCTCCTATACCTTCTATACCGTGTTTCCCTGGTTTTTCACCGGACAATACAGCGGATTCCGCCGGCTCAACGGCGAAAATCTTCACGTGGTCGCCAAAGTATCTTCTCAAAACCTTTGAGACCCCCATGAGCGTTCCCCCTGTTCCAACTCCGCAGATGAAGGCGTCTATTTCGAAATTCATCTGTTCTAATATTTCCGGACCAGTGGTGAGCTCGTGGGAGAGAACGTTATTCGGATTCGAGAATTGGTCAAGCATCACTGCCTTTCCATCTTCAACATACTCTTTCGCTTTTTCCACAGCTCCTCTCATTCCAAGTTCTGCCGGGGTTTTCTCCACTTCGGCTCCGAATTCCTCGATCAATCGAATTTTCCTCTGGCTTATACTCTCTGGAACGATGAGTTTGACTTTTAATCCATATTTAGCTCCCATCATGGCCATGGCTATCCCAGTGTTACCGCTCGTTGGTTCAACTATCCATTTTTTCTCTATTTTCCCTTCCATGATAGCCTTTTTTATCATGAAAAAAACTGGCCTGTCTTTCACACTTCCAGTTGGATTTCTCTCTTCGAGTTTTAGAAATATCCCAAGCTTTTCTAAGTAAACGATCGGAGTGGGTTTTATCACAATTTTTCACC
>WGAO01000085.1 GCA_015489065.1 Thermotogaceae bacterium | reverse complement strand
GAGTTGTATGAACAATATGAAGTAAAGGTTAAGGCTACAAGAAGTATAATTAAAAATCTGAGCCAGCCGATCTTCATGGAGCCTTCCTCCTTTAATTCAATGTCAAGCCCTACAATGATTATTTTAAACCTGTTTGGAATTTTTTCAAAAAGTGCTAAAATTTCCTGGAGGTAGGTGGAAAGGTTTGGACATGACCTTGTGGGAAAATTTCAAATCACTTTTCCTTAACAGCAACTGGTGGTGGATTTCTCCCCCGATCTGAGGGAGAAATCCTTGGTGTGTTGCGCCAGATCGGGGGCTCTCAACATCGAGAGCCCCTTTATTTTTATATAAGGGAGGGATCTTCTGTGAGAATTAGGGTGGATTTGAAACCTTCAGAGCTTCCAAGGAGTTGGTACAACGCGTTGGCGGATCTTCCTTTTGAATTGGATCCGCCGCTAGATCCAGAAACTTCAAAGCCGGTAAATCCAGAGAATCTCCTCGCGATCTTCCCGCGGCCAATAGTTGAACAAGAGATGACCAAAGAAAGGTTTGTAGCAATTCCAGAAGAAGTGCTAAGGGAGTATTCTGTTTTCAGGCCAACACCTCTTTTTAGAGCGAATTTTTTGGAAGAGTACCTCCAAACTCCAGCCCGGATCTACTACAAATACGAAGGAGCCAGTCCAACTGGAAGCCATAAAACAAATACAGCCATTGCCCAAGCGTATTTCAACAAGATAGATGGTGTAAAAAGGCTTGTTACCGAAACTGGAGCCGGACAATGGGGAAGCGCTCTATCTTACGCTGGGAGTAAATTCGGTCTTGAGGTTAAGGTCTTTATGGTCAGGATAAGCTATGAGCAAAAACCTATGAGAAAGGACTTAATGAAGCTCTTTGGCGGGGATGTAACCCCTAGTCCAAGTGATAAAACCGAGTTTGGAAAGAAACTTCTTGAAGAAGACCCGAACAATCCTGGAAGCCTTGGGATAGCGATAAGTGAAGCTTTAGAAATGGCTGTGAATAATAGTGATACGAAATACGCACTCGGAAGCGTCTTAAATCATGTTCTTCTTCATCAAACGGTCATAGGTCTTGAGATAAAAAAGCAACTTGAAGTCCTTGGAGAAAAGCCCAATGTGATAATCGGTTGTCATGGCGGGGGATCGAATTTTGGAGGAACGATACTTCCGTTCGTTCCGGATAGACTTTCAAGAGATGATCTTGAATTCGTAGCGTCAGAGCCAAAAGCTTGTCCATCTCTCACAGAAGGAGAATTTCGGTATGATCATGGGGATACAGCAGGACTTACGCCGCTTTTTAAGATGTACACATTGGGAAAAGATTTTATCCCTCCAAAGATACACGCAGGTGGTCTCAGATACCACGGATCCTCTCCGATAATAGCAAGAATGGTAAAGGAGGGCCTAGTGAAAGCTGAAGCGTATGAACAGGACGAAGTTTTTAAATGGGCAAAGATATTTGCAAAATTGGAGGGAATAGTTCCAGCTCCAGAATCAGCCCACGCTATAGCTTCTGCCATCCGCCATGCTCTTTTGGCAAAGGAAGAAGGAAAGGAAAAGGTGATCGTTTTCAATCTGAGTGGGCATGGGCTTTTTGATCTATCTGCCTATTCATGATAAACCCCCGGATCTTCCGGGGGCTTTTATTACGCACTACTGGTCGAACTTGATTATCTTAAGATTTGCTAAGAGACCAATCGAAGTTACCCTCTTTTTCTAAAAAGCGAGATCATCAACCTAACTTCCCCAACACCTATTCCCAATTTCCTTGCTATTTCTATGTCGCTCAAGCCTTCGTCATACATTGAAACGATCTTTTTTTCTATTCCCATATCGTCCTCACTTTCTATCTCTTCTTCTTTTTCTTCTTTACGAAAATCGATTTTTTCTACGCTGGGGATGATTTCTTCCTGTTTCTCTTCAACGAAAACTTCTTCCTTGAGTTTCATGAGATCCGTCATCTTTACAACAAGTGATGAATAGATATCGTTTGCCTCTCTCATTACTCTTTTTATTTCATTTATTTTTCTGTCGAGCATCTCGATTCTCATCGATGAGACATGTTTGAACCTTCCCATGAGTTCTAATATTCTTTGCTCCATCTTCTCGAATTCTTCATCCTCAACTTTTCTCCTGCTTATGAGAAAACTTGCCCAGCTGAATGCAAGTGTCCCCACTGTTGCCATTATTACAAGAAGACTGGTAACATCCATTATTTCACCCCCAGCTCCTTTGCAACCTTCTTAAAAAACTCCTCGATATCTGTCTCATACTTTCTATATGCCATATTATCAAGCCCTGTTTCACTTAGGTTTATTATCACTAATTTTCCACCGTTTTCAACTGTCAATCTAGGTATTATAGCCGCGGGATAAACGACAAGTGAAGATCCTATGACTATAGCTAGATCTGATTCTTCTGCCGTTTTGTAGGCTTTTAGAAGTTCCATTTCAGGTAGAGGCTCTCCAAAGAACACGACATCTGGTTTTAAAAGCCCTCCACATTTCATGCAGTGTGGTAATCCCTTATTCTTCCACAAGACATTTTCCACAAAATCGTAACTGTATATCTCACCGCACTTAGTACACACATATCTGTCAAGTGTTCCGTGAAGCCTTATTATACTCCTCGATCCTGCTTCTTTGTGCAGTCCATCTATATTTTGAGTTATTACGCAGCATATTAGATTGAGCTCCTCCATTTTGGCAATAACAAGATGGGCTATATTTGGCTTGGCATTCCTCATTTTGGAAATTCTCTTTTTATGAAACTCGTAGTATCTTTCGGGATTTTCATAGAATTTGTCAATGTCGAATATATCCTCTGGTATTTCTTTATAAAGACCTCTGCTGCCACGAAAATCCGGTATACCACTTGGAGTGGATATACCAGCACCTGTGAATACATATGCTCTCTTTGAAGACCTGATTATACTCAGAAATTCCTCCGCATCATTCAACTTTCTCATACACCACCTTGGGAAAAGTTTTCAGAGTACCGTTCCTCCAGATAAGTATTATCTTCCCATCTTTGACGACTTTTTCAGATTCTTTTGGATCGACGGAATCTATCTTTGCGTTTTTGGGGAGAACCACTTCGACCGTTGAATCACCGACGGCATTTATTTTTATATTCCCAAGAGATGCTTCGTAAATCTTTTTCTCACCTTCATGTTTTATCAAAACTGCTCCTTTCAAATGAAGCACCTCACTTATCTCCAGAGTTTGAGGATCGATCTTCTTAGTCTTGAAGTCGTAAGATAAAACCTTTAAATTTCTTTTGATCTTTTCTCCAAGGTCGTTGAAGTACTTTTCTATAACATCTGTTGCTCCGTTTTTCAAGGTTTCAACATACTTATCCAGATATTTCTCTTTTCTGAACATCACCCTTGTCGTTGTTGTAAAAGTTCCTTCATCTGTGAAGCCATACTCATAGATAGCTTCGTAGTGAACAACCTCATAAGGTCTTTTGCTCATGAACATGACTACTACATCCACGACGAGCATAACGACTACAACGAGAATAAGGGTGTAAAGAAGAGTGTTTTTCATAAGATCCCCTCCAAAGCATCTATTTGAGCGAAGAGTCCGAAAGTGCCTCCAGTATGTATAAATATGACTTTTTCCTGATCCCCCATAGTTTCCAGCGTTCCCCTGAACGCTTTGGATGTGTAGACAGGATCTAAAAAGATTCCACTCTCGCTCGCGACATATTTTATCATCTTTAAATCGGCCTCAGATGGATAAGCATAATCCTTACCTTCAAAACCTCTTATTAGATTTATTCCGGAGTGATCCTCTACTCCCAATTGATCCAATATCTCCTCGATTTTCTCTCTGACGACCTCCGTAGGTTTTTTGTGGACTACGACTCCCCTTACTTCCAGATTTAAGTTGAGTTTCTTAACACCACTGAGAATTCCGGCATAAGTTCCCGCGCTGCTTGTGGCTACATATATCGCGTCAAAGTAATCCAGATCTACCTGTCTGCTCATCTCAAAGACGGCATCTTCATAACCTTTTGAGCCTATGTAGTTCGATCCCCCCTCAGGTATTATGTACGCTCTTCTCCCTTCCTCAAGGAGTTTCTTAGCTTTCTCCTCCATTATTTTGTCGATGTCTTCGTACTCTTTTGGCGTTACTATGTTTATCTCAGCACCCATTAGTTCGTTCAAAAGGAAATTCCCGCTATTTTTTCCCGGATACCACTCCTTTAGATAAAGTATTACTCTCATTCCGAGTCTCTTTGAAAGATAATTCGTTGCTCTAGCGTGATTCGACTGCACGGCTCCGCATGTTATAACTACATCTGACTTTTTCTCAATAGCATCTCCCAAGAGATACTCCAATTTCCTTATCTTGTTTCCGCTCGCTACAAAATCCGTCATATCGTCTCTCTTTATCCAGATTTCTTTTCCCTCGAAGATGTACTTCTCAAGAGGGGTTGGTTTTCTCGCGAGTTCTAATTTCAATCTCATCACCTCCAGGTGTGATTGTAGTACAATTTTGCCTGAGGTGGGAAGTGTGATAAGAAGGATTTCAGGGAAAGTAGTGAATTTAGCGCAAGAGAGCGTTGTTGTGGATGTCTGTGGATTTGGCGTTGAAGTGTTTTGCACTAAAGGTACATTGGATAGTTTAAGAGTAGGCGAGGATGCTATGCTTTTTACAACACTTGTATTTGGGGACGATCCAAGGATTTACGGATTTCTGGATGAAAAGGAGCAGGAAGTCTTTGAGAAGTTGATGAAAGTTTCAAAAGTAGGGCCGAAAACAGCTTTGAAGATGATGTCTTCCTCTGATTTGGATATGCTCATATCCATGATAAAATCCGGTGATCATGAAGCGTTATCAAAACTTCCTGGTATAGGTAGAAAAACTGCAGAGAGGATAATAGTGGAGCTTAAAAAGGAATTTG
>WGAO01000084.1 GCA_015489065.1 Thermotogaceae bacterium | reverse complement strand
GGTAAATTCTGTATTCTTCGTATATTTCAAGATTTGGATCTTTTAAAACGTCCAAGTATTTCCTTATCTGCGTATCGGATAACTTTTTCGCTAAATTGAATTCGTCGATTTTCTTAGAAATTTCTTTGGCATATCTGATGATTTTTTCCTTATCCATTGTCATCTTCCCACCTCCTTAGATTTTCATAAGTTCAAAATCTCCAAATCCGTACTCTTTAAAAGCCCCGCAACCGTTTACCTTGAGATCGTAAAGCCTATCGACGAATGAATCCTCATCATCGACTTTGAAAACTATCACAGATCCCGGAGCGATCGCCTTTATGATGATCGATTTCTCTTCATCTGGATCGTACACGTGAAAGTCTTCATAGCTCACCATCGTATCGAGTATCTCCGCACCGAAAAGCTCCTGCGAATTCTCGTGGTAAAAGTGAGTTCTGAAAACGATCGCAACTTTTCCGTCGCTTATCTTTTCTTTCCACTGCTTTTTTATCTCATTTTCATCGATATGTTTGATATCCGATACCCTGAAAAGCCCGAATCCCCTCGTTCTGCTTCCCCCAAGCGAGATGTATTCAGGAATCTCTCCATCGCTTTCAAGAACCACAGTTGCTGTCATGTAATCCGCAGAGTACGACTGCTGGATGAAAAGAATTCCTCTTCCATCACCGAGTTTATAGGTCTTCGTTTTCGGATCTATGCTTACGTGAACGGAATATTCTGGGGTGGCATTTGCATTTTCACCGTCGATCGTCCAGAACCCCTTTGCGGCTTCATATCTTTTATTTCCTATTTTCATTGCAAAAGCGCGTTTTTCTTCTCTTCTTCTGAAGATCTCTCTCAAAAGATTTTTAACCTTACCGTTGCTGTACTTTTCAACGAACAGAAATCTTGGATTCGGTATTGAAAGGACTCCTTTACCAGTTGTTGGATAAAGATGCGACGCGAATTTCACATTCAGACCGGAATCTTCAAGGGCTTTCCTTAAAGCGCTACCGTTTATGTATTTTTTCGAGAGCATCATGTATTCTCTTCCGAAGCTTCTTCCCTTATCGGATGTCGTGAAAGGCGTGATTGGTTTCAACGTCAGGATATTCAATCCTGCTTTGATCTTCTTTCTCCTGATATCACGAGCGCTTTCAAGCTCGAGCTTTATCCTTCCAAATCCGATGCTCTTCATTCCCCCGATCCTTATCTGGTCGTTTACAGGCGAATCTATGAAAATTTCCTTGAACTTTTCGAGAGCTTCATCGTTTTTAAAAATCACTTCTCCTTCAAACCAAACATCTTTTCTCACCGCTCTAAGCGTTACCAAATGTTCGCTCTCAACCGTTCTTGTCCTTCTGTCTATCTTTATCCTTACGCGGTCATCCCAAACGTTTTCCTCATTTTCTGCTTTTAAATCGGTGAAAATCACACTTCCCGCGTTTTCAGGTCCGCCTTCTTTTCCGAAAAGCTCGTTTATCGTTTTATCGTCTGCGAGATTCCACGTTCTTGCAAAATCTCTCAAAGCTCCTTTCAAAGCCGATGCAGGGATTATAGGTATATCTTTTTCATCTTCTCTTCTCAAACTGCTTGACCTGTGAAAAGCGGGAGATTCGTTTCTTCCACCGACGATGAGCGGAGAGAGAGTCTTAACCACTATTAGAGCCTTTTTCACATTTCCACCCCCAATCGTTAAGAGCCGAATGAACCTCAAGAAGGTCTCCAAGGAGCTTATTTGAAGCTTTATCTAAAACTTCATCGGTGAGATCCATATCCTCCAGCGATCTGAGAAGGAAATACTTCGCGGATATCTCGAATTCATCTTCATGATCAGATGCGATCGCAATTTCTCTTAAAAGCCTTAGCTTTCCCTTTGGAGCATTCTTATTTTTCAACCTGTGAGAAAGCTCTACAAGATTTTTGAAATCTTCGAACTTCATTCCGTTTCCAATGCTAAGCTCAATGGGTTTCTCCTTTATCACCTTCGAAGCATCGAAATCCATAGAATCGAAATAGCGAAATGCTATGAAGTTGTTCTCGGTATCTTCTTCATCGGCTCTTACCTTCTTAGCGGCTTTTTGAAGATCGCTCAGAACTTCAAAGATGAACTTCAGTGGAAAATCTTCTGGAATCACCGCAGCTCCTATGGAGAAGGTAACTTTTCTTTCATTTCCGTCTTTATCCTTGACATGGAAATCCCAATTCTTTTCCATCTCGTCGAACTTCTTGAGAGCTTCCCAGAGTATCTCTGGTGGCATGAATATCATTATGTCGTCACCACCGAATATCGGGGACGCGATCTTTTTGCCCCTACTCTTTGCAAGGTTTGCGATCTCTTTTCTTACGTTATCTGCAAACTCAAGGACCGCTTCGCTGAATTTCTCGTAATCTTCTTCCGATTCAAAATCAAGATAAATATCCCCCATCGAATTTCCGTCAGCGTAAAAGACTCCCATATAACCTTTTTCTCCGTCTCCAAGCTTTGAAGAAACTTCTTTGAAGTTATACGTTACCCCTTCTCTCTTCTCTTCATTAGCTCTCTTGAGTTTTTTGTGGCAGACATCACATAAAAGGACTTCTTCATCTCCTATTCTTTCGACAAACTTTCCTTGTCTTTTCCCGCACGACATGCACCTATTTCCATCTTGTATCTCCACAACC
>WGAO01000083.1 GCA_015489065.1 Thermotogaceae bacterium | reverse complement strand
TCACATTGAGCGAAGTGGCGAAAGAACTCGGAAACGAGAACATATTCTTTCAAGCTTTCCTTAAAAGCTCTGTATTTTTAGGAATGCTCATCGGAGCTTTCCTCTCTGGTGTTATATCGGATTATTTAGGCAGAAAGGTATCTATGAACTTTTATCTCATATTCTCAACCTTGTTCACATTTCTCGGAGGATTTTCACACACAATTGGAACCTTTGTCACGATGAGGCTTCTAGCTGGATTCGGATACGGAGGACTTATGCCTTCCGTGAACACATACCTCAGTGAAACTGTGAGCATAAAACTCAGAGGAAGATATTTGGTTTTTCTCGAATCGATGTGGGCAGGTGGAAGTATCCTTGTTGGATTTGTTGATATAACCCTAGGTAAGAAAAGCTGGCGGTGGGATTACTGGCTGATGGGTTTAGGGATGTTGCTCCTACTAGAATATCTGAGAATCCCTGAAAGTCCTCGCTTCGCTTTTTTAAAAGGCGGAAAAGAGTTTCTAAATCGCGTTCTAAACAAAGAAGTCTCGGAAGATATCGAGAGTATAGGCAAGACCAAAATACCGGTAATAGAGATACTAAAACCCCCATACCTTAAAAGAACGCTGATGGTCTGGACCGTTTGGTTCGTATTGAGCATAGTCTACTATGGAATCTTTTTATGGCTACCAAGGATATTTGCATCAAGAGGAATCGTTGAACACGCAATCTGGTTGACATTTTTGATGATGGTCTTTCAGCTTCCTGGATATCTTCTTGCAGCCTATCTTATAGAAAAAATCGGGAGGGTTCCTTCACTTGTAACCTTTCTCTTCGGAACAGGAGCTGCTGCCCTGGGATTTGCCCTGATAAACTCCACTGGTATGTATATAACCATGGCTTTCTTGACAAGCGTTTTCTGTCTAGGAGCATGGGGAGTGATCTATGCTTACACACCAGAGCTCTATCCAACTCCCTTCAGAACTACTGGTAACGGAACAGCTGGAACGATAACGAGAATAGGAGGGATATTGGCACCTTACATAACAGTATCTTTTAAAAGCGTTGTGAACTCTCTTATATTCTTCTCTATACTCGCCATTTTGGCAGGTATCGTTGTTACGGTGCTCGGCATAGAGACCAAAGGGAGGGAAATAAGCTGAGAACCTACTTGGCTGTAGAAGGAACCGTTGGCTCCGGAAAAACTTCCCTTATTGAAAGAATTGCTTCCCTTTGTGGTTGTAGACCCTTCTATGAGCTATCCGATAAAATGATAGAGGATATGCTCGTTCATTTTTACCACGATAGAAAAAGATGGGCATTTACCATGCAAATACTCTTTCTAACAAGCAGATTCGAACAGATAAAAGAAGCTTCAAAGATAGAGAAAGCTGTTCTTGACAGATCCATATTTGGAGATGTCGTTTTTGCAAGGATGCTTCACAGATATGGAGATATGAAAAGTCATGAGCTCTCCGTATATGAGAGACTTTACAGCTCACTTATAGATTCCGTTAATCCACCCTATCTCATGGTATACATAAAGATCTCTACAGATCTCGCTATCAACAGGATAAAACTCAGAGGAAGGGACTATGAACTTATTGTGGAAAGAGAATACTGGGAAAACCTGAATTCGGAGTATGAGAGATATTTCCTGGAATATAATAGATCTCCTCTAATGGTGATAAATGCTGACAGATACGATTGGGTCAACAACGAAAGAGATGGAATCTACGTAGCAAATAAAGTTAAATCTCTTATTGAAAAATCCATATCTGGTGAATTATCGAAGGACTTCCGCACCGAGATATGATATTCTCCAATCCTTAAAAAATCGTTAACGAAAAAGGGGATTATAATCCTCGGAGGGATATGTTGTGAGGATACTTGGAGTGGATCCAGGTTACGGACTTTTAGGATTCGGAGCCTTAGATGTCGATGGAAACAGGATAAAATACATCACTCATGGTCATATTTCGACTCCTAAGAATTTAGATCTTTCCAAGAGACTTTTAATTCTCTATAAAGAGCTTGAAAAAATTCTTGAAAATCTTTCACCGGGTTTAGTCGCTGTCGAGAAGATATTCTTCGTCAAAAGCGTTACAACAGCTCTTGAGGTTGGTCATGCTAGGGGAATAGTCTTAATGGAAGCGGCAAAATTCGGATCGGAGGTCTTCGAGTGTTCACCACAGCAGGTAAAGATATCGGTTAGCGGATATGGGCGGGCTAAAAAGAGGCAAGTCCAAGAGATGATTACAAGGCTTTTGAATCTTTCAGAAGTTCCTAAACCAGATGACGCTGCAGATGCCTTAGCAATAGCATGGTGTGCAGCGCTTTATGGAAGGAAGGCGAGCAAAATTGAAACATAGCTTTGATAATATTCTAAGAGATTTGGGGATCGATCCTGAAAAAATCAAGATATTGGAAGCAGAATTCTCCCCGGCAGACGAAACAGTATATGTGAAATTAGATGGTGAAGTCAATGGATCTGGGTCAGCTTTGAGAAAGAAACTCGAAGAGGAGCTAAAAGCTCGTGTCGTCCTATATGGAGAAAACTTCAAAGTGTTTTCTCCAGAAGAATATTTAAGAGAAAAACTCGTCAACGGCATAAGAATAGATGTACAGCTTTCCGGATCTGAGGTAATAGTAAGAGTCCCTGGAGATTTTGCAAAAGAGAGAGTGAAAAGAAAACTTCTTTCAATGAAAGAAGAGATAAAAGAAAAGCTCAGGGGATACAAAATAAAACTCAAGATTGATGAAGAGTTCTTCAAAAGTATTGAGGAAAATGCCAAAAAAACCCAGAAGAAATCTTTTGTAAAATTCGAGAATATCAAACCTGCCGAGCTGAAAGCTGAAAGCAACGATGTTATATTCGGAAAGAAACCCAAAAAGACTGTGCATTACCCTTCGAATCTCCCACCTCTTGGGAATGAAGTTTCTATAGTCGGAGAGATATTCAAGATTGAGGAAAGGACAGGGAAAAGAAGGTCCATCCTTCTTTACATAACTGACAAAATAGATTCCATCGTTGTAAGAATACCCGACAAATTTGTGGGCAACGTTTCTGGAAAGTTGAGCATAGGCGATGTCGTCGTCGCTACGGGAATTCTCAGCTCAGATCCATCTATGGCGGGAGATCCCGTCCTCTTCGCGAAAGGACTTGCTGTATCAGAAATGGAAAGACGGATCGACAAGTCCAAAATTAAAAGAGTGGAGCTTCACGCCCACACGAAATACAGTGATTTGGATTCAGTCCTCAATTTGAAGGACTATGTTAAAAGATTGAAAGAATGGGGACACAAGGCAGCAGCGATAACTGACCACGGAAATGTTCAAGGAATAATCGAGTTTTACCACATTGCGAAATCTGCTGGTATAAAACCGTTATTTGGAATGGAAGGTTATATGGTGAACGATGTCGAACCAATATACAGGGGAAATCTCGACGGAGACTTGCTGAAAACAAGCTATGTAGTTTTGGATCTGGAAACAAGCGGGTTAGATCCAGCAAGATCGGAAATAGTTGAGATAGGAGCTGTAAAAATAGAGAATGGAAAAGTTGTTGATGAGTTTCAATCTCTAGTAAAACCAAAGATGGGAATGAGCGAGATAAGTGAGAGAATAACTGGAATCACAGACGAGATGTTGAAAGATCAACCACCAATTGAGGAAGTTCTTCCGAAATTTCTAGAATTTCTAGGAGATTCTGTGATAATAGCGCACAACGCCTCCTTTGATTACAGATTCATAAGGTATTGGGTGAAAAAAATAACAGGTGAGGATTTCGAAAAACCTTTCATAGACACTCTTTCTCTTTCAAGGGCTCTTCTGACAATGTCGAGTTATTCCCTTGATAAAGTCGCAAGTAAACTAAAACTGGAAAAATTTCAACACCACAGGGCGATGGATGACGCAAGAATAACTGCTAAGATTTTCTTAAGGTTCATGGAAATGTTAAGAAGTATAGGTGTAAAGAGATTGTCAGAAATAGATAAGCTAAGAAAAGACATAGATGTTAAATCCATAAGACCTAATCATGTGACTGTATTGGTGAAAAACAAAAAAGGCCTCAAGAACCTATATAAAATCGTTTCTGAATCTCATATCAAATACTTTCACAATGTTCCGAGGATACCAAAGAGTCTGCTAAATTCACTGAGAGAGGGACTTCTCATAGGAAGTGCTTGTATGAGCGGCGAAGTTGTTGAAGCTGTTTTAGATGGTGCGAGCGATTCAGAGATAGAAGAGATAATGAAATTCTATGATTTCATAGAGATCATGCCACTTGGGAATTTCCCAGAAAAAGATAGAGAAAGAATGAAAGAAGTCTACAAAATTATCTATAAAAAAGCGAAAGAGTTAGGAATACCAGTTGTGATGACCGGAGATGTACACTTTCTTGATCCGGAGGACTACAAATTCAGGATGGCGCTCCTCTCCCCGCAGAAAAACGAACGTTTGGATCAACCAGAACTCTATCTGAGAACTACGGATGAAATGCTCGATGAAGCAATGAAAATCTTTGATAATGAAGATATAGCAAAAGAAGTAGTCATAGACAATACAATAAAAATTGCTGACTCAATAGAAGAAATTCAACCTCTTGAAGGAAAACTCCATCCACCAATAATAGAGGGAGCTGAGGAGGAAGTAAGAAACATATCGATGAAGAGGGCAAAAGAGATATACGGTGAACCACTTCCAGATCTCATAGATAAGAGGTTGGAAAAAGAATTAGACGCAATAATAGGTCACGGATACGCAGTTTTATATCTCATAGCAAAAAAAATTGTGGACAAGTCGAAAAAAGATGGATATGTTGTGGGCTCAAGAGGTTCGGTTGGATCTTCACTCGTTGCCCATCTTTTAGGAATAACGGAAGTCAATCCTCTCCCGCCGCACTACGTTTGTCCCAAGTGCAAACATGTCGAGTTTGTTGAAGGATACGGATCTGGTTACGACTTGCCAGAGAAAAAATGCCCGATCTGCGGTACCGATATGAACAGAAATGGCCAAGACATACCTTTTGAAGTCTTTATGGGATTCAAGGGAGACAAAGTTCCAGATATAGACTTGAACTTCTCTGGTGAATACCAAGAAAGAGCTCATAGATACATAGAGAAGCTCTTTGGAAAAGATCATGTTTATAGGGCGGGAACGATTAGCACAGTTGCTGAGAGAAGCGCAAGAGGATATGTGAGAAGTTTCGAGGAGAAAACCGGAATACAACTAAGAAGAGCGGAATTCGAGAGAATAGCGATGGGTATAGCTGGTGTTAAAAGAACAACGGGTCAACATCCGGGTGGGCTCATGATAATTCCAAAGGATCATGAGGTTTACGACTTCACCCCGGTTCAGTTTCCAGCAAACGATAAAAAATCCAAAGTTCTTACCACACATTTCGCTTACGAGCACATACACGATGACATAGTCAAATTGGATGCGCTTGGACACGATGATCCGACATTTATAAAACACTTGCACGAAATCACAGGAATAGATCCGATGAGCATACCAATGAATGATCCGGAAACCCTTGAAATATTCTCATCTGTCAAACCTCTTGGCATCGATCCAAAAGATCTCGGAACCGATGTCGGAACACTTGGAATACCGGAATTCGGGACGAAGTTTGTCAGGGGAATGCTTCAGGAAACAAGGCCAAAAAGCTTTGCAGAGCTAGTCAGAATATCAGGACTTTCTCACGGAACAGATGTCTGGCTTAATAACGCCAGAGACTGGATAAACTCTGGAGTTGCTACGCTCTCTAGCGTCATATCTTGTAGGGACGACATAATGAACTTTTTGATTCAGAAAGGCTTGGAGCCATCGACGGCTTTTAAAATAATGGAAAAGGTTAGAAAGGGAAAAGGTATAACAGAAGATGATGAAAAAGCAATGAAGAGTGTCGGTGCCCCGAAGTGGTTTATAGAATCATGTAAAAAGATAAAATATCTCTTTCCAAAAGCTCACGCCGTCGCCTATGTAAGCATGGCTTTTCGAATAGCTTATTTCAAAGTCCACTATCCTCTTGCATTTTACTCTGCATATTTCAGCATAAAAGGTGATGAGTTCAATGTAGACGCGATACTAGGCGGTGAGGAAAACATAAAGAGAAGACTCTCAATACTTTATTCAATGACGGACAAGGATGTTCAAGATAAAAACGAAGAAACAGTTTTAGAGGTTGCTCTTGAAATGACCCTCAGAGGTTATGGATTCCTGCCTCCAGATTTGAAAAAATCAGACTCCAAAAAATTTCTCATAGAAGGGAACAAGCTGAGGATACCATTCAACAAACTCCCTGGTCTGGGAACAAATGTCGCAGAATCAATAGTGAAAGCCCGGTCTGAGAAATTCTTCTCCTCCGTGGAAGATCTCATCAGAAGAACAAAAGTCAACAAAACTCATGTCGAGGTCATGAAGAGATACAAAGTCTTAGATGGAATACCAGATACAGATCAAATAACACTTTTTTGATCCAACTGTGTTAAAATGACAGTGCGAGAGGAGGAGTGAGAAATGGATCTCAGACTAGAATCTGTGGCGGTCTCCGATCTGATAAATCTTTTTGATGACATGAAAATTTCAAACTTATCTCCACTCATAGTTCACTCTTTTGATGTTGCAAAAATATCATCACTCATGATGAAGAGGATAGGAATAGGAGATTCAAACGACGTGCTCTACGCATATTTATCGGGATTATTTCACGATATAGGGCTTTTAGCGCTCACAGAACTCAAAATGCCAAAAGGGGTTTTCATAGCTACAAAAGCCGATATATCTCAACGTGGAGAGTCTTTTAATTTAGATCCCTTGCTATACAAAATCGACAAAGATTATATACACTCTAGATTTTCCTACGAAATACTGAGGAGAATGAAAATACTTCCCAGCGATTATCTTAAAGCGGTGCTGAACCACCACACGCCACTTGAGGAACTCACCGGAAATGACAGAGAAATTCTCCTTTCAAATCTCATAAATGTTGCGGATATGATGGCCCAGATGATAAGGAAAAGTATAAGATGGGGAGCATCTGAGTCCATAAGAGCTCTCTTCGATCTCCTAGCAAAATATCCGATGGTAAATGAAGTTAAAAAGGCGGCAAAAGATCTGATTAACTCCTATGTTGAATTTGGATATGTCTTGGATGATAATCCTTACATTGAAAGATTCTGTAATTTCGGATTTCAGATAGGATTTCATGAGGCTATAGAATTTTTAAAAGCTATGGTCCTTTTGGTTGATCTCCGATCTCCTTTCACATTGAGTCACACATCCGGAGTAGCCATTCTGGCAAGGGATCTTGCAAGTGAAATGATCAAAACAGATTTCGATTCTCTTGTTATGTATGTCGCCGGTTTGATGCATGATCTTGGAAAGATAAAAACTCCCCTTGAAGTGCTGCACAAGCCTGGAAAATTGGATATGCACGAAGCTTATATAATGAAAATGCATGTTGTAGATACCTATAAGATGTTTTCCAAGTATCCAAAATTTGAAGAATTCACAGCGGTAGCTTCCACTCACCATGAGAGACTTGATGGTTCTGGATATCCTTGGGGATTGAAGGCGAAAGATCTGGGTATGAGATCAAGGATTCTTCAAGTTGCCGATGTTTATGAAGCTTTAACAGAGAACAGGCCGTATCGAGAAGGGATGAAACCCTTGAATGCACTTGGAGTTATTGAGAACATGGTCAACCATGGAAAGCTGGATTTGAATGTCTATGAAGCTCTCAAACAGATGGTAAAGAACGGATATGAAGTCAAAAGATCGGATGTAGTGCTTGTAGAGTTCTTTGGAGAGTTCGAGAACGTGGAGGAAGTGAAGAAAGTCCTTGATAGGATATCCTAAATCATTATTTGCTAGGCATACATCACTCGTCTTGAGGGATATCTAATCAGATTCCTTGAAATTTCCAGTTTTGATGTATAAAATACACCAGGCGCTCGGGTGAGCGAAAGTTCTCCTGCGTGTGGAGACGCGAAGCCCGGCGAATGTGACTTCTGAAAGGAGGTGGATGTGTGTACGCGCTAATTGCCGATTCGGGCAGGCAGTACAAAGTTGAAGAGGGAAAGTACCTGTACACCGAGAAACAGAAAGATAAACAGCCAGGTGATGAGATAGTTTTTGAAAAGGTACTCATGGTAAAGAAAGACAACGGAGAAGTTTTAGTTGGGAAGCCTTATCTACAAAACGCCGTGGTTAAGGGAAAAGTAGTGGAGCACAAAAAAGCTAGAAAGGTCAGAGGAATGAAGTTCAGACCCAGGAAAAACTCCAAGACCGTTAAGAATCATCGGCAGTGGTACACAACGATAATGATCGAGAAGATAGAGGTCAAATGATAAAAGTGGTCATTGATAAGCACGGATTGAAAGCGTCTGGACACGCGAATTTTGATGAGTATGGAAAAGACATAGTTTGCGCAGCGGTCAGTTCTATCCTTCAGCTCGTGTCGCACATATTAAAAGATCTAGGAGCTCACATCTCTGTGGAAAAAGGCAATTTGACGATTTCAGAAATACCCGATGACGAGTGTTCAGAAAGAGTGCTTGAAGTAACTATAGGAGCTCTTTTAGGAATTCAAAAAAAATATCCAGAAAACCTCTACCTGGAGGTGAAAAAGAATGGCGACTGATGTTAACAAAAGAGATAGCAACCCCAAATATCTTGGAGTTAAGGTTGGAGACGGGCAGTTTGTAAAAGCCGGAAATATACTAGTCAGGCAAAGAGGAACGAAGATACATCCTGGCAAGAATGTTGGTATGGGAAGGGATTTCACACTTTTCGCTTTAGTAGACGGATATGTGAAGTTTCACCTTAGAAAAAACAAAAAATTCGTTTCTGTTTTGGAGGATAAAGAGTGAGAACCAGAGATATAGCCATAGTAGGTATATTTTCCGCTTTGGCATTTGGACTGATGTTTTTGGAAGTGCCTCTTTTACCATTTGTAAATTTTCTGAAATATGACCCAAGCGAGATCCCGGCTTTGATCTTGGCGGTTAATACGGGGATCACCCAGGGAATAACTGTGATTTTAATAAAAGATATACTCTTTTACTTTGCAAAATCTGGAGATGTAATAGGCATAATCATGAACTTCATAGCAGGAGCTATTTTTACAATCTTAGCCGCAAAGTTATGGAAGAACAAATTGCTTTCATCCGTAGTATCAATTGGAGGTACGAGCGTTCTAATGACAGCTTTGAATGCAGCTACTGTACCACTTTATTTCATAGTTATGAAATGGGGATCTGCTTCAGATGGATTCAAGTTCTTCATAAAAATTTGGTGGGGAATACTTGTTTTCAACATACTGAAATTTTCAATAGATTATGTTTTGACAGTCCTGATAAACAAAAGAGTAAGAGGCCTGTTCAAGAGTAAGTAACCGAAAGGAGGAATGAAAGATGGCAAGATTGTTGCCACAACAGAAAAGTTACATGGCGAAAGATATCGAGAAAAAATGGTATGTCGTTGACGCATCAGGAAAAGTTCTTGGAAGACTTGCAAACAAGATAGCGGTCATCCTCATGGGGAAACACAAACCAACTTACACACCACATGTTGACACTGGAGATTATGTCATAGTCGTGAACGCTGAAAAGGTTGTTTTAACAGGCAAGAAGCTGGATCAGAAAAAATACTACAGACATTCTGGATACCCTGGAGGATTGAAAGAGCTCACGGCAAGACAGATGTTTGAAAAACATCCAGAAAAAGTAGTCTACCTGGCTGTTAAGAGAATGCTTCCAAAAAATAAACTTGGGAGAAAAATGCTCAAAAAGCTCAAAGTCTACGCCGGACCCGAACATCCACACCAGGCTCAAAAACCTGAGCCCTTGGAGCTTTGAAAAAGGAGGGATGAATGATGAATGATTTCTACGGAACTGGTAGGAGGAAAACTTCGTCTGCAAGAGTACATCTCAGACCTGGAAGTGGTGAAGTTTACATAAATGGAAAGAAAATGGAAGGAATCGATTTGGAAAATAGATTTCTGAAGTATCTCGGAAACATGGCTTGGGTTAAGCATGCTCTTGAACCTCTGTATGTGACAAATACAGCTGGTAAATTCGACTTTATAATCAGGGTTAGAGGTGGGGGAAAATCCGGCCAGGCTGGCGCTATCAGGCTTGGCATAGCTAGAGCTCTTCTCCAATACGACGCAGAGCTCAGACCCGCTCTCAAATCCAAAAAGCTTCTCACGAGAGATCCAAGGATGGTTGAAAGGAAGAAGTACGGTTTGAAGAAAGCAAGGAGGGCACCACAGTTCTCTAAGAGATGATCTGATGATACCCAAAGAAATCATAGACGAAATAAAGAGCCGCCTCGACATAGTCGAGGTGGTTTCTGAATACATAAATTTAGAAAGAGTTGGGAGATACTACAGGGCGTTATGTCCATTTCACACAGAAACACGCCCTTCTTTTTATGTAAGCCCGGATCTTCAGAGATATAAATGCTTTGGATGTGGAGCAAGCGGAGACGTAATAAAGTTCGTCCAAGACATGGAGAACATATCTTTCTACGAGGCTCTGGAAAAATTGGCAAATCGTGTTGGAATAGATGTATCTAAGTACAGATCAGAAAGTAGCGAATATCTAAAATATACCTCTTTTTTAAAAATCCTATCTCAAGAGTATGTGAGAAACTTTTGGAATAACGACGACGCGAAAAATTACATGAAAGATAGGGGATTTTCGGAAGAGGAGATCAAAGAATTCGGAATAGGATACTCACCGGTTGGATCTGATATACCGAAATTAGTTGCTGATAAATTGGGATTGAGCATTGACGATATCGTTAAATTTGGAGTGGTCTCTATAACTGGTGAAAAGATAAGAGACATATTTGAGGGAAGAGTGGTTTTCCCGATAAGAAACGAATCTGGTGATGTCATAGCGTTTGGTGGAAGGATAATCGGGAACGGAGAACCGAAATACATCAACTCAAGGGACACAAAATATTTCTCAAAATCTAGAGTACTCTTTCTTTTAGACAAAGCAAAAAAGGTGATAAAATCCGTAGATGTGGCGATAATCGTTGAAGGCTATATGGATGCGTTTGCACTTCACAGAAGCGATCTAAGAAATTCCGTGGCTGTCTTGGGTACAGCGTTAACCTCCCAACATGCATCGAGGCTTTCTGGCCTAACAAAGAATGTAGTTCTAGCCCTTGACAGCGATGATGCCGGGACCAGAGCTACTCTTCGATCAATTTCCACACTTCTTCCAAGAGGATTCGACATTCTCGTCGTAAAGTGGCCACAAAAAGACGCTGATGACACCCTGAATTTGCTTGGAAGAGAAGGAATAGAGCAAGCTATAAAAAATGCCGTACCCTACGAAGATTTCATAGTTGAGAGTGTCGCGAAGAATTTCGATCTTTCCAAAGCTTCTGGACTCGAAAAATTCGCCAGATCTATTGGAGAATGGGCTTCTAAAATCGAACGTTTCAGTAGCACGGTCAGGGCAAAGTCGCTCATAGAAAAAGCAGCAGAGTTTTCCGGACTGTCCCCAAGAGACATGGAGAGGTTCGTTAGAGGAGAACCTCTCGATCACGGAGAAACTAGAAGATTCGGACCGGAAGATGAAATACTATTCATATTCTTCAACAATGAAGATTTAAGGAACGAAATACTAAATATAGATAGGGAGCTTTTCAGCGACAAACTCAGGGAAATTCTAAATCTTTATGAGCAAGAAGGAGATTTGAACCGAGCTCTGGAGAAAGTGTCTAACGAAATCGGGGATTGGGTTTTTGACACCCTTAAGGATCTTCCACATTCTGGAAATCCGAAAAAAGTTTTGCATGATGCGGTCAAAAAACTTGAAATTGTGAAACTTAAGAAAAGATTAAGTGAAATAGATGAGATGATAAACAGCGCCAATGAGTCCGAGAGAAAAGTCCTTTTAAACACAAGAATGGAAATAGTTAGAAAAATAAAAGCCCTCGAAAGCGGGGTGAACTTCGGTGAGTGGAGAGACAACAGGAAAAGTTTTAGATCAAAAAATAGAAAAAAAGGTTAAGCAACTCATAAGGATTGGAAAACGTAAAGGATACATAACTTATGAAGATATAGACAAGGCATTTCCGCCGGATTTCGATGGTTTTAACTCTGATTTGATAGAGAAAATATACGAGGAGATAGAGAAGAACAAGATAAAAATCTTGGAAAGAGATCCATCAGATAGTGGCGAAGATACCGAGGACATAGAAGAGCTTTTGAAAGACGGCGGTCCAGAGATGTACGACAACACTTCGCTGAAAGATCCTATAAAGATGTACCTTCGTGAGATAGGAAAGATCCCTCTTCTTACCCCCTCTCAAGAGAGGGATCTTGCAAGACGTGCACAACTTGGCGACAAAAGAGCAAGAGAAAAACTCATAACTGCAAATCTGAGACTCGTGGTATCGATAGCTAAGAGATACATAGGAAGAGGTCTACCATTCTTAGACCTGATACAGGAGGGAAACATAGGACTTCTCAAGGCTGTTGAGAAGTTTGACTGGAGAAAAGGATACAAGTTTTCCACATACGCTACTTGGTGGATAAGACAGGCGATAACGAGAGCAATAGCAGACCAGGCAAGAACAATAAGAATTCCTGTTCACATGGTCGAAACGATTAACAAACTCAACAAGATAATAAACGAATACTATAGAGAACACGGTAGACAACCAACCATAGAGGAGCTCTCAAAACTAATGGATAAACCGCCCGAAAAAATCGAAGAGATAATGGAAGCTGCTAAAGAAATAACATCTCTTGAAGCTCCTATAGGCGATGACGACGGAAGCACAGTTGGGGAATCTGTTCCTGATGAGAGCGTCAAGTCTCCTATGAAAGAAGCTATGAGAACTCTGATAAAAGAAGAGGTTGAGAGAATACTCGACACGCTCGGCCCAAGGGAAGCGATGGTCCTTAAAATGAGATACGGCCTTCTGGATGGCAAGGCAAAGACTTTGGAAGAAGTTGGACAATTCTTCAATGTAACTAGGGAAAGGATAAGACAGATAGAGGTAAAAGCCTTGAGAAAGCTCAGGCATCCTTCAAGGAGCAGGTATTTGAGGATGCTTTTAAAGCTTTTAGATGAAGAATCTTGACGATCTGCTGCGCTGATGTAAAATTCTAATAGCTGGTTTAGGGGGTTGTTGACAGTCTTTTTGAAAATGATATAATAATTGTTGAGAGTGCCGAGGTGGTGGAATTGGCAGACACGCATGGTTGAGGGCCATGTGGGCTTCGGCCCGTGCGGGTTCAAGTCCCGCCCTCGGCACCAAACAGGGACCCAATCGGGTCCCTGTTTTATTTCATATCATAATGCTCTCTCATCTTTTTATTTTCTGGGAGGTTGACTATCTCGTTTATCACCGTTTCCACCTGTCCATCACTTCTGGTCCTTGGATCCCTATGCAGCATTTCAAAAATATAACTCATATCCCTTTCCAAGAACGCCCTAACTGCCATCTCCATTCTCATCATTCTCGGATATAAGTAGAGTTTTTTCACTCTTTCATTTAATGGAGGGTCTATCTTTTCTCTGTGTATTCCTTTATCGTCAACTATTGCTGGTATCTCCACCACAACATCGTTTGGGATTTCTCGTATCGCTCCTTCGTTTTTCACATTCACGATAAGCCTCTCTGCTTTTCCAGTAGTTATAGCCTTTATAAACGGTATATGCTGCTCTCCACTTTTCCCCTCGACTATCGCAAAAAACTCATCGAACATCTCCTCTGGAAAGTCACTCCCTCTTGCGAATTTCTCTAAGTTTTCCCTTGTGAATATCCTGTCCCTTGAACTTTTTGCAAAACTCGCCAGACTTTCTACTATGTTTACGATACTTTTCAAAATCTCCTTGTACCACTGCCAACCTACCTCTGAATCTGCTCCTCCCCAAGGCCATCCGTACCATTTCAATTTTTCAGAGAAGCTTCTGTGATATCTCCAAGAGCTGTTTCTAACTGTATCTCCTATCGGCATCATCTTGTAAAAGTCAAGCATCTCAAATGCCATTGGCGAGAGCTGATCGTCAAATGGATTTTGTGGTTTCCAATGTTCATCCCTTAAATCCTCTATCATATGATACGCGTCTTTTCCGTTATAGATGAATCTATTAAGCCAGATGGCGTGATTGAATCCTGCCACCTGCCAATCAAGCTTGCTTATGTCTAGTCCTAACCTCTTTGCTATATCAAACACTCCGCGATGCCCATGGCAAAATCCGACAACCTTCACATCTGGCATGATTCTCGTTATTAGATTTGTCCCTTCAAACACTGGATTCGCTGCTTGAATAAGCCAAGCATGAGGAGAAAGCTTTGATATCATTTTTGCTACTTCTACAAAATAAGAAAGCTGATTGAAATTACTTATGGTGTAATAATCTGAAACCATGTTGAATTCTTGAGCATCTATTCCTCTGTAGTATCCGTACTTTTCACCTATTACTCTGACTTTCTCCAAATATTCGTGTCCTCCCACAAGCGCCGTGTTTATGACAAAATCGCTGTCTTTTACTGCATCCTCAAGTGATGCGGTTTTCCTGAATTTCAAATCAGAACCAAACTCGTCAATCAGTCTGTTGGCAAGGATCTCAACTGCTTGAAGCCTTTCTTCGTCTATGTCCATCAAAACAACTTCGCTTCCAGATAACTCTTTTGTTCTTATTAGATCACCAACAACTCTCATGGAAAACACTGCACTTCCTGCTCCTATTATGCCTATTCTGATTGGCATTAATTTTCCTCCCCTCTTAGCGTGTTATTAGTAGTATAATGCCACTTTGTAGAATGCAGTAGGAGGGATAAAGATGAGCATGAGTACCTTCGAGGAAGTATTCTTTCAAGTACTCTATGTTGTAGTAGCACTTTTTGCTCACAAAAAGCTTACTTACGAGTTCAGCGTTCCAAAGTACGCCATATTCTCAGTGGGGTTTGCAATTCTTTTATCGATAGCTCTAATAAGAATGCTCAAGAAAAATCACACGAAGTTCGAAATAAACTTCGGGCACATACTCTTATTTGGCTTTGCACTTACTTCCTTAATATCGACAATAAACGTAGCTATAGACAGACCGTTCTATTTCTTTTACTCGATAGATATAGCTCTCTATACCCTTCTGAACGCCTTTGCTGCTGTTTACATAAGCAACTATTTCAATGATAAAGAGAGGATTAACAGATTCCTCCTCGTTATGATAGCAACAGCTGGTTTTATATCAATAGATGCTCTTTACAATTTCTATGCTGGAAAAGACTTTTTCCTCGGTGGTGTCGGAAGACCATTTGATAGGGGATCGATAAAGGCAACGGTTGGAAATGTTATATTCGTTGCAAATTATCTCGGCATGACGATTCCAACGACAATATACTTTCTCATGTCTTACGACTTTGGATTCAAATCAACAAAAGAAAAGAAGATATCACTCTGGCGAATTATAACTTGGAAGCTGATCACCCTTGCATCCCTAACACTAATGATAGTCACTGTTATAGTTGCGCAAACAAGATCAGAATACGGTGGAGTGTTCCTGACAAATATCCTCTTCTTTTCGCTCTACTTCATATATGTCTTCAAAAAGAAGAAGGACAGTTCAAAAGAGGAGCTTGAGAAGCTTGACCCTGATCTTGCAAAAAAGGTCTTCAAAGTTCAAAAGTGGATAGGGATAATTTCGATAATCGTGGTGTTCGCTTTCGTTGTACTCTATTCAATCCCATCACCTTTGAATGGGAAGGGAAGATTCTCCATAGGAAGAAGAGTTCAAGCTATGCTTTCTACGAGCAGCTGGGATGAGAGGATTCTCGCATGGCTCTCTTCATACTACCAGTGGAAAGATCCGAAATTCGACCCTGATGATATAAAAAGAGTTGAGAAATTCATTCCAATAGGTGACAAAGGTGCACATGCCTTAGCTCTTACCATGAGAAAGCTTTTTGGAAGAGGAATAGGAACCTATCAAGTGTTGACTATAAGTTACATGGGAGATATCGTTCAGAAACATCCAAGACTAATTTGGGGATGGAACAACTTTAAAAGAACTCATAATGACTATTTCCAAGTTCTGGGAGAGACGGGTCTTGTTGGGCTTTTCTTCATAATAGCACTTCTTTTCTATCTCATTATCTACCTTCTCAGAACACTCAAAAAGTTGGAAGATAGGGACGACGCTATTCTTTTGATAGCCCTAGCCATGGGGTTCGCCGATTTTGCAATCCAGTCATTCTTCTCCTTCCCAGGACATCTTTTGCCCAACACACTTGGAGCAATATTCCTCGCATCTTCGGCACTTTCAAGGCAGTTCAACAAGGATGGCTGGATGAGCTACGAGATATCTCTAAAAAGAGGTGCTTTTGCCTCACTGTCAGCAGTTTTGATAATACTCGTTTTCACAACAACTTATCTCAGATGGAATTACTTCATATCAGAGGTGAACTTCAAATCTGGAAATACTAAATATCTCACTCTCATGAAAGTCAGAGATCTCAGATCTCAGATATTAAACGAGGAGAGGAAAATAGGAAATAGGAAGGATCTACTGAAGATACTAGACGGAAAGGTTAAGAATGTCTCAAAAAGCCTTATAGGATCGAAAAAAACAGACGAGATATGGAAAGAAAGTTATTCTTTAAAACCTTCTCAGAAATTCTTCTTCGTGGAGAGAGAGATATACGAAGAATCCAAAGAATATTTGATGAGAGCTCTGAGTATGAATCACGACTATGGGAAAGCTTACTTTTATCTCGCCGCACTCTCAGCTTGGTATCACAGACTCGGAGACCTTAAGGTCTCACTGAGAACAGATGAAGATTTCAAAAAATTCTTGGAGCAAGAATTCGATGGATTTCAAAAGTTCATAAGACCTGAAATGAGAAGAACGGATCTTGTAAAGGTCTGGAATAACCTAGATGAAAAATATAAAAGGTCTCTCAGAGAATCTCTTATGAACTATCAGATAATACTCGATTCAATATCGCTCTACAAAACATCATTGCTTGTGTTCAACGAAAGAAATACCTACAAAGCCTTGGCGCAAAGATACGCAATACTAGACAGATATTCCAAAAGCTTAATAAGATACATATCTTCATCGAAGATGGAGAACAAGAACGACCTTGTGAAATACCTTTACGATAAGGCTAATGACTTTTACAACGATTTCGCAAGGTATGCCAAGACAATAATTCATAACATACCAGGTGCGTGGAACAGATTCCCAGATTGGAAGAATTACGATATAAGGGTGGCGATGTCTGGTCAGGACATATACAAAACTATGGCGAAGATAAACTCTACTTTGAGAATTCCTATTGATCCTCAGTATCAAGATCTTCTCAAATGGCTCGCTGAAAAAGAAGTCTGGGCAACTGAGAAGATGAGAGATGTTGGAGTATGGGGAGTTCCAGACATGGTTTTTGACTATGTCAGGGCTGTTCCGTACGCCTACCTTACAACTGATGATGCTACTAACGCCGCACTTTGGATGAGTTATGCATTAGATTTGTACTCCCCACAGCTTATGAAGATGGAAAAGGATTTTCCAAAATACTCTGTCAAGAAATCTGATGTAGATTATGCCGTTGGAAGATTTCAAGAGACATTCTTAAAAAATCTCAAGCCTTGGATAGAAAAGAGAATATTCGACTCACTGAAGTCTCTTAAAGTATCAGCCAGGAAAAGCGCCATGAAAAATCTGGAAAATACTGTAAAAAATGCAGCTTATGAATCTTTGACCTTGGGAAGGGAATATCTAAGCGGAAAAATTGACCTCAAGTCTGCTGAAAAACCCATCTTAAATTTATCGAACAACATTTCTTCCATAGAAGGGGTTTTCATGGGGTTTGATGCTCTTGGAAGACTCTCATCAGTTATGGGAGAGATAGCATCAGAGTTTGGAGAAATTTTGAAAAGGATTAAAGATTCTTCAAATGAGATTGAAAAATACTTGAGGGAAAACTTTTCCCTCCCCGTGAAGAAAATGTGGACTTCCGCAGAAGAAAACAGGCTTATGAGGACTTTTTGGAGGGACTTTGTAATACTTCGAACAGCTGAAGCTCTTAGAGCAGCGTATCCAAAAGCAAACGGAAAAGATCTGATCATCAAAGCGAAAAAGATAGTTGATGATCTCAAATCAAAAGGCTTGGAAAAGACAATTGAAGAGATGGGCGATAAAAAAATAGTTGAGTACGCAAACAGCCTTTTAAGTCTGGATTTCGGATTTGAGAAGAGCTACAACTACGCAACGATCTTGAGAGAGGCTCTGGAAAGAAGACTCCAAGAGGTGATTTACAGAAGAATAATAAATGAGAATTATTTATATCCAACAGAACCAATTGCGAAGAAAGTTCTCAAAAAAATCGGGGCAAATCTTAACGTATCTGCCCTTGCATCTTCCTTGATGGATACGAAGCTGAAAATGTATGAAAGATATGCAAGATACTATGGAAAGATTAAGTCTATAGTTTTGGAAGCTCAAGTCATGAAAGATTACATCAAAGGAAAGGTCTCTGACGGAATTTTGAATAAATTGAACGATTCGATAAATAAGGCTCTTGATAATCTGAAAAAATTCCAAGAATTAGAAGGGCAATCGGAATCAAAATAAGAAAATTTCGGATCTTGGGATAAATCGTTGGGTGGGGTTTTCCCACCCATGTTTTTTTCAGTTCTTCTTCTCCGATCTTGAGGGTGAATCTAATTCTTCCAAACGAATCCACGACTCCTGTAATTCCTTTGTTAGCAACTTGTACAACCCATCTTCCGCTTTCCGCTGCTCTAAAAACAGATTTTGCAAAATGATTCCAAAGAGCCATTTTGTATTTGAACCAAACATCGTTTGTCATGACAACTATGAAATCAGAACCCTTTGAATATTCAACAGCACCATCATCGAAATAACTCTCAAAGCATATAAGAATTCCTATCTTTTTTCCTTTGTAATCCAAAAGATGATATCCTCTTCCCGGAGTGTAATATGCAAAGCCCTTCAGAAATTTTAGAAATCCAAAAATCTTCGGATATGGCAAGAATTCAGCGAATGGAAAGAGTTTAACTTTATCGTATCTCTGAGCTTCTCCACTTGTTATCAGAAGCGCAGAGTTGTATCTGTTGTATCCGTCAAAGTAAAGTGCTCCAAGAAGAACAGGATAATCCAAATGGACTGGCTTTTTAAGAAATGTCGCTATGTAGGCCTCTGGTGTTATGAGAAGATTATCGGTTTTAGGAAGCTTTTCAAGTCTTTCTTTTACATTTCTTGAATATTTTTCATCAGGTTTTTCATTTGTTTGATAAATGTAGACGCTCATCATTTTATGTTCGCTTGGATTTCTGAAGCCATCCGGGAAAAATTGCCAAGGCAAATATATTAAAAGAAGAACCACCAGGACTTTGCAAAGCTCCCTCCTTTTTAAAATCTTCCACATGAAAACATTCACCGCTACGATTATCATCGACAGGCCTATATCTCCGACAACTGAGCTCACTATCACAAGATGAGGCTCGTTAAAAAGGGCGTCTGACAATCTCGCACCGGTGAATCCCATCTGACCAGACTCTCTCAAGAATTCTGTGAAGGCGTAGAGCGCCGGATACACAAGATAGGGACTTTTCTTTGATAGAAGAGATCCGAAAAATCCAAATGGAAAGTAGAAAATTCCTTGATAGACTACCAGAAGAACAAAAGCCAGAAATCCTGCAGAAGGGCTAAAACCTGCAAATTTGGGAAAGTTCGTTGTCATTGTACTCAGTATCCAGAAATGAGATATCAGAAAAGCCGTTGAGAAAAAGACAAAACCTTTCAAGCCACCTGAAAGAGGTTTTGAGCTAGACAATTCTTCAAAAAGTGGAATAAGCGAGAACCACACAAGTATGTGAAATGGCAACCCAGGCATTGAAAGTGCAACCAATGTTCCAGAGAGAAGGGAATATATCACTTCTTTACCATCCCCTTAACCAGGAAAAAAATGAAAACTGCCGCTAGGAAATTTGTGAACATCAGAAGATGCTCTTCAATAATGGATTTTCTCTTCTTTCTATAATCAACTATAACCGGAAAGTTAATGTTGATTCTTCCCCTATCAAAGACAAATTTGACTTTTATGTCAATAGGATCTGTGAAAGATGTCAAAGATATCTTTGACATTGGTGAAATCTCAATAGGATATCTGACCGGAGAAGAAGGATTCAAAAAAACCGGTACATTTGAAACGATTCCTTCAACATTTAAGAATTCCTCTGTTTTATTCATTATCTCGATACTGAGGATTCCGTTCTTCTCTCTGCCTATTTCCATATAATCATACTTAAGATCTATCTTGGCCCAATTTGTCGATACACTAGTAGATGTACTCATCTCTAAATCGAAAAACCATCCAACTCCAATAAAAGGTATTGCAATGAGAACGAAGAGAAACTTCCTTACCAGGATCACCTCCGATAGTAAGTATACATCATATTCGTGGTATCATTTGATCCTGGAGGAATCTTATAAGGGGGGATTCGATGAAAATATCGGTCAGTAGGGGAGAACTTGAAGACAAACTCTCCGTGGCATCTAAAGCGGTGTCTAAGAGAACTATAAAGCCTGCTCTCTCAGGGTTTCTCTTCGATGTATCCGATGAAGTTACCGTGTACGCCACCGATATGGAGACAGGAGTTAGAGCAAAGATACAGGCGAACGAGATCGAAGGTGAAGGAAAGTTTGTCGTTGACGCGAGTACAATTCTTGAAATAGTAAAGAGCTTATCATCCGATATAGTTGACATGGAGCTCAATGAGAACAATCTCGTGATCTCTTCCGGGAAATCAAGATTTATCCTAACAACGATGGATCCGTCAGAGTTCCCCGGATTTGTAAGCGCGGAAACGGATAAATTTGTAGAGGTCGATACGTCAATACTCGATGAAATGGTCGATAAGGTGATGTTTTCAGCAGCCACGGATGAGTTTATGAGGAATCTCTATGGAGTATTCTGGGAAATGTCTAAAGGAAACCTGAGGTTAGTCGCATCAGATGGATTCAGGTTAGCTCTAATGGATCAACCTGTTGACTTTGACATGGAAATAAGCTTTCTCATATCATTACCGAGCATGAAAGAGCTTAAAAATGTTCTGGCTAACACGAGCGAGCCGACTTTGAACTTGAGATTTGATGGGAAAAGACTCTCAATAGAGGCCGGAGATGTCGAAGTCACAATGAGAGTAGTTGACGCAGATTTTCCAGATTATAGGAGAGTCCTTCCAAACCAGTACTCGACTAAGGTCGTCTCATCAAGAGATGATCTTTTGGATGCACTAAAAAGGGTAATGATAATAGCGAGAAAGGGTAGTGAGGCTGTCAAATTTTCCATAGAGGACGGAAATCTGACACTCAGCAGTAAAAGCCCAGATTACGGAGAAGTGGTCGAAGAAATAGATGCAGATATAGAAGGAGAAGAGCTTTACATAGCCTTCAACCCGAAATTCGTTCAGGAATCGTTGAGAAAGATAGACACACCGGAAGTTGAAATGCTCTTTGATGGGCAGTCAAAACCACTCAAGGTGAAACCCTTGGAGAAAGAAGATTACTTCTATATAATAATGCCCATAAGGATCGTATGAGGTGATAATTTTGAAAATAGAAGGAGTTCTGATAGTCGATCCAATAGATGGGGAATATATCGGCAATGTTTACATAGAAGACGGAAAAATAACTGATGTTGAGCTCTCAGACAAAAAGACATCCTTCATTCTCATGCCTGGATTTATAGATATTCACACGCATGGAGCCGTCGGTGTGGATTTTCTAAAGTCTAAAGATTGGAAGAAGGTAGAAAACTTTTTCTATTCCCAAGGTGTTACCACTTTCTTCCCGACATCTGTCTCCACTTCCCCAGAAGAAATGAAAGGATTTCTCGAAAGTGCTGATGAAAAAAGAATGTACGCGCACCTTGAGGGACCTTACATATCACTTGATAAAAAAGGAGCACAGAACCCAAAATACATAAAAGAAGCTACTCTTAGCGAAGTAAAAGAGCTTTTGAAGCACAACTCCCTTAAGACCATTACATTGGCTCCAGAAGTAAACGACCCTAAAATAATAGAAGAACTTGAAAAAAAAGGAGTCAGAGTGAGTCTTGGACATTCAAACGCCAAATATTCTGAAACAATGGAAGCTTACAGAGCAGGATCAAGGAGGATAACACATTTTCCAAACGCCTTAAGGTCACTCCACCATAGGGAAATTGGAATAACTGGTGCGGGTCTCCTTGAAGATTTTTATCTGGAACTCATATCAGATGGTGTTCATGTGTCCAAAGAGATGATCAGATTGATTTACAAGATAAAGGGTTGCGATCGGATAATCTTAATAACCGATTCCATATCCGCAACTGGATTAGAAGATGGAGAGTATGAACTAGGGGGATTGAAAGTTTTTGTTAACGACGGAATAGCCAGGTTGGAAAATGGTACATTAGCCGGCTCCACACTAACATTCTCCAAAGCTCTGAAGAATTTTAAAAAATTCACTAATTGCAATTTGAAGTGTCTTTCCAAGGTGTCTTCTTACAATGCAGCCACTCACATGAAACTACATGGAAAGGGAAGAATTTCAAAGGAATTCGACGCTGATCTTGTAATTCTGGATCAGGGTTTAAGCGTTATCGAAGTTTACAAAAATGGAGAAAAAATTTTTCAAAACTCCTGAGGATTTGTGATACCATAAAGCAGAACAGGGGGAATCGGATGTGAAAAAGGGACTCACAATAATTTTAGCTCTCTTGGCTACTTTTATTTTCTCTTCTGCTCTCAGCTATCAAGAGATAGAGAGCCGATACAAGACTTTTATAAATGATTACTTGGGAGATAAGAGTGATCCCTTTATATCTTTCGTTGACTCCCAACTTCCTTACATGGCGCTCTACAGATTCTATAAAATAAAGATAGTTGGTAGTATAGACAGAAGAGAAGCCGCCCTGAACTCTTCGAATTTCTTGGCAGAGCTTTTAAAACCCTATATCCCTTCAGGGCAGTCTGCAGCTGATATCTGGGGAGAAGAGTCTATAAGACAAACTTGGGAAATAGAGAGCCTTTGTGGAGGAGAGGAAGCTCCCTCGGGATTCAACAGCTTCCTTGGAGGATTCGGCCAGACGAATTCTGAGGAAAACGGCGAAAAAAAATTAAAGGAATGCCTAAAAAAAGTCCTGGACAAGTATGGGAAGTTTCCAAAAGTTGCGGAAAACTTGGACTTTAACGACTTGTTTGCAAAAGCGTTATTTTTGGCATATCTAGAATCCTATTTAAAACATACCAACCTCACACCAAGTGCCGCTATGGCAAGTGATTCACTCTCGCTCGTTTATTCAAAGTACGCAAGGTACGTCACATCCGAGATGAAAGATGCCGTTAAGCATATTCTTCTTTACTACAGCGGAATAATAGACGAACCTCTTCCGTTCAAACTCAGCGGGGTAAAGTACAAAAAATGTGAAAGATGTGGTGGATTTAGATACGATGGTCAGGATAAGCTCCCTTACATAGAGAGAGAGTACTATTACAAAGGATTGACTCTAAAAGAAGTCATTAAAGTTTCTGTAAATCTCCTAAAGAATATGAAGTTTGAAAACAATGAGGATTTCAACTGGAAGATCAGAATGGTGGCTTTCTTTATATACGACGATATGCTTAAAAAGAATCTTCTCGGTAAACCACTGTACAGGCCGCTTAAAAACAACATGCTCGATATACTCTCGCACACTATAGCGTACTACTTGGGAGCAACAGATGTAAAACCACCAATAGAAATAGATATGAAAAGATACCAAAAATCTTGTGGTGGAGACCGATGCGTTTACGAGATGTTCAGATACTCCACAACTGAGAATTTGGCAAAACTCTTTGAGAATAAATCTGTCATATCGATAATAAATCAGTCACTCGACAAGATCAGAAAATCAGGAGTTAAAGACTTTGAAAGATTTTCAAACGATGTAACCGATGACGTCATAGACGCACTTAATCTAGAGGATACTAAACAGGATCTAGCCAAAATCGCCGCAAAAGCAGCCCCGAAAAAGATTAATCTGTGGTGGCTTAGATATGTTATCTATGCACTTCTCATATACTTCGGTTGGAAGATGAGAAAAATCATGGCTATGACGATTGTCTCGGTGATTATAGAGATCCTTTACATGGGAATACTTATGGATCCGATATCTCTTGGTGAAGGACTTCTGTACTCAATTCTGGGATTCTTCACATTCGCATTTGCATTCATGCTAATACTTGGAAAGATCAAAACAAGATGGATTGAATTGCTCATTGCAGCGTTGTTTGTGATATTCATATTCACTCCGGAATTTCCAAACCCATCTAATCTCTCTATGGATAAAAACACCGGAATTTTGAAATCGAGTTTTGCAAGTCTTTTAAAGAACGACCTTTATGACGGTGACAAATACAGAGCATTTCTGAAAGACCCCTTAATTGGATTCATGTCTGTTTCCGAATTTGGAAGAACAATAGATAAACTACTTGCTAGCAAAGATCCCTTCAAAGGGTCAAATTACAGAAAAGCTGTGAAACTAGCTGAGAAGATAGCGAAATATTCAAATGATGAGCTAAGGAACGACTTTAAAGATTTTCTGAACAAACGAATGAAAACAAATCCAAAGCTTCAAAAGATTTTCATTGACATAGTTAATAAATATATTGGAAAACCCGCAAAGCCTCCGAGTGTCCTCAACTCGCAGACTGAGAGAGGTTTAAAGGCTTTTGTAGTGCTTTCGTTTATATTTTTCCTCTGGACAGTTGGATTGAGATCGAAACTCATCGGAATGTTTTCCCTAGCATTGGGTATATGGCTTATGTTCGCTCCAAGAGTGTTTTTCGTGGAATACGGGGTACCAGTTCTGAAAGCTTCAGGTGCTTTCTTCCCAGCTTCTCAGATATTGCTTGTAATCTTCTCTTTGTACATTATATTTAAGAAAACTTCTGAAGGGAGGTTGAGAGAATGAAGAAACTTCTGGCAGTTCTCATGGTTGCCGCTCTCGTGATTTCTGCGATGGCTTTCAAAGTTATCATGGTCACAGACACGGGAGGACTTGGTGACAGATCATTTAACGATGGGACTTGGGCAGGTGTCGTAAGGGCAGCAAAGGAACTTGGCGCAGATTACGAGGTCATACAGTCTTACGAGCAAGCTGACTATGTACCTAACCTTTCAAAAGCAGCTCAAGAAGCCGACCTTGTTTTCGCAGTTGGTTTCATGATGACTGACTCGCTCTTCAAGGTCGCGGCTCAGTATCCAGATACGAAGTTCGTCGGTATAGACATAGTTCCTCCTGAGGGAAAGAACCTTCCAAATGTTCTAACGATCACCTTTAAGGAACAGGAAGGAGCTTTCCTCGTCGGGTACATAGCTGCTGCTATGACCAAGACCGGTATTGTTGGATTCATAGGTGGAATCCCAATACCACCAGTTGAAAGGTACCGCTATGGATTTGAGGCTGGTGTGAAGACATACGAAGCCATACACGGCGTCAAAGTGAAAGTTCTCAGGGGATACACCAACGAATTCTCCGATCCTAAGAAAGGAAAAGATCTTGCCATGTCCCAATTCGCTGAGGGTGCAGATGTTATATTCCACGCCGCTGGTGCCTGTGGAAACGGAGTTATCGAAGCGGCTAAAGAGAAATTCTCTGAACTCCTAGGTAAGGAGAATCCATCTCTGCAAGATTTCATAGACTACTACTACAGCAAAGGAAAAGCCTACTTCGCTATAGGTGTTGACGCAGATCAGGATTACATGGCTCCCGGTGCAGTACTCGCTTCCGCTATGAAGAGAGTCGATATGGCTGCTTACTACGCAGTCAAATGGGCTTATGAGGGAACCTTCGAAGGTGGACACGATGTTCTCGGTCTTGCTGAGGACGGAGTTGGGATAAGCCCGATGAAGTACACTAAGGGTATGGTACCGAACACGGTTATTGCCGAGCTCGCTCTGATAAAGAACGCCATAAAGACTGGTGCTTTCAAAGTTCCCGATACACAGGAAGCTCTCAACAATTTCACCGTTCCGAAATGGCTCCAGTTCCCATGGACCAAGAAGTAATCGCTTTGGCGGGGCTCTGCCCCCGCCTTTGAGATATTTCAAAGGAGTTGATCAAGATGTACGAAGAATATGCAGTCGTGATGAAAGGTATAGTCAAGAGATTTCCGGGAGTTTTGGCGAACGACCATGTCGATCTCTTCGTCAGGAAGGGGGAGATTCACGCCATAGTCGGCGAGAATGGTGCTGGAAAAAGCACCCTGATGAATCAGCTCTACGGTCTCCTCCATCCTGATGAGGGGGAAATCTATGTATTTGGGAAAAAAGTTGATATGAAGGGTCCTAGAGATGCCATAAGAAATGGAATAGGGATGGTTCATCAGCACTTTATGCTTGTTGGCAATCTCACAGTCGCTGAAAATGTAGTTTTGGGATCTGAAACTACCAAAGGTGGATTTGTTTTTGATTTAAGAGAAGCGAGAAAGCGAGTTAAAGAGCTTTCCGAAAAATACGGTCTTCATGTCGATGTGGACGCCAAAATTGAAGATATCCCGGTTGGTATGCAGCAAAGAGTTGAGATAATAAAGACTCTTTACAGAGGAGCCGAGATACTGATATTTGACGAGCCAACGGCTGTTCTAACTCCACAAGAGACGGAAGAACTATTCGAAGTTATGAGAAGACTAAAAGCTGCGGGGAAGACAATGATATTCATATCCCATAAACTCAACGAAGTCATGGAAATATCGGATAACATAACAGTTATGAGACTCGGTAAGGTTACAGCTAATCTGATTACAAAGGAGACCAATCCGAGAGAAATAGCTAGAGCAATGGTTGGAAGAGATGTCGTTCTCAGAGTGGAAAAGCCTCCACATGAACCCAAAGATGTTGTTTTTGAAATAGAAAATCTCTGGGTTAAGGACAACAGAGGTCTTGATGCCGTCAGAGGAGTCTCTTTCAAGGTCAGAGCAGGTGAAATAGTCGGTATAGCTGGAGTTGCGGGAAACGGTCAATCAGAACTCGTTGAAGCGATAACTGGTTTGAGAAAGATTGAGAAAGGAAAGGTAACACTCTTAAACAGAGATATAACGGGTCTTGATCCAAGAAGTTTAAGAAACATGAGAATGACGCATATTCCAGAAGACAGGCTCAAATACGGTATGGTTCTTCAATATCCTGCCTATTACAACATGATACTCGGAAAACACTGGTGGGAGCCGTACTCCATTAGAGGATTTCTCAATCATCCTGCTATATTTGAAGATTCTAAAAAACTCTTCGAAGAGTTCGATGTGAGGCCCAGGAATATAAACATGCTCGGCGGCAATTTTTCAGGAGGAAATCAGCAAAAGATAGTTGTTGCGAGAGAGGTTAGCAGTCAGCCAAAATTCATAGTTGTTGCACAACCAACAAGGGGACTAGATGTTGGTGCTATAGAGTTCATTCACAAGACGATTCTTAAATTGAGAGAGCAGGATGTTGCAATACTCTTGGTATCTATGGAGCTTGAGGAAGTTTTCTCTTTGTCAGACAGAATACTCGTCATGTATGAAGGTGAGATAATGGGTGAAGTCAAACCGGAGGAAACGAACTTCGAAGAGGTGGGACTCATGATGGCTGGGAAGAGACTCGAAGAGGTGAGGTCCTGATGGAAAAGTACTGGGGATTCATAATTCCGGCAGTATCCGTCATAGTTGCACTCGTCATAGCAGCTTTTGTGATAATGGCTGTTGGAAAAAGTCCAATTGAAGCATATGCGATAATGGTTAAAGGGGCTTTTGGTAGTTCTGCAGCCATAGTAAACACGATAGTTAAGACCACACCGCTGATTCTCACAGGTCTGGCGGTTGGTTTTGGATTCAGAGCAGGAGTTTTTAACATAGGTGCCGAAGGGCAGATGATAATGGGAGCGCTTACCGCCACGGCTGTTGGCATAAATTTGGGCTGGGCTCCACCGTATTTTGCACTGTCTCTGACGATAATAGCTGGGATGCTTGCCGGAGCTGGCTGGGCGGCTATAGCTGGATACCTAAAGGCAAAAACCGGAGCTCACGAAGTCGTTACCACAATAATGCTCAACTGGATAGCTACTTATCTCTCTTCTTATATGGTACAAGTTCCGCTTGCAGTAGGATCCGGTACACCCAAGAGTCCTGAAATAGCGCCTTCTGCAAAGCTTCCAATTCTGATGAAAGTTGGTCCTATGGAGATGAGCGCAGGCATAATCATATCCGTAATAGCGGCTATAGTGATGTATGTTCTTCTTGAAAAGACTACTACGGGGTATGAAGTCAAAGCAGCTGGTTTCAATCCATACGCTGCAGAATATGGTGGGATAAGCATTTCAAAGAATGTCACCATGAGCATGGCAATATCTGGAGCTTTAGCAGGGCTCGCTGGTGTTGTTGAGCTCATGGGGGTTCACCACAGATTTCTGGGAACTCTTTCAGGCGGTAAAGGGTTCGATGGTATCTCGATAGCGTTGATAGGTCAAAATCATCCAATAGGAATAATATTCGCAGCGCTCCTTATGGGAGCTCTCAGAACAGGTTCAAATGAAATGCAGTTTGCCGGTATATCTAAGCACATAGTCATGATTATCCAAGGTATAGTTATATTCCTCGTCGCTGCAGATAGAATTGTTAGAACGATGATACTCTGGAGAAAGAGGAAGAAGGTGAAAGCATGAGAGTAATAGAAGCTATACTGGATGTTTTCAGAAATCCACAGTTTTATAGCATCACTCTGACTGCTTCTACTCCTTTGATATACGCGTCCTTAGGAGGAGTCTTTTCTGAAGTAACCGGAGTTGTGAATATCGCACTTGAGGGAATCATGCTCATGGGAGCTTTTGTCTCTACAGCCTTTGCCTATTACACGGGAAATCCGTGGATTGGAATCCTCATGGCAATGGTTGTTGGAGTTGGAATAGCATGGCTCCACGCTTGGGCTTCCATAAAATGGTGGGGAGATCAAATAGTCTCCGGTACGGCAATAATACTCATCGCGCAGGGAATCACCGGGTTTTTGATGAAGCCAGTCTTCGGCCAAGTTGGTCAGACAGATCTTGAAAAGTTTAAAATGATAAAACACATCACCAAGGATATAAACCCAATAATAAGACCGATAAAACTCCCGTTCCCAGAGAACTCCTTCCTGGGTCAGGCGTTTGGTACTATAAGTCCTCTCGTGATATTAGCATTCGTTTCGGTCTTTATAGGATGGTTCATAATATACAAGACTACTCTAGGGCTCAGAATGAGATCAGTTGGTGAAAACCCAGAAGCTGCAGATACTTTGGGAGTAAACGTTTACAGAATAAGGTATTTCGGAGTTTTGATGAGCGGAGTTTTCGCATCTATAGGTGGAGCTTTCTTGAGCGTGGGAGATACCGGAATATTCAAAGAGTTAATGACTGGTGGTAGGGGATTCATTGCCCTTGCAGCTATGATACTCGGAAACTGGAATCCAATTGGAGCGATGTTTGCATCACTACTTTTTGGGGCTTCCGAAGCTTTTGCAAATCAGCTCCAGAGCAGCAAACTCATAGAGGTATCGTCTTCGGTTAAACCCCTCTTTAATATGGTGCCTTTCATAGTCACGCTCATAGTCATTGGAGGATTTATAGGAAAAACAAGACCTCCAGCTGCAGACGGTATACCATACAAGAAATCTGAGTGACTAAAGATCTGACAAAAAAAGAATTATCTCTGCAACGGCAGTATAGAGATTTTGCGGGATCTCTTCAAGGATTTCGAGCTCATAAAGGTCATGTATTATTTCTGGAGAGCTTACAACCGGAACTCCAGCTTTTTTGGCTTCTTCTATTATCTTTTCAGCAAGTTCTCCTTTCCCTTTTGCAACAACGAAAGGAGCGTCTTTCAATGTCGGATCATATTTTAATGCCACCGCTAACTTAGACATAGAATCCAAGATTTTTCCCTCCCTGAACTATGAGAGCACTTCCAAGAATTGATGAAAGTTTCTTTTGCAAGTTGTCTAATTTTCGATGATCTAGTGGTCTTTCGGGAATCACTTTCAGTTTTGCCCCTGTCTTTCCTATCATTCCCTCAACTATTACTTTTCCGTGTTTTTTCGAGAAATGCTCTATCCTTATCACCGATCCAGCTTTGTTCAAGAACACTCTTGTAGGTTTCGGATCATTTGAATACGATCTGAAGTAAAACGGATGCGAAAATGTGTTTAGCCAATCTCCGAAAGCTTTCATTCTGTCAGTTTTTATTTTTTTCTTTTTCACTAACTTTGAAACTAAATCACTGTAGATTCCCTTAGAATCGGTCTCTCCTTTGTAATAATACTCAGCCAATCTGTCGTAGTACCACATGGGAAGCTTTCCAAGCCTTGAAATAACAGCTTTTGTCAAGCTCGAGAGAAAAGTTACATCCACAGGATCGGAGATACCCCTATCAAGAAATGGAACGAGATCCGAAAGAGGTGGGAGGGGATCTAGAGATTCAATTATAAGGCTACCAACAAAGGGGGAGCTGTTACCACTCTTTTGAAACTCCAGAATCCATCCCCTATCTGGGACTTTTCTCCCTTTCATCTTGAGGATCTTTTCCCCTCTTTGAGTTTTGACCTTCACATATTTTCCGTATACATCTATAACTCTTCCTGAGATCATATCGAAATACTTATCGGAAGAAATTAAGATTTCTTCAGATATTCAACCACATATTCTCTCCAGATATCCTTCATCGCCACCAAGAAGGGAACTGCTATTAGCACTCCTATCACTCCGTATATCTCAGAAAGAGCAAGCATCGTTATTAAAACAACAAACCAATTGAGCTTTACCCTGTCTCCCAAGACTTTTGGTGCCAGGATCCAACCTTCCACCTGATTTGCCACGGTCAAGACTATGAGAACTTTTATTATCCCGAATATTCCATACTGAGATATACCTATGAAGAGCGCTGGAATAGCGGTTATGATCACACCTAAAAATGGTATGAAATCTGTTATTCCAGAGAGCAAACCTAAAAATCCTGCATATTTGATTCCAAAGAGTGCCATACCGATCCAAACTATAAGACCCACCATTATCGCGTTGAACATCTGACCACCGACGAATTTCTTCATATCAGAGTAAAGATTAGATATGAACTTGTAAGTCTTATCAGAGCTTGAATTTGGAAACATATATGGTATAGCGTTTCTCAGCTTTGGAAGAACTATCACCAGATATGTGGAGGAAATCACCAAAAGAAGCGTCGTTGTGAAAATATCCGGTATTTTAGTAACGATGAATGTGAGCATTTTTCCAAGATACGATGTAAAGACTTGTCCTATATTATCCATGGCATCTTTAAGCATCTGAATGGTCTCATCACCTTTGAAATACGGAAAGACATCGGATGGATTCTTTTTCATGAATTCCGAGACGAAAGCACTAACGCTCTTCCACTGCTCCATAACTATAGGCACAACTCTGTATATCGAATAGCTTATTATTCCAAAGAATATTAGACTCGCGATGAGAACGGCTAACCATCTCTTGACTTTCAACTTCTGGACTAAGGACGCTATATTCTCTATTATGAGTGCGAAAACTATCGCAACAGAAAACGCCCCGGCCGTGAGCGGGGTAATTTTCAGTGCGATCATGTACAGAAAGAAGTAAAAGACCAACCAGTAGAACGCTGGATCCAACCTCTTCATATTCATAAAACCACCGGTGGATTGTAGCTCTCCATTGCTCTTTTCACAGCCTCCATTATTCTATCAGCTTCTACTAGTTCCTTTTCCTTGGAGTACCTCTTCTTTATCTCTACTTTTCCATCTGATGCCGTCTTTCCAACCGTTATCCTTATAGGTATACCTATAAGATCGGCGTCATTAAACTTCATTCCAGGAGTTACCATCCTATCATCCACCAAGACCTCTATTCCATTGTCTTTCATCTCTTTGTATATCTTTTCTCCTAACTCTTTTTGCTCTTTTTTGTTCATATTGACTATCGTAACGATAACCTCAAATGGTGCTATTGAAAGCGGCCAGATTATTCCCTTATCGTCATGGTACTGCTCAACGACTGCCGACATCGTTCTCGACACTCCCCAGCCGTAGCATCCCATTATGAACGGCTTCATTTCTCCATTCTCATCCATGTACATCGCTTTCATAGCTTCTGAGTATTTAGTTCCCAATTTAAAGATATGCCCGAGCTCTATTCCCTTCGTCCCTTTCAGAGGAGCTCCGCAAATCGGGCATGGATCACCTTCTCTGACAAGCCTCAGATCGGCCCACTCGTCTACTCTGAAATCTCTTCCAAGATTTGCATTTTTATAGTGTTTATCCTTCTCCATTCCTCCAACTACAGCGTTCTTTACATACCTCACGCTTTCATCTGCGATGATCTTTACATTTTCATTTATTCCAACAGGCCCGACAAATCCTATTGGAACGCCTATCTCCTTTTCAACCTCTTCTGGGGTAGCCATTCTCAGCGATTGGTCGTTTAAAGCTTCCTTGAGTTTCTCCTCATTGAGATCCAGATCCCCTCTTATAAGAGCCATTATGGTTCCTTCTCTTCCGATATATATGAGCGATTTGACAATTTTTTCCTTTGGCACACTCAAGAATTCCGCAACTTGTTCAACTGTTTTCACATTTGGAGTATCGACTTTCTCAAGTGGAAGCTCCTTTTCGTTTTGCTCCTCGTACTTTCCAGCATACGGAGTTTTCTCATCGCTAGCCTGATATCCGCATTTTTCGCAGTAAAGGACATTGCTCTCTCCGATTGGGGCGAGCGAGACGAATTCGTGTGATTCATTTCCTCCTATCGCCCCAGATGATGCCTCTATAACGAGATATTTCAAGCCAATCCTTTTCATTATGTTCTCATACGCCCTTCGCATTTTTTGATAAACCTCATCTAAACTTTCCCAGTTAGAGTGAAAAGAATAGGCATCTTTCATCACAAATTCCCTAGCCCTGAGAAGACCGAATCTCGGACGAAGCTCGTCTCTGTATTTGTTGGCTATCTGATATACGGTAACTGGAAGTTGTTTGTAAGAATTTATCTCATTTTTCATAAGGAAAGTGACTACCTCCTCGTGTGTCGGGCCAAGGGTAAAATCTCTCCCGTGTCTATCTTTAAACTTCATCATCGTTGGCCCGTAATCATCCCACCTTCCAGTGATCTTCCAGAGCTCCGCTGGCTGGATTATGGGCATGAGCATTTCCTGTGCTCCTATGGCGTCCATTTCTTCCTCGACGATCCCCCAAATCTTATCCAGCACTCTCTTTCCAAGAGGCAGATAATTGAACACACCCGCAGTTACCTTCCTTATAAAAGCTCCCCTAACCAGATACTCGTGACTCTTTATCTCAGCATCCGCAGGCTTTTCCCTCAGCGTAGGCGCAAAAAGCTCAGAAAATCTCAATCCAATCACCCCTTGAACTCTTCTGTTCTTTTCTTGATAAGTATGTCGGCAATTCTCTCAGAAGCTCTCCCATCACCAAATGGATTCTTCCTATCACTTTTCGAGAAATTTAAAGCCATTTTCAAAGCTTTTTTTACTTCTTCTGTTGAAGTTCCCGCTAGTGTTCCCCAGCCGCTCTCTATGAGTTCCGGTCTTTCTGTCGTGTTTCTTACAACGACGACGAATTTCCCGAAAGAAGGTGCCTCTTCTTGAATTCCTCCGGAATCCGTGACGACGAATCTGCAATTTTTCAAAAGTTTTAAAAACTCCATATAGTTCACCGGATCTGTTAAGATTGCATTCTTGCAATCTCCAAGAATTTTGAATACTATCTCTCTTACCCTGGGATTCTTGTGTACCGGAAAGATTATTCTGATTCCTTCCGCTTTCGAGAACTCCTTCAAAGCCTTTAGAACATTTTCCATATTCTCGCCGATATTCTCTCTTCTATGCATCGTAACCAATATGTAGTCATTATCTTCAATTTTTGGGATATCCTTTGAGATCATATTTAGTGCATCCACAACTGTATTCCCAGTTACAAATATTCGATCTCTCTCTATACCTTCTCTTTCCAAATTCTCTTTCGCTCTCTTTGTCGGAGCAAACGCGTAATCTGCAAAAGTATCTATCACTCTTCTGTTCATCTCTTCGGGAAATGGATCTCTTATCCTCCCACTTCTCAATCCCGCTTCTATATGCCCGACTTTTATTCCCATGTGAAAAGCTGCCATAGCGGATGCCATAGCTGTTGTCGTGTCTCCTTGAACCAGAAGAATATCTACTTTTCTCTCTTTGAAGACTTCCTCCATCTTCTTAAGAACTTCGGATGCAATATAATTCAAAGTTTGGTTGTGAACCATTATGTTCATATCAACATCTGGTTTTATCTTGAAAACTTCGAGCATCATGTCCATCATTTCTCTATGCTGAGCGGTAGCTATCAATAATACATCTATTCCTCTTTTTCTGAATTCAAAGTAAACTGGAGCTATCTTTATCACTTCTGGTCTTGTTCCAAAGGCTATTGCTACTCTCATTCTTCTCCCCCTGAATCAGCTATGACTTTCATCTCCAAGGAATCAACCCATATTTCCTTCACGGCATCCTCTTCTAGGTCAGAGTAAAGTTTAACGCTTTCCTGACCATCTATTATCTTTGTTTCGAAAACAGGCCTTTTGAATTTCTTTGATAATTTCAAGGATTCTTTTGATATCGGGAGTCCTTCCTCTTTGACCACAGCACTCGCTCCCATCTTAAAGACATCCTCTATGAAGAGCGGAGAACAGTCCCTGACAAAAACGAGCTCTCCAATAAGATCATATGGGAAACTACCCTCAGCCTTGTAGTAGTTCTCCATCCTCTCAAGAGCTCTATGAGATACATACACGATCTTTCCGTAGTACCTCACCTCGTCTCCTAATTTCAACTTTCTAGCAACGCTCCATGACAGCGGATATCTCAGTACAATCAACAATCTCTCTCCTCTCTTGCGATTATCCAACACAAAACTTTTCAAGTCAAACTGATCTCTTGGGCTATTTTTCGAACTGACCACTTTACGGAAGGCGTTCTATAAGGCTGGCAGGTACTATCAAGTTTCACTATCCAAAAATTCCTTCTTCTCTCGACTAAAATATTGTAATGCTGCTCGAAGCCATCATCACTAGAAATGACTTTTATAAGATGAACATTCCCATCTTTCGAAGAGTAAATCTCCTTCACGACGAATACTTTCCTTTTATCTTTAAAAACCTTCCCGTTGAGAAGATGCAATCTCTCTTCATCGAAATGATCTATTCGCTGGTGCACATATTTCCCTCCCCACGCAATTCTTTCTACATCAGCTCTTTTGACTTTCCTTGCCATTATCAGAAATGTGTGCCTCCCCATAGAAATCCATTTTTTCTCATACCTTGTCTGAACATCTCTTTTGAAATCGATCTTCATAGGTTCTATATCGAAGAAATCGCTCTCTTTGAATTTCGAGAAAACCTCTTCAGCGTAATCTTTGTCGTCAGTCATAAGCTCGAAAGTCCCTCCCATTTCCAAAACTGCTGCAAGAGCTTTTGCAAAATCTCCATATGTTATCCTCTTTTTTTCCTGTCCTTTTTTGCTCCAAGGACATGGAAAATTAACATATACATGCTCAACGGATTCATCCTCGAACAGTTCTCTTATTCCGAACCTTCCATCCACCATGACAAGCCGTACATTATCTATTCCTTCCCTGTAAAATTTTTTCTGAGCTTTTACAAAAGAAGTTATCGAAAGCTCAAAGCCGATGAAGTTTACCTCTGGGAATTTCTTAGCCATATGCGCTAAAAATTCCCCGTTTCCGAAACCTATCTCAACTCTGATCTTTGCGTCTCTTTTAAAAATCTCTTTCCAATCTACTGGAAGCTCGCTATTTTGCGGATTTATATGATACTTCAACCAATCCACCAAGATCCCTCCAAGGCGTGTGATTATACTTCCATCTTCCAGAATTTCGCCACGAGATCACTCCACAAAAGGGCGCTTTTGAATTTGAATCCTATCATCTTTTCGCCATCATAAAAGAAAACCTCTTTGCTTCCCTCCGTTATGAATGACTTGACATCACATCTTTTGAGAATTTTGCCATTGTATCTTATTTCCTCATCGCTCATCGTAACTACCACTCTTTCACCAGTTGATCTTCCGTACTCATCAATTATCTCTGCCTCTTCTGTGAACGGTAATTCTAAAGATTTGTAATTATCATCATGTATTTTCCAGAGCTCTCCAACAGTAGGTTTCTCTACCTCGTATCCACATTTTCTGCAACGAAAACCTTTCTTGTTCGATTCTACGCTGTGATAGTTTCCACACCCTGGACACCTGTAGACATACCTCTCAACACCTTCGTAGGATGGGTAGATATCGTTTGGATCGACCGATGGATCTTTTAAAAACTCCTCGGCTTCTTCAAAGTTATCAAAGCATCTAACCTTTACAAACACATCCCCAGGAAGGAACTTTCTTCCCCACCTTGGATAAAGAAGATGTGCTCTTTCCAAGCGCATGGCAACTATGGGTTTTGGAACGCGCTGAGCTAATTTGTCAAATCCTTCCTTAGTCCCCAAATATCTTCCATCCCAGCTCCTCTCAGCTTCCGGAAAGATTCCGATCCTTCCGCCTTTTCTAATGTAAGATATGATTTTGATTATAGCTCTCGTGTCTGGCTTGTGCCTCTTTATGGGAAAACTCCCCACTAGTTTGTAAAGCCATTTGTTTCTCTCATAATGGAAAAATGATATCGGGAAAGATACGAATCTCGATAGAACATAAACCACAACTGCAAAATCAAGATATGTGACATGATTTGCAACTATCATGTAGCCTCCTTCTGGTATTTCGCAATCTTTTTCGAATTTTATGTGCCAACTAAACCAAGATATTATGTGTCCAACATAAAAGAGAAGTTGAAAGAGAAGGGGAGGACACCTGTCATCAATTTTTGGAAATTTCGGTATAAAAGCAAAGACTTCTCTTTTGTATTCTGAATAATCGGGAAATTTTTTCATAGTTTTTCGCTCTTCGTAAGTGATGGCGAAAATTATCAGAAAAATCGAAAACGCTATTGACAGCTCCAGAGATCCTAAGTTTCCATATTTGAGCGCTAATCCATTTAGAAAGAGTATGAAACCACAATACATAGGATGCCTACACATAGAATAAGTTCCGCATCGCAAGACTTTTTTAGGTGGGCAGCAAAACGCGACTCCTCCACCATCTATTAACGCGTAGGACGCACTTATCATGCCAAACACAAACCCGATCCATCCAAGCACAGATCCAAAAGCTTTTAAACTCTCAGATATCTGATCAGAATTCAGATATCCACCTATCGTTATCAAAGCGATTGGAAGAGCCACCCAGTATATCAAGAACAAGGCAAATCCTATAGCGATCTGCTTTTTGTACACACCATCACCCCGCAAAAAGCGCACTCAAATACCCCATGAGATTGTTTAAAAAGTGGATGATTATTCCGGGCAATAAGGATCCAGTACTTTCCCTAAGGTAAGAAAGAAATACTCCTGATACAAACACCTGTGGAAATAGATTGAATGGATGAAAGAAAGAAAAAACGAGGGCGGAGATAAGAACTGTCCACTCTGAAGTTAATCTCCCCCTGAAATACTCTTGAATATATCCCCTGAACATTATTTCCTCCACAAGTGGTGCAACTACAACTATGAGAAAAAACAGCGCGAATGAGTGGATATCCACATTGCTCTGGGTTTGCAAGCTAACTGGAAACATTGCATTGATTAAAAAGCTGAGGAAGAAAAAAGCAGGAAAGAATAGTAATCCCTTCAAAACGCCTGACTTTACATCCGGTATCCAAAATCTGAACCATATCGAATCTTTTTTCATAAAGAAAAGCGTCATCGCAAGCATCAAGGAGTAATAAGCGTAAGACGCATAAATGTTCACGCTTTCATTGGACATTGGCATCGCTGTGAAAGCTACTATCAAATAAAGCAGAAATCTCAAGGTGGAGACTTTCAATCTAGACCAGCCTCCCTGAGGAATGCTCTATATCCTTTGAGAACTTTTCTCAGCATATCCCTGGCATCCTTTAAAGGATCTTCTTCCCATAAGTTATCAAGTGGAAAAGTAGCGGTGGCAAAGACTCTTTTTCCCTTTGCGAACTTTGAAAAAGACGATGTCTTTACTCCAAGCTTCTCCTTAATCAATTTCGCCATCTCTGATAAAAGGGGTATTCTCTTATCATCCACATCATCTGGTACAGAGAAGGCTATGTGTATCCCTTCATCGTCTACAAAAACATTCATTCCATCTAACTGGGAACTCTTCTTAAGACTCAGAATTCTATTAAAGACTCTTTCATCTATTTTCTCGGCAAACGATAACTTCTCGTCTCCCTTTATCTTCTCCTGAAACAACTCTTTTTTCATCCAGATATCAGGTCCGATCACCGCCAGGAATCTCACCCTAGGCGGGAATTCAAATATGCCGCTCTTGATCTCAGACACTCCCCAACCAAAAATTTCACCGACTATCTTCGAAACGATTTGTGGATCCACATTCATTCTGTAAGGAGAAGGTGATCTTGAAAATGGATCAGATAGAGTTATCCCAGCTGCGATTTGACCTTCGCTGAATACAGAAACGATTATTTGCATATCCGATTTTATAGAATGCACTAGAGCAACCTTGTGGAGATCATCTACTCTTTCTCTGTGATTCATAAGGAATTCAAGAGAGGGATCTTTTAGAAATTCGAATCTTTTTGAAAGTTTCTCCAATTTTTCACATACAGACTTTGGACCCACTCTCAACCTATCACCACCACCGAAGACGGTCCATACATTCTCATAACCTCGTTCTTAAAATCCTGGTTATGATATCTCGATAAGACAAAAAGAATCCTCCTTCTGCTCAAAGGAACATCAGCGTGTCCATCTGTAAACACTATTATGCCTTCAGTTTTTAAATTACTCTCAACATAACTAACAGCAGGTTGTAGATCTGTTTCCCCACCACCTACAATCTCCAAATCTCTCCAGTCACCTCTTCTGTACTTTGCAACAATCGTTACGTTGTTGTCAACTTGTACGAGATAAACCTCACCTTCTGTGCTTTTAACAAGGGATTCTATTTCAGAGAGAAAATCGTTTATCTCGCTCTCTATTATGCTTCCAGATGTGTCAACAACAACGGCCAATTTCGATCTGTACTCATGCCTCCAACCGGGTTGATCTTCATATCTTCTATTTGGTTTTAGAGGAGTTGTATATCTTTCACCCTTAACAGAGACTCCTATAAATCTCCTCACCAAGATTCTCCAGTTCAAAACAGGTTTCGATAAGAACTTCTCCACCATTCTTTGAACACCTGAGGGAAGATTTCCGCCGTACATATTGAAAGCCTTCCCGGTTTTACTCTTCGTTATCTCCAGTACCATGTCATAGTTAACATCACTACTCATATGATCATCTGGTGACTGTGGAAGGGTTTCTATATCGAATCTCCCTAATTCTTCGAACTTCTTCAGAATCCAATCGTGGTAAAACTCCGCGTTTTCCCACGGATGTTGAGGTGGTGGAACTGCGAATATATATTCGTTATCCACTCCATGCCCCTCTTCTATCAACTGATTAAGGGGAACACCGAAAGCATCCAATTCCTCTATGTACTGATTTATAGCAGCATCCATCGCTAAATCCCAGATTTTTTTATCTCTACTGTCTTTCGGTTTTATCAAGAAATGCTGATTTATCAAATGCATGACTTCATGTTTCAGGAGAGCTTTTACAAATCTTGGATCTTTCTCTTCGATCTTTGGATTGTAAAAAAGCAAAATATCTCCGTTTTTTGAAAATCCCAGCGAAACCGTTCTGACGGAATCCGTTTCTATTCTTTTCATTCCTATGAGCATATAAAGATAGAATGGCGATTCCTTTCCAAGAGCTACTATTGCCTCGTCTATCTTCATATACTCCTCACCATTTCAACAAGCTCGTCGTGTTTCATAAGCTCTGAGAGTAGTGAATCAAAGAATTTACCTCTTATTCCAGATTTCTCTGATTCATCCACTATGTATCTCATGAGAGCGTAAAAAGATTCCTTCGGAAGTTTCTTTGACATTCCAAAGATGTTCTCTGATATTTTCGAAACTTCATCCATGTACTTCACTATCTTTTCATCATCCACCGAGGAAAGAAAGTCTATAATTCTCACAACTAATGAATTGTATTCATCCACGCTCTTTAAATCCAGATCCAAGTTTTCAAGGAGGATCTTCTCAGCTGATGGAATATTCGAATTTCTGAGATATGAATCGTAAAACACTTTTGCAGCCTCAGGACCTATTATTCCCGCGGCAAGCGTGTAACCATATTCATTGATCTCGTCTTCTGAAAGAACTGATAGGACTTTCCCAAGTTTATACCAACTCCTCGGGCTGGGTTTCAAATCAGCTTTTATAGATACTGACCTGCTTGACGAAAGAAACTCAGGGTAGCTATTTATGAATTTTCTCACGGATTCATGTACACCATTTCTTTCTGACCATTTCACCCATTCCTCTGGATCTGGATTTATCTCCAAAACGAAAAATCTGGAAATGAACGCCGGATCTGTTATAAGTTCAGCCTGATCGTACTCATCGTCTGGTGGGTTCATAGCAGCTGCGATCCACACACCATCGGGAAGAACATGATTGTGTATTCTCTTGTCTACAAGGAGCTGCATTATCGCATTCCTTATAGATCTATGTGCCCTGTTTATCTCATCCAAAAGCAGTATCGTGTTGTCGCTTTCTGGCCACCAGTCAGGTTTTAGAAAAACTGTCTTGTTTTCCCCACGTGCCGGAAGGCCTATCAGATCTCCCGGTTCCATTTGAGACAATATGAGAATTACCAGTTCTCTGCCTGATTCTTCAGCTATCTCCCTCACGAGATCAGTTTTCCCAACTCCAAAGTGACCCACAAGAAGTGGGATCTCTCCAACTGACATTATCTTCTTCGCCAATTTTTTAGCCTCGCTTAATTTCATCGTATCCCTCCTTGTCGAAGAGAACGGGGCAGTAACTACACATCTCGTATTTTCCATCCTTTATATAGCTTTCAAATTTATCTATGAAAACAGGCTTTGTAGGACATAGAGTCATAAACTCTATGAACTTGTAAAGACGATTCGAAACTTTATCATCTAATTCAAATAGAATTTTCATGGCATTCTTATTTGCTGTTTCATCATCGAGCACGAGGCAACCTGTCATAAATTTGATAAGAACATCCAATCTTTGCTTTTCTCTAGACGCAATTTCTCTTCCAATATCAGTTAGAAATATCGCTCCTCTTCTTTGATGAGTTATCAGTTTTTTATCCTCAAGTGAGTTCAGAAATTCCTTAACAGTGGACATCTTCACCCCAAAGAAGTCCGCCACCCATTTGAGTCTTGTCCATCCATACTCATTTTCCGTCAGAAGAATTCCTATCAAATATTTCCTTTCTCCCTTACTGAGATTCATACAATTACCTCCTATAACTTTCTACTTCGCTTGAATACTATCACATTTAGTGTTGAATTTGGACTTACTAATTCTATTACATCGAAAACAAAAAAGCCCCCGATCGGGGGCTTTTCTCAAAGACTCTCTAGCTTTTCCTTGATCTTTCCTTTACTCAGACCATGAAGTTTATAAATGTCTTTCCAATTTCCGGATTCTGTGAACTCCCTTATCGCTACATGCTCAAACCTTTTCGGAACTATTCCAGCGCTTACCATTTTGTAGGCAAGAAGAGCTCCAAGTCCAAACCAGTTGTGATCTTCAACAACCAATATCTTTTTTCCATTCAGCAAATCTTTCAAGCTCTCAATTTCAAAGCTCAAAGGGCAAGGAATAGCTACTGTGCCTGCACCAACCTCATCAGCCGCTTCTACCGCAAATGGGACAACTGATCCCATGCTTACAACAACTCTGTCAGATTTTGGCTTCCTTATGATATCTGCTCTCTTGCAATCCATCGTATAGTTTTCATCATAAAACACTCTTCCGTCTTCTTTCTTTATTATTGGCAGCTTTGATCTTCCAACCGATATAAGGAAGTTTCCATATCTTGAAGCGGCATATCTAACAGCTCTATCAGCTTGATTAGCGTCCGATGGTACTATTACCTCGAAACCAAACCAGTTTGCCACTCCAGTTAGATAAAAGAGCGCATGATGAGTCTTTCCGTCTTCACCAACATTCGTTCCGCAATGGGTAGCTATGACTTTGAGATTCGTATGATTCATCGCGTTAAGCCTTTGGTTGTTGAATGTCTCATCCACTGCGAAAACTCCAAAATCTCCAAAGAAAGTAATTACCCCTTCAGCTGACATAGCCCCTGCAACTGTTGCAGCATTCTGCTCGGCAACACCAGCTTCTATTATTCTTTCTAGAAATTCCTCGGCGAGCCAGTTGAATCTGACAGATTCGAGAAGATCACAGTCTACAGCAGCTATTGGGGAGTTTGGATTCCTCTTAACTAGATCGAGTATGGCTTTACCAATTGCTCCCCTACCATCCATATCTTTTTCGTAGACAAAAGGTTCTCCTGCATCTATATTTACCTCGTACTCTTTCTTAACCCTGGAAGGTTTTTTGATCGGTAGTTTTTTTCTCTTTTCTTTGAATTTTTCCGTATCGTTCTCAACTCCGAGTTCTTTCAGCGCTTTCTCTAATTCCTCATCAGAAAGTGGTTTCCCATGATATTTGACCTGATCTTCCATAAACGATATCCCTTTTCCTATCTTTGTACGCGCAAGAACAACACTTGGACTTCCATCCTCAACCGCTTTCTTTATTGCAGAGTAGAGCAAGCTGAAATCATGTCCATCAGTTTCGTAAACCTTCCATCCTGCAGCCTCATACTCCTCCTTTATGTTCACTTTCATTATGTTTGATGCTTTTCCACTTATCTGAGCATCGTTGTAATCCACAACCACTGTAAGATTTTCCGTGTTGTACTTAACTGCCAACCTTCTTGCCTCTGCAACTTGTCCCTTGTTCTGCTCCGCATCTGACATCATAACGAAGACATGATAATCTCTACCGTTGTATCTCGTAGCAAGGGCCATTCCAAGGCCGGCTGATAGACCCTGTCCCAAATTTCCAGTTGTCCAATCTATACCCGGAAGGCCTCTTGTAACATGACCTTCGAATCTGGATGATACATGTCTGAAGGATGTGAGAACTTCTTCTCTGTCTATCGCGCCAACTTGTATAAGAGCTGAGTAAACTCCCGGCGATGTATGACCATGGCTTATAACGAATTTGTCCCTATTTGGATCGTCTGGATTCTTCGGGTCAAAATTTGCGAATGTGTAGACAGTTAAAAATATCTCAATCGATGACATTGAACCTCCAGGATGACCAGATTTAGCTATGTTGGTCATTTTAAGTATATCTGCTCTGGCAAACTTTGCCTTTTCCTTGAGCTCTTTTTCCAACTCCTTTGGAAGCTCGTCGTATTCGAATCTCATATCTAATCCCTCCTTTTCGTAGTCTTCTGTTGATGTTCATTATACCTCAAAATGCGATCACTTGAGCTCTCATCATTGTTATTCAAAATCAGAGAGGAGCACATCCTTCTCTTTCCTTCTCTAATCCATCGATCTCCTCTCCAAAGAGCTTTTTGTAAATATCCCCTCCAAAGCTCGTTGGTAAAGGCTCTCCTTCTTTTATCTTGAAAGTTCTCCTTCCATCTGGAGTTCTCTCAGCTCTTAAAAAGATAGCTTTTTTACATCCGAAAAATTTCCTTGCCAGCGTGTACATATGAGTTACATACATCACACTAATTCCACTCTCAACAAGTGCTCTTACTATCTGGTGTGCTATTTCTGAACCTTCCCTTTCATTCGTTGATGACAGAAATTCATTCAAAAGCAAAAGAGCCCCCGGCTTTATTTGATCAACTATTATGCTCATCCTTGAGAGCTCCTCTTCAAACTTTCCCATTTTCATGTCCTCATCTTCTTCCCTTCTGAAATGAGTAAACACTCCACTGTAAAGGTTAGAACTGAAATCTTTTGCTGATACAAACATTCCAGACTGCATCATCAAAACGGCTTGACCAAAGCTCCTCAAAAATGTTGTTTTCCCTCCTCTGTTAGCTCCAGTCACTATGAAAAGATTTTTTCCAATTTCTTTTAGATCGTTGCCAATGACCTTTTTTTTACCATTTGTTAAAGCCAGGCTTATACTGACGAGATTCCTAAACGAAATCTGCTTTTCATCGGTCACCACTGGAAATGTGATCGGTATCTCAAGAGCTTTCATGCTTTCCTGGAGATTGATCGCTCCCACATAAAACGCAATTTCTCTTCTGAGCTTTTTAAAGAAATCCTCTATGTGATCTGCAGCACACGCAACAACGCTCGTTACTTCGCTTATCCCTTTATTTCTTATTTCATCAAGAGCCTGGGCTCCAGCTTCGTCTCTTGGATTCAACTTGTATGAGTACACTTTCTGTCTTCTTAATATCCTCTGAAACCATTTCTTTTCCAGAGGTTTTATCAATGTATAGCCTTTTCCTTCATTTCCTTCACCTATAGAAACTCTCAGGAGAATTCCTCTTTGAAATTTAAGCTTCTCCACCATCTCTTCTGCTCTCTGAAGATATTCATCGCTCAGCTCTGTCTTTATCATTTCAAAGAAATTTCTAAATCCCTCGGATCGAAATTTATCCGAATTTTCATCTGCAACTTTTCTGAGCTTTTTCAGAAAATATAAAAGCGATTCCAAAGTTCTTCTTGCTCCACTCAGGATATTTGAAGGGGTCTTCCAGCCAAATATACCCCACCATTTTTCTCTTTTACTCTCCTCGACTTCTATAGTCATACTGTAGAGACTTCTGATGATCTCTGGATTTTCAAGCGCGTCTTTCATTATTTCCTGACGATAGATTATCGTTTCCTTGTCTACCAAAGGATTCAAAAGAACCTCTTTTGATATGTTGAATATGTACTGATCACCTTTTGACATGTGATCGAAAATCACATCAAGTCCAAGATCGCTTATGAGATCCTCAGAGTTTTTCGGGAGTTCACTCTCTTTGAAATCTCTGTCTTTGTACATCAAGAGGACTCTCATCGTATCACCCGCTCCTTAATTTTTTCATAAGTTAGGCCGTATTTCTCAGCTATAGAAAAAGCGTAAGCCAATCCATCTGATGGCTTCCTAACGATTTTGAAAGTTCTCACAGAGGGATCTTTTGGATCTACCTGTGCAACCATGCTAACAATCTTTTCGCTATATTTAGAGAGCTCATCGGCAAATGTCACCCAAACCCCTATGCAGTTTTTTTCCAAAAGCTTGTCTAATATCTTCTTGCTAAGACTTATCATGTCAAAAAGGGCTGCAGATGAAAAAACTTCGTTCATTATTACAACACTTCTGTTTGTAACTTTATCCACAATTTCTTTAGCTCTTATCAAATCATCTTCCAGCTTACTTTTTAAACTTTGGAGTTTTTCCTGTCTCTCAAAATGTGTGAATATCCCGTCAGGAATAAGAAGTTTCGCACTTGATGCAGGTATAGGTAGGCCCAGGCTTGCAAGATAATGAATCTGGCCGAATGTTCTGGCGAAGGTTGTTTTTCCTCCCTGATTAGGTCCTGTTACAACTATTATCCTTTCAGGAGTTTGCAATTGAAAGTTATTCTTAACAATCTTTTTTGGATCAATCGTAGTTGCCAATGCCATATCAAACATATCGACAGCATAGAAATTTTCATCGTTTTCACTTACTCTTGGATAGCAAAAGTGAAGACCTCCATTTTTGAGAGGTTTTACAAATTCTAAATACGAAAGGTAGAACTGAATTTCTCTTTCAAATTTTAAAATACATCTGTTCAAGAAATTCTCGTGCTTTCTGCAAAACTCATCGAGCATTTCAAACGGCTTTGGATACAACTTAACCACAAAATCTAATATCGCAGCTTCGATGTGATTCATACCATGTGTTTCAAATATCTCAAATTCATACTGATTACATTCCGAGTCCCTGAATTTTGAGAAGATTTCTTCAACGCTTGGTGCGAAATTCTCTTCACCTTCATATTTCTTAACGCTGAATTTTCCCGGCTCAACGATCAGAGAATACTTGATACTAGAGAGAGCGCTTTTAACCTTCTCCGAATCTTCAACAAGAGACTGGAAATCTTCAGAACTCACATACTCCTTGAGAAACCCCCTGAACCTCTTCAAACCTTCAGATCTGATATCCGAATTTTCTAAATCTCTGAGAAGTTTTTGAACGGCCTTTGAATAAGCTATCGCAGTTTCCAAAATCCAACCTTTTTTGTTGTACTCGTATTCCAACTTCCCTGCCATTTTCTTCAATCTACTCACTCTATCCATACTTCTGGAAAACTCTTTTAGGTGGATAAAAATATCCTCTTTTTCCACATCCTTTGATATCTCTTGCCTGTACCTTATCTCATCTTCACTTTTTAGAGGTGATAAAAAGAAGGGATCTAAGTTATATCTCTCTTTGGAAGCGACGATTCTTCTTATAACAATATCAAGTTTGAGATCTTTGAGAACTTCTAAACTCACCTTTTTCAAATTGCATTCTTCTTTACATAGTATGCTCGCGCAATCCATAAATATCCCTCCCTGAAAAAACAAAAGCCCCTACCACTTAGGTAGAGGCCATCAGCCCTCCTGGGCATTTTGGGCGAGCCTCATCGCCCTATAAACTTGTTTTAGATTTTATCATAATTCATTTTTCAAATCATCTCTATGAGCTCCCATAAGTTCTCCACAACTATATCTGGTGATACATCCGATTTTTCCAGATCCTCCCTCGATGTTTCTCCACTCAAGACAAGAACACTGACAGCTCCAGAATTCTTTGCGAGCTTTATATCGGTGTAAAGTCGATCGCCCACAACAGCAATCTGACTTAAAGGAACTCTAAACCTCTCTGAAAGGGTGTAAAGAATCTGTGGATTCGGCTTTCCTATGATCTTTTCCGGTTCCCTGCCCGTAGAAACCTTGAAAAGCGCCATGAAGCTTCCAGCATCTGGTATCAAACCATCTTTAGACGGACAATTTATATCCGGGTGAGTTGATATATACGGGAGATTTTTTCTCAGAAGTATTGCAAATTTCCTGATCTTTTCGTATGTAACTTCCGTGTCGTATCCGAGAACCAAAACCTCCGGATTTTCTTCATCTATATAAAAACCATTGCTCTCAAAGACTCGTATGAGATTCTTAGTTCCCATGACAAAGATTCGAACACTCCCGAATTTCTCTTTTATGTAAAGAGCCGTGGCTTCACCTGATGTGTAGACCACAGGATCTGGTATTCCCATTTTCTCCAGTTCATTTTCATAATCCTTCGGACCTTTTGATGAGTTGTTTGTTAGAAAGACATATCTCTTTCCGAGTTCTCTTATTCTTTCCAGAAAAGGAATTGTCCACGGAAAGAGTTCTCCACTTATATGAACCGTTCCGTCCATATCTAAAACAAAGAGTTTTACATCTTTGAGCATCCAGACTCCCCTTTCTTTTTGAAAATCGGAAGTAAATATCCTAAAATCTATACAGGTGATAATATGAGAGTGAACCCGAACTCTTTCAATCCAATACTAGGGTATAAGTTAGATCCTGGTGAGCCGGGACTTGCACATTCGGCACCGGCAAGTATGAGTATTATACGCGTTCTAAACCAAGAGATATCCAATTATCTGGCCTTCAAAAAAGAAGCTATAAAAAAAGGTGGATTCATAATCAGCGGTGGAATATTCCTCGACTTGAGGAGACGAGGTGGATTTCTGGCTGCCGTAGCTGGAAAAACAAAGGTTTGGATGTACATACCTGGAAGAAAATCTCGCGATACTGTAGATGAAGAGGATCATAATAATGTTGATCGTCAAGAGGAGGCAAAATCTCAGATAAAAAACAGAATAGACGAGCTCAAGCTGAAGATGGAAAATACCACAGATCCTGTGGAAAGAGAAAGGCTCCAGCGTGAGATAACATTGCTGGAGCTCGCTTTGAATTCATTCAAAGCCTCACTAGAGCTGCCGCAGTTCTTAATCGGAGCGCTCATCGACACGCTCGCTTAACAACGCAACTGCGTGAACTTCAATAGCTTTTCCATTTCCAACTTCCCCTACGCTGTTTCCACTTTTGAATTTAACAGATACCGGGCATCCAAGAACTGCTTCCAGAGATCCTGTTATCTGATCTCTGAATGGTGATAGTCTGACTCCAGATAGAATCACTGTAGCATCCACATTTACTATATAGTATCCTAATTTTTTAACTACTCTAGAGATCTCATTTAGAGCATCGATACTGCTCATATCTTTGTTTTTCTCAATTTCCGGATAGAAAGAACCTATATCACCTAAATTTGCCGCTCCGAGAAGAGAATCGATTATTGCATGACAAAGCGCATCTCCATCAGAATGCGCTATCGTTGTCTTTTCGTTAGATACAATAACACCACCAAGTATTAGACAACAACCATCAGCTATTTTGTGAATATCCCATCCTATTCCAACTCTCATTTTTTAGAAGCGTACTCCTCCACCATCTTTACAAACACAGCCATCGGAACCCAGAGTTTCTCTTCATCTATGTTAAAGTAAGGGCTGTGGTTTGGCTGAACTATTCCTTTTTCAAGATTCGCTGTATTCGTAAAAAAGAAAACTCCGGGGACTTTTTCAAGGTAATATGAAAAGTCCTCTCCTCCCATTATGGGAGTATCAAGCTGAACAATCGGGATCCCCATCTTTGAGACAACCTCCACCAGCATATCAACAACCCAATCAGTGTTTACAAGAGTCCTGTACATCCAGTGATATACGAATTCAAACTCTATATCGTTAGCTTCAGCTACTCCCTTTGCCATTTCTTCCAATCTCCTTGCGGCTTTCTTCCTATCTTCTTCACTTATCGTTCTTACCGTACCCGCTATCTCAGCTATGTCTGGTATAACATTGAAAGTAGTTCCAGAGACCAATTTAGTTATTGTGGTAACGAATGGATGAGTCTGATTTATTTCTCTGCTTCTAAATGAATACACCGACGTGACAAATTGAGCAGCAGGAGCTATTGGATCTCTAGCCTCATGAGGAGCTGATCCATGACCTCCCTTCCCCTTAAACTTGACATCGAAAGCGTCCGCCGACGCCATGAAAACTCCTTTTTTTGTTATTATTCCACCCTCTGGTGCTTCTGCTTGATTTCCAACATGTTGGCCCAAGATAAGTTCAACATTTTCAAGAGCTCCCGCTTTTATCATCTCAACCGCACCGAAATATCCCTCTTCTCCAGCTTGAAATATCAGCCTAACTCCTACCTGTGGAGAATTCTTAGAGAAATACTCAGCAAGGCCAAGAAGAACCGCTGTATGAGCATCATGCCCACAAGCATGCATTTTCCCAGGGTGAGTACTTTTGTAAGGAAGATCGTTTTTCTCTTCCATCGGCAGGGCATCCATATCAGCTCTTATAGCAACAAAAGGGGGATTACCTATATCACAAGTGATGCCTTTTCCAACTCTTTTTGGAGATAATCCAAGATCTTTCAAATGTCTCTCGACATATTCAATTGTCTTTGGAAGATCAAGACCAAGCTCTGGAATTTTGTGAAGCTCTCTTCTGTGCTCTATAACCCTTGGAAGAAGCTTTTTAATCTCTTCCATTTTCATTCTCATCCCTCCTCAAAACTTTTATAGCAAATATCATGTATGCCGTATGAGCGACCATTCTATCGAAAGGTCTCAAACGCTCTGGAACGGGTTTATACTGTCGGAACATACTCTCCCACACTTCTACCATAACAAATGGAAACTTTTCCATTTCCTCTAAGACATTTTGAACTTGATTTGTCGTTGGGACTACTGTGCAAAACCGCCCTCCTCCTTTCAGGGATTTCCACACCACAGATATGTAATTCCACGGATATGGAACATCTAAGAAGAAAGCATCAACATTCATCTCGTCTACACCATCAGAGATATCTCTGAGCTTCATATCAACCCTGTCGATTACACCCCACCTAGTCAGATTCTCTTTTGCGAGATTGTAGAAATCTTCCCTTCTCTCGTATGTGTATACCCTTCCACTTCTTCCAACTGCCTTTGCAAAAAGATAGCTCATCGTTCCACTACCCGCACCGACATCTATTACTCTCTTTCCTTCAAAGACATCCAATTTCATAAGTATATAACTTGAATCTTTCGGATATACGACCTGTGTTCTTCTATTCATATGGAAAACATTATCTATGTAGCCAGGTTCTATCACATATAGAGTTTTTCCTTTACTCGTCTTCACAGATGTTCCGTACGGTTTCCCTATTATTTCGTCAAACAGAAAAGCTCCCAGATGTGTTCCGAACTTTTTTCCCGCCTTTACCTCAGCGACAAATTCCTCGCCATCATCTCCTATCAGAAATATTCTGTCTCCATCCTCTATTAACGCACGGGCCACTCAATCCACTCCTCTCTTCCAAATGAAAGGGATATGTCGGCGTATTTCGAAAACACCTTTGCTTTTTTTCCATCCTTTATTATGTAAACCCTACTCACATCAAAAGTCCTAAACACCGAAAGAAGTATCTGATAAATCGCCATTCTTTCGGCGTAAAATGTCATTCCCTCCAATTTGTCAGAGTAAAAATCCAAAACCACCGCATCATCTAGAACAAATGCCGCTCTTAGACATTCTGGAGGAACGAAGCTCCTAAGACCTGGTGGAGGAGAATAAAGCTGTTGAAAAAGCGAGAAAATTACCGGTATAGTTTCATCTACTTCAAAGCGTTTTACTACACCTATGTCTTTGTTGTAATCTACAAAGACAGCCTGAATCTCAACTGCCAAGATCTGGAAGCTTATCAAAATCAGGAGCACTATTGACAATCTTCTCAATTCCAGTCATCCTCCTGACTATGTTGAGGATCTTTATAAAATCCTCCTTATCTCGAAGAAGAACTACTAAAGCTGGTGTACCCGGTGGTATATCGATCATTGGAAAAGTCTCTATTCTATATCCCAGATCTCTTGATATAATCCTCGCTATGTCCAAAGCTGTATTGAATGCTTTCTTATCTAATCCCTCAAGGTCCGGTGACATCGGTCTGACTATCACTATTCCGCTTCCTCTTGCAACTATTATTCCAAAGCTATCAAGCGGTAGTGGCTTCATCATACCGCTTCCAACAGATACGATCAGTATTTTTCTCTCTTCTCCGGGCTTCTCCAAAGAAATTATATCCCTTCCAACAGATTCGCGACTTATCGAAAATGAAAAATTACCGATTTTCACTCTTAAAATTGTATCTTCCGGCATGTACATGTTTCCAGCGTACATAACATATCCCATGGATACGATTTTAAGTGAATCTCCCTCTTTGATGTATTTAAAAGCTGGATTTCCGTAGTACTCTACGATAAGGTTATTCCCCTCAATTCTAGCTCCCCTGAGTATACATTCTGGTATTATCAGAGAAGATCCGTCTCTTATGTAAGGTATCTCGAAAAAATTCAGAAATTTATCAACACTTATACTGGAAATGTCTGGTGTTCCATTTCCAAGAGCCATCTTCCCTTCGGATTCCAACACTACTTCTTTGTTGAATTGAAGGAGCGTGAATGTAGAAGTTCTCGTCAATATTGGTTCATCATATTCAAGAGCATCCGCTACAAAATACACTGTTTTCTCTATGTCTTCAAAACGCATACTTTCTCCTTCAAAGAGGAGATCCCTTCCAAGCCAGAGAGAATAAGAGAAAGCAAGTGTTGTTATGAGGAGAATCGACAAAGTAACCTTCATCAATATTTAAATATACTCCTACCGATGAACTCTCTCAAGATCGAGTTGCGTGGAATATCCTCAAGATTTGTTATAGGTAAAAAGTAATCGAGCACTTTTAAGAGTCTGAGAGCCTCTGGATATTCATCAACATCATCTGGAACCTGTGCAAGAAGCGTTTCGGCAAATATCTTCAAGACGGGCAACTCGTATATCAAAGCCGAGTTGAACATAACATCCGCTTCTTCTTGATATGGGAATATGTTCCTTTCCTCACCCCTTCTGACATTTGGCCACATTCTCAAAGTATCAAGAGCACTGTGGCCTCTAAACTTGTAGTCTCTTACCATCCTTCTTATAAGGCGAGTATCTGTTGTGGACATTCTGTTCATGTCATCGAAATTTATTTGAGTTAGTGCGCTAACATATATCCTGAATTTGAGTTCTTCTGGTATATGTGGAGTAAGCCTTGGATTCAAACCATGTATCCCTTCAACTATTATTATCTGATCCCTGTCAATTTTTAATCTTCTTCCGGGCCTCCTTTTTCCAGATTTGAAGTCGTACTTCGGGATTTCTGTTTCTCTACCGTTGAACAGGTCTAAAAGATTTTTGTTAAAAAGCTCTATGTCTATTGCCTCAAGCGCTTCGAAATCGTAGTTTCCATTCTCATCACGCGGTGTTTTCTCCCTGTCTACAAAATAATCATCAAGAGATATGGCAATTGGCCTATACCCATTAGCTTTGAGCTGCACAGACAACCTTTTTGCAAAAGTTGTCTTTCCAGAAGAGGAAGGACCCGCTATCAGTATTAAACGGGCGGTTTCTTTTGATTTGAATTCATCAGATATCTGGGAAACTCTCTTTTCATGTAGAGCTTCTGCAAGGAGTATGAGATCTGCAACTGCCCTCTCTCCTTTAGCGATAATCCTGTTAAGATCTCCAACATGTTCTATCTCCATTATTCTGAGCCACCTGGCATATTCCAGAAACACCGTGTTAAATTTTCTCATCTCTTTGTATTCTGGTATCTCATTCGGACTTGATGTTGTAGGATGAAGAAGCCTAAAACCAGGTGCGTACTGACGAAGATCAAAGATCTTCATAACTCCTGTGCTTGGAGGCATATATCCATAGAAATAGTTGTAGTAATCACAACACTTGTAAACCTTTATGGTCTTTTTCTTCCTATAACGAAGAAGTTTCACTTTAGCCTCAAATCCGTATTTTTCAAAAAGCTTTCTCACATCACCTTTGTAAAGCGCCAATTTTTCGAAAGGCTCATCAGAATCGACAACTTTCTTCATTTCAAATTTTATCTTCTTCAAATCCTCCTCTGTCGGGGTGTATATTTTCCCGGTTTCGTCAAAGAGCTCACAATAAAGGGAATTTCCAAGTGAATGGAGAACCTTAAGTTTATAATTAGGCAACGCATTTCTAACAGCTACGGCTAGAACAAATAAAAGTCCTCTCTGATATATCCTTATCCCATCAGAAGAAGTGAGATCTATGAATCTAACTCTTCCCCCTCTATCCAAGGGCTTATTCAGCTCCACTATAAGATTGTCCAATCTAGCGGCGACTATTGGAGCTTTATGGAACTTCTCATAGTCCTTTACAAATCTAAGAAGTTTCTCTCCTTTTTCAACTTCAAATTCTCTTCCGTCATCTTCAAATATCAGCTTGATCTTTTCCATGAACATCCCCTCCTTAGAGATACTCGCAAAGATAATATACAACAAAGCCCTTTATTTTCTGAAAAATACACGATAATTCTCGCCTTGCTTTGTCAGCAGCAAAGAGGGGCAGTTGTAAAACGAGTTTATCTTCTAATTAGATTAACACGAACACTTCAAGAGAAGTTCTTTTAAACCGTGAATGAACTTTGATAAAGTCAAAACGAAATTGAGGGGGATTTTGACATACGTTTCTGCAAACGATTCCAATTTCAAACAACCTTTAGAAACTTTGCATGATCATCTCATAGACATCAACGCTAATTAAAGAACTGACATTTTCAAGTCGTCAGCGTTTAAAGAGCATCTGTCATAATCTTGCCTTAAACATGAGTTTGATCTTTGGGGATGACAGATGCCATTGGAAACCTCTTAGCAACTTTCACAAATAACATCGCCTTATTGCTTAGCTTCAAGCTATATACAAAAAGAATGGAGTTAAGATTTTTTAATCTTTTCTCCTTATCAGAATTTCGTCTATTCTACTTTCGAAAATTCCCTCACTGCTATCTCATGAAGCTTTGCTTTAAGCTTAACTTTTTTGAATCATGGATAAGGTATTTTGTATTCCATCAACTTTCAACTCTGTTACTACATATCTGTCATCACTTTTCATATTCACAGAATTGTCTAGAATTTTTTCATCACTTCTATTGCTCTTTCTTTCAGTCTCTCCCTATGAGAACTTCCTATGATTTCCACCATCATACCAAATGTATCTCTACAAAGCCTTTCAACGATTTTCCATGTGTTGCATAATGAAGCGCCTTCCTGAGAAAATCCTTTTGATATGATCTCTTAAGATCTGTTTCACGACGAGTTCGACCAGACAAGATCAAGGATGATAGAGATGTTAAAAAATTTAAAAGAAATCCAAAAAGTCTTGGATTATACATCTAAAGACAAACACAATTTTTTCGAATACGAAGACGCGCACATTCCTAAGAATTTAAAGACAGCGAGCAAGTTGAATGTTAGAGATGTTTACACAGTAAGTGTATTCATCCAAAATTTGTTCAATAAGACTATGTCTATATCTTCGCTTCCAAAACAACCTTCTTTAAATTCATTTTTGTGACAATCCTAGGATCTGGGGCCCTTCGGACCAGACATATCAGTCATGACAAGTGTGAACAAGCACTTCCAAATGTTGAACATATGCGTACTTTTCATAGAAGTATATGGAAGAAAATGTATCCCCAGATTCTTTCCATTTCTATGGCTCTTTTAAGGCATGAAGAATCTCTATCTAAGATCAAAGATCCTTCTATCAGGTTTTCTGGAGCTGAATGATCAAGTATCAAAAGTTCTTCTTCATCGGGAACACACGAATATTTTTCAGAAATATGGACCCTGAGGACGCTTTCACATTTTTTTTCACTGTTAAGAGGCTTGGGATCCGGTGGATCCAATATATCAACAAGAAAACTCTTTTTTCTGACGCTCGGAGATGTATATATAATCGATTTCCGATAACTGCGATTTCCTTTATGTAGAAACTTTCAAGTTTCGCATTCGAAGGAACTCAGGGACTTTTGAAGTTGTAGACATTTACGGCCATGATGCTTTCATCTGAGGTAATAAAAATTTAAGAAAGGTGCTGAAGCGAAGAGAGCTTTTTCACGCTTCCCATCTTCAAACACTCAACAACTTTTGTATCTTTCAAATCTAAGGCATTTGTCATAAACAACCTATTGTACTCATCATTGGTTATGTTCCTTGTATAGATCTTTTCCTTTTATGTATACAGTTAAAAGTAGAACCAAGAATAAGGTATAACGAATAAGGTATAATAGAGGACATGACAAAATGCATTAAGAAATTCTAAAGGAGGAATTTTATGCCAAAAAAATTAACATTTAAGAAACTAGCTAAAAAAGTGTTAGAAGAAGAAAAACGTCCACTAACAGTAAAAGAAATATGGGAGATAGCTAAGAAAAAAGGCTACGATAAGCTTTGCAATACTAAAGGCAAGACACCGTGGATGACTATTGCTGCTCAGCTTTACGTAGACACCAAGAACAATCCTAACTCTTCTTTTGTGAGAATTGATTCTAAACCCAGGAAATTCTTTTTGAAAAATTTGAATATACCAAAAGATTTAGAAGAATCTGAACAGAGAAAAAAAGAAAGAAAATCTAGTGAAAGAGATATCTACCCGATATTAACATATTTTGTTGGTAATTACTTGAAAATCTTCACAAAAACAATATATCATGAAAAATCGAAAAGAAAAAGATACTCGCAATGGTTACATCCTGATGTCGTTGGGGTATATTTTCCAATAGATCCCCTTGGTGAGTGGAAAGATACAGTTTTTGATCTAGCAAAAGAGATAGGCTATCCCTCCATAACATTCTATTCGTTTGAAGTAAAATTAAAACTAGACTTTGCTAATCTCAGAGAAGCATTTTTTCAAGCCGTCTCTAATTCCTCATGGGCTAACGAAGGATATCTTGTAGCTGTAGACATCAACGAGAGGAACGACGAACTTATGTATGAGCTTAAAAGATTATCTTCAGGATTTGGTATAGGAATAATCAAGCTAAACATCGAAGATCCAGATTCTTCAAAAATATTGCTACCAGCAAGATATAAAACGGATTTAGATTGGGAAACTATAAATAAACTTGCCAACGAAAATCCAGATTTCGAAGAATTTTTAAAAAGAGTAAGAAACGACTTTCACAGTAAAGAAATAAGAATGGAAGAATATGATAAGATCTTCGAACTTGAAGAAATTAAAGAACTCATTATTAACAGAATCAAGAAAAAGAAAAATTTAAATAAATAACTTACTTTTTCTCTCATCCACAAATCTTTTGCTTTCTTCGGTTGAGTGTCGATTTTTTGAATTCGAATTCATAAAGATTCATTTCAGACTTTTACAGAGCTTAGAAATCCTGTCTCTTATACACATCT
>WGAO01000082.1 GCA_015489065.1 Thermotogaceae bacterium | reverse complement strand
GTGCATGACAACAGCGTTGTCGTTGTGTTTGATGAGAATGGAAATATAGCTGCGCGGTCGCTGTACGGTCTTAGCGGTGAGAAATTGTTCTTCGGTGTTTTTGATGACAAGGGAGTTATGATATACAAAGCTTCGTACGACGAAAACTACTACTTAGTTGAATACTCAATGTAAATAAATCCGCCCCTACTTGGGGCGGATTTGTCTTACTCGTAAACTCCCTTTACTTCCATTCTTACCTTTTTTCCATTCACCTCGTATTCTGCCGGTTTTGTCTTTGCAACGACTTTTCCGTTTTTGATTACATACAAAGCCTCGCTCATGAGTCTTATCGCGTCTATCTCGCTCTTTGCGTTCAAAATGACGAAGCTTGCGTCTTTTCCTTCTTCAAGTCCGTACCAATCGAGTCTCATGAGCTTGGCAGAGTTTTTCGTCACGGCGTCAAATGCCATCTTTATCTCCTCGTACCCAGTCATGTGTCCTAGATTGAGCCCGACGAACGCAACCTGGAGCATGTTGTATCTTCCCAAGGGGTACCATGGATCCATCACGGAATCGTGCCCGAATCCGACGTTTATACCGCTCTTCAAGAGTTCCTTTACCCTCGTCATTCCTCTTCTGATCGGATAGTTATCAAACCTTCCCTGGAGCGCTATGTTGTCCAGTGGATTTGCTATTATGTTCATCTTCGCTTTTTTCAAAACGCCAAAGAGTTTGTAAGCGTAAGCGTTGTTATAAGAATGCATGGCCGTTGTGTGGCTTGCGGTTACTCTTCCTTGATATCCCTCTTTTATCGTCTTGGATGCGAGATATTCCAAAAATCTCGATTGATCGTCGTCCGTCTCGTCTATATGAACGTCTATGTCCCTGTCAAATTCCTTGGCGAGCGAGAGTATTATGTCTATACTCTTTATCCCATCTTCCCTTGAAAACTCATAGTGAGGTATCCCTCCAACGACATCAGCTCCCATCTCAAGAGCTCTTCTCATCAAGTTTTCGCCGTTTGGAAAGCTGACGATACCTTCCTGCGGAAATGCAACTATCTGGAGATCCACCAAGTCTTTGACTTCTTCCTTTACTTCAAGCATCGCCTCAAGAGCTACAAGAGACGGATCACAGACATCAACATGTGTCCTTATCGCCAAGATCCCTTGAGCAACAGCCCATCTTATAGCCTCTTTTGCGCGCTCTTTGACATCTTCCTTACTGAGCTTTTTCTTTCTCTCGCTCCATATCTCTATACCTTCCCACAGAGTTCCGCTCATGTTGTAGCGAGGATCTCCCACAGTTAGAACGGCGTCCAAATGAACATGTGGGTCCACGAATGGAGGAGATGCTAGCCTTCCATTTGCGTCTATTTCTACCTCTCCTTTTTCATCGATTTTTCCTATCTTTACGATTTTTCCATCTTTTACACCTATATCGGTTAACTTTCCATTTACCTTTGCATTTCTGACGATAAGATCCATACTATCACCCCACAACTTCGTGTTCGTTTGAAATTCCTAAGAGCTTGAAAACGAGATCAGCGGCTACATAGAAGATGAACGCGAATATTATTCCGTTTATAGGTGGAACTCCGGGGCTGAACTGAGCGACTAATGCTCCTCCTATGTACCCTATTATTCCAGCCCAGTTGAATTTCTTGAATTTGACCTTGCCTATTGGTGGATATTTCATCTTGTTCTTATAGAAAAAGTCCGCCATTATGACTCCGCCTATCGGTGGTATATAAGTTCCGAGCATTATTAGCCAAGGAACAAGCCAGTTGTACATTCCGAGTATTGCAAGGAGTGTTCCTATAGCAGCCCCTCCGATGGTGAAGTATCTCCTTTTCTCCGTCCTGAAGAAATTACATCCGGCAACTGAGAAGTTGTATATCGTGTTATCTTGTGTCGTCCAAATGTTCAAAAAGAGCATGACTATTCCCCAGAAAAGAAGTCCTTGCTTTACCAAAACATTGACTATATCAGGCTCTTGGTAGACCAGTGCTCCATAGGCTCCAGCGAATACCATCAAGCCGTTTCCTATGAAAAACGCCAAAAGACTCGCAACAGTTGCGGTAAAAACAGATCTTGAGAACCTGGTCCAATTCGTTGACTGTGTGCCTCCACTTACAAATGTGCCAAAGATTATAGTTATCGCCGATGCTATCGTCATCTTTTGAGTTGGCTCAATTTTTAGAATTCCCTCAAGCCCTCCAGCGTCTTTCGTAGCTATCACCATGCTCCAGATAATCAGTATCGTCATTAGAGGAACCGAGAATCGCGATAACCATTCAAGGCCTCTGTATCCAACATAAGCTGTCCAGGAAAACGCGAATCCAAAAACGATCATCAAAGGAATGTTCCATGACTCTGGAAGATGCAAAAGTTTTGTGAATAGTATCGCTATAGTTGCAGTTCCCCAGGCGTACCAACCTATCTGTGTGAAACCCAAAACAAAATCCGGCCATTTGCTGCCCCAGTCTCCAAAGCTGTATCTTCCAAGAAGAACTGTGCTCAACCCTGTTTTATAAGCTATGTATCCAAGGACAGCAACATAGGTTCCAAGAAGGAGGTTTCCAACGATTATCAGAGAGACAAGATCAGGCCAAAATTTGAAAGAGACCCCCAGCTTCCCGCCAGCCCACATAGTAGCTGTAAAGAAAGTGAATCCCAGAAGGACGAGTGAGACAGACCAAAAGCCTTTTCTCTGATCCATGGGAACCTCGGAAAGTGGAAAATCCTCTGAAATCTCGGCTCTCTTCTTCTCGTTTTCGAGAGCCATCCCAATCCCCCCTTTTTGTGGTTTTCAGAGGTGGTCGGGAATTATTCTAGCATATTAGAATGCCGGGAAAGAAAAATCTTAAATTTTTATGTGGAGCGTCAGTGATAGCTGAGAGTTACAGCAAGGAGCTTTTAAATTAGAATAGCTATAAAAATGGTGCGGAGGGAAATCCCTCCGCATCAGCTTTCGCTCATTACTTTCTTCACGTAATCTGGCGGCTCGATTTCTGCCTCGCCGACTCTCTCTATTTTCACAGCCGAGACTTTGTAGGCTGGTATTCTGGACTCAGGATCCAATATCTCACCTGTCAGGAGGTTCGCTCTCGCCTCAGCGAAGTGGAATGGCATGAATATCACACCAGGCTGTGCTCTATCCGTGACGACGGCGTAAGTGAGAACACTTCCACGCCTTGAAGTTATCTTTACGACATCTCCGCTCTTTATGCCAAGTTTCTGAGCGTCCTCAGGACTTATCTCAACATAAGCTCTTCCGACTATCTCGTTTATTCCCTTTACTCTTCTTGTCATAGTTCCTGTGTGGAAGTGATATAGCATTCTTCCAGTTGTCATGAAGAATGGATACTCTTCATCTGGAAGCTCTATCTCTTTTGGCAAGTTGTAATCGATCGGTTTTATCCTACCTTTCTTATCTGGGAAGCTAAAGCCCTGGGTGTGAAGTATCGGGGTTCCTGGATGATCGAGATCTGGAACTGGCCACTGAAGGCCTTTTTCTTCTATTCTTTCGTATGTGACTCCTCCGTATATAGGCGTCACTTTTCTTATCTCTTCCATTATTTCGCTTGGATGTGAGTATTCCATCTCGTATCCGAGCCGCTTTGAAAGCTCTTTTATTATCCACCAATCTGGCTTTGCGTCTCCAACTCCCTCCAATACTTTTCTGACTCTCAACACTCTTCTCTCTGTGTTTGTAAATGTTCCATCTTTTTCGTAAGCGGAAAGCGCCGGGAGTATGACATCAGCGTATCTGTTGGATTCGTTCATGAATATGTCAAAAGCAACAAAGAATTCGAGGTTTTTAAGGAATTCCTCAACATGCTGGGAGTCCGGATCTGATACGGCTGGGTTCTCTCCCATCATAACGAGAGCTTTTATCTGGGGCGAGAGGAACATATCTGTCAGAGTCAATCCTGGGTTAGATGGGAGCTTTACACCCCAAAATTCTTCAAATTTCTTTCTCGCGTTCTCATCACTTACCTTCTGATATCCCGGATACACATGCGGGAGAGCTCCCATATCACAAGCGCCTTGGACATTGTTCTGACCCCTGAGCGGGTTGACGCCTGTTCCTTCTTTTCCGAAGTTTCCAGTGATCATCGCAAGATCAGCGAGCGCTACAACATTCTGGGTTCCATTCGAGTGCTGAGTTATACCCATTGCGTAAAGGATCGCGGCCCTATCAGCTTTTCCATATATCCTCGCGGCTTCGACTATCTTTTCCTTTGAGACACCCGTTATCTCGCTCGCTCGGTCTATATCAAAGTCTTTTAGAGATTCAACCAAGTTCTCAAATCCCGTTGTTCTTTCCTTTATGAAATCCTCTTTGTAGAGCTTTTCATCCAGTATTACCTTGAGCATCGCAGATATCAAGAGTATATCTGTTCCCGGTTTGTGCCTTAAGTGAATATGAGCCATCTTTGCAAGCTCTGTCTTTCTCGGATCGGCGACTATGAGCTTGGCTCCGTATTTTCTGACAGCTTTCTTTATCCTAGCTCCGTAGACCGGGTGGTTCTCCGCTGGATTTGCACCTATTATGAATATCACCTGAGCTTTCAATATATCCATCAGGTTGTTTGACATGGCGGCTGAGCCAAGCGTCTGGGCGAGTCCCGATATAGTAGATGCGTGGCAGAGCCTCGCGCAGTGATCAACATTGTTTGTTCCTATAACGGCTCTTGCGAGCTTTTGCATGAGGTAGTTCTCCTCGTTCGTACACTTGGCAGAGGATATAACTCCTATGGAATCCGGTCCGTATTTTTCTTTTATCTTCAGAATTCCTTCAGCGGCATAGTCAAGCGCTTCTTCCCAGGTAGCTTCTACGAATTTTCCGTTTTTCTTTATGAGCGGTTTTGTTAACCTGTCTTCGCTTGAGACGAATTCGTATCCGAATTTTCCTTTGACGCATGTCAAGACTCCATCATTTATCTCAGGATCTTCTTCGGATGCGTGTATTCTGACGATTTCGTTCTTCTTAGGATCGTAGTAAACATCCAGCTGACATCCAACACCGCAGTAAGGACAGGTCGTCTTGACTTTTTCAACTTCCCACCAGCGCGCTTTTCCGATGGATGGCTTTTCGACTATTGCTCCAACCGGACATATAGTAGCGCATGCTCCACAGGACACACAGCTACTCTCTCCGAGTTTGTCTCCCATATCCGGCTGCGGGAGCGAGTGGTAGCCCCTTTCTACCATGGAGTATACGGACATGTTCTGAACCTCATCGCATACCCTAACGCATAACTGACACTGGATACATTTGTTCAGGTCTCTAACTATCAATGGATGTGAGTCGTCTATGGGAAGTCCCCTAAGTCTTATACCCCATTTTGGCTCTTTTATCTGGTATTTATATGCGAGATCCTGAAGCTGACAATTTCCGTTGGCATCACAAGTCATACAATCGTTCGGATGTACAGATAAAAGGAGTTCCATGTTAACTCTTCTGGATCTCTCTACTCTCTCTGTGCTGGTCTTTATAATCATTCCGTCTTTTATATTCGTCACGCATGCCGGATGAAGTTTTGGTGATCCTTCGATCTCGACGACACACATCCTGCAGGCGCCTATACTCTCAACTGACGGGTGGTAGCAGAGAGTTGGTATCTCAACACCAACTTCTTTAGCAGCCTCAAGAATCGTGATCTCTTTCTCGAATTCGTATTCTTTACCATCTATCTGTACTCTCACCACGATATCCCCTCCAGGAGTTTTTTTGAGATTATATGACATAATGTTGTCTTTTACCAAATGAGTATTAGTACGCTATTTCAAAAGTCTTAAAGCCAACCGGAGAGATGTCTTCAACTGTTATATTGGTCACCACAGCGCTCGATGGACCTCTTGCGACCTCTTGAAGGAATCTCTCCAATTTTTCTTCATCTCCTTCTGCAACAACCTCCACAGATCCATCTGGCATGTTCTTCACATATCCTTTAACACCGTATCTCTTTGCGATCCTGTATGTGTAGTATCTAAAACCAACGCCTTGAACTATACCTTCCACTCTGACCTTTACTGTCCTCACAGAGATCCCTCCAAATCTTTGAGGAGTGATTCGTCGTGAATGTTGTAAAGCTCTCTTGCTGGTGATTCGTTATAGTATGGTCTTGTGCAGTTTGGGCATCCGGATGTGAGAAAAGCCCTTTTGTAGTCGCGTTTCTTATAGTCTGCTTTGATAGCCAAGAGATTTCCTTCATCATCGAAGATAAAGTCATTGAGGGATGCTATTCTATTTTGAAGGAGCCATCTTGATAACTGGATCTTCCTATATCTCTCAAGTGGTGGTTTTTTCATCTTCTCCATTTTTGTTCCCCTTAGCGGTGTGAAAGCGAAGAGTGCTATCGTTATATCCCTTTCTGAGAGCCAGCTCATCATCTTTATGAGCTCTTCATCTGTTTCTCCCATACCGACTATTATGTGTGTTGTGATCTTTCCCGGAAATTCCCTGGACGATCTATCGAGAAGTTCAAGAACATTTTCTAACTTCCCTCCGCGTATCCTCTCGAAGAGTTTTGGGGATACCACATCTATCGATATTCCAACCATATCCGCACCGCTTTTGAAATATTCCCTGACTTCTTCTATGCTGAGAGCACGGACCGATACCGATACGGGTTTGAATTTAAAAGTCTCTATCACTTTTATTGCGTCACTGAAATAGCCTTTGTAGGATACGACCTGAAGACAGATTCTTTTTATCTCTTTACTCTCTATCAATCTGTTTCTCACAATATCGAGTTCGACTTCCTTCCAGACGATTCTTGACAAGTATTTTCTATCAGATTTTGCAGACCTTGCATGTGTGCAGAACGAGCAATCAAAG
>WGAO01000081.1 GCA_015489065.1 Thermotogaceae bacterium | reverse complement strand
GCCCCTGAGCGATAACCGCTGAAAGCATCTAAGCGGGAAGCGCGCCTCAAGATTAGGTCTCCCATCCCGTTAAGGGAGTAAGGCCGGTCCGAGAAGAGGACCTTGATAGGGCGGTGGTGTAAGTCCCGCAAGGGATTGAGCCAACCGGTACTAATCGGCCGAGGCCTTCACCTCCGAAATCCCCTATGCAGTTTCCAGTGACACCTGGAGAGTTTCCTCGGGTGCCGATACTACCGCGGGAAACACCCGGCTCCATTCCGAACCCGGCCGTTAAGCCGCGGTGGGCCGATGGTAGTATGGAGGCAGCTCCATGCGAGAGTAGGTAGCGCCCGGGGGTTTAGAAAAAGCCGGAGCATTATGCTCCGGCTTTTTTTATTCTATATTTTCTCAGGATAAGATCGAATCATCAATTAGTCGTACTCTTTTCATATATTTATCTCCAAGGTGGTCTCCAAGTTTCAGGGCCAGGTGTAAAATTAACCCAAAGCAGAGCAGTATCATGGGAAAGAGGACATGTTCAATGCTAAAGTAGCCGTTGAGGCTATCAAAGAGGATAAAACTATTAGCAAGATAGTATTCCAACATGGCATACAACATACAGCTGAAGCTTGCCAGAGCCTGGAAATGAGGACTCATCAACAGTACTTTCTGAGTTTTTCCACTGTGGCGGAAAGTATCCTCCTAAGTTCTTCTTTATCCTATCAATCCCTTACTTTCAACCGAATTCATGGTGTATATGTGTATCCTTATCTCTTCTGTAAACTGTGGATGTAGATTTATCAGGTACTGCCCTAGTGATATAATATTTTTAAACAGCAATGTGGGGGTGTCGGCAGATGAAGAAACTTGTCTTTATTCTTTTGATGTTTTCGTTTGTTGTCACCTCGTTCTCCGCCATTAGGGTACTGATAGTCTATGAGAGCCAGTATGATAACGAATCTGTGATAGACCTTCCGCTCGCGGAGAAAGACGCCAGAAACTTAAGCTCCGTGATATCCAAGATACCGGACTCAAAGATAGAAGTGCTTTCAAACCCCACATTTGGGGAGTTCATGAGCAAGTTTAAAAAGTGGATAAAATCCGCCAAGAAGTCAGACAGCTTGATTTTCTACTACGCTGGCCATGGGATGAGTAAAGATGGAAATTTCTACTTCATTCCCTCAGACGCCGATCCTGAGGATGAGTATACATGGGTACCTTTCGACAGACTTAAAAGATACGTTCCAAAAGGTGTAAAGATAGTCTGGTTGATAGATGCATGCTATTCCGGGAGTATGGTGAAAGGCAGACCACTCAGAGAGATTAGGGTGGAAAAAGAAGCACTGAAAGTTGATAACAACCAAGTCGTTATAACATCAAGCAGCGGGAACGAGATATCGAGAGAGATGCCGGACAAGAGCGGTGGGGTGTTTACCGTGGCGCTCGTGGAGGCGTTAAAGGGAAAAGCGGATGAGAACAAAGATGGATGGATAGAATCAGGGGAGCTATATGATTATGTGAAAAATAGAGTGAAAGAATTATCTGGAGACGCTCAGCATCCCGTTATGAAGGGAAACGCCAAAATAAAAATAGTTCAGAATATAACGGCAAGAGTGGAGAAACTCAAGGCGTATCTCGCAAGCGCGTTCGCACAGGGGAAGATAACTACGGAAGAGTTATCACTTTTCACAGCGTTTGTAAAAGGAAAGTGTTCGAGAAACGGAAAGCTCCAAGAGTATTTGGACAAGTATCTCCAAGGTGAGATAACAGAAGAAGTGTTCTTAGACATGGCAAAGGCGTATGAAAAAGAGTTGTCCTGCAAGGGAGAAATCACCAAGACCAACATCAAGAATAAGGAGAAATACAAACCGAAGGGGACATCGATTCTAAAACTTGTGCCTAAAAACGATCTCGTGAAAGGAGCGACCGTTTACATAGACGGGAAAGAAGCCGGAAAAATAAAGGGAGAACTCTTTTCCGTTGAAATTCCCGCTGGAGAACACAGAGTGTTGATAACATCGGACAAGATTCAGGATATAGAGTTCAAGTTCAAGGCAGAAGAGTATCAGGATTACAAAAAAGAATTGGTCGCAAAGCCTGCGATAAGAGTTGTGAAGATAGAGACAGATCCACCGGGGGCAAGGGTTATTGTCAACGGAAAGGAGCACTCGGAGAGAACGCCAACGTTCTTAAAACTCTATGTGGGAAAAGATTACAAGATAACTATTGTAAAAGAGCATTACAAAAAAGAGGATATTAGAATCACTCTGAAAGACAAGGGACCTGTTATAACCAAAAAGCTGAGGCTTAAACCTTCAGAAGCGGTTTTAAAAGTTGAGACTGTTCCATCTGGGGCGGAAGTTTATTTGAACGACGAATTTCTTGGGGTCACGCCGCTTGCGATTTCAAGGAACGAAGATATAAAAGGTATCTTACTGATAGAAAAACCGGGATATGTCAGCGTTACGAAAGATCTGTACATAAAACGGGGATACTCAAAAGAAGTTTCATTAGTGCTGAAATTTCCAGGGTATGACGAAATAGCCAGAGCGGTGAAAGAGAAAGATCCGAAAAGAGTCGCAGAATTGATAAAGAGGTATCGCCCAGATCTTAAAGAGATAGCAGAGATACTCTGGCCCTACGAGAAGGGAGACTGGGCGAGGGCTTATTTGAAATTCAAAGAGAATGAAGAATCTCTGTCAGTCATTCTGAGAGAAAACGCCGAGCAAGATAGGTACGCAGAATTTGTGAAACCAATTCTTCCAGAACTTAGAGAAAACTTAGGTTTAGGAGTTGGTTCGATTGAAGAAAATTTGGCTTTCTCTTCTGCAGTTGGAATTCTCTATTCTGCAGTTGGAATTGGGCGTCCTTTTATCAATCGTCTTGGAATCTATTTAATGGTGGAGGAATTTATTAATGACTATAAGAACTATTATGGAGCTGCTGCGATTTCATCAGGACTTATCTTTCCATTAACTTATGCAAAGGTACCCGATAAGGTTAAAGAATACTTTAGAAAAAGCTATGAAAAGGCTCGTATTAAGATTAACCTTAATAGATACGAATTTTCAGATTTGTATTCTAATCTATATCTAAGGATAGGTATAGGTTTAGTAGCGGAAAAATTATCATATTATGATCCGCCTTCATTTAATTATGGATTAGCGGCAGGACTATCTTACTCTCCAGGATTTGTCTTTATCTTTCCTTATTCGTTCTCAATAAACGCGATAATAACTTCCGATGGGAAAATGTATTTTGGATTAGGAATGTCACTTATAGATAACATGGGAGGATTTTTCAAAATCGAGAAAAAGGATATTCTTAAAGAAAAATGATGTGATCTTTAATCTTAAAATATATTCAGGTGAGCACCAGCTCAGTCTGGTGTCTATAAGCTTCATAAGCTTTATGGTTTCTTATTTCTCTCTTTGTAGTAAAGACTCCCAAGAACCTGAGTGTGTTCGAAAAAAGGAAAGGGAAGTAGAATTCTCCGAGGGTGATGGGAATGGCAAAACTCAAAAGACTAAGCATAAACTCTATTCGCAAACTTTTATCCCTCATACAAAACGAGATCGATCAGCCCAAAAAAGGCAGAGGTAGACCTAAGACCTATCCAAATTCTCTCACAATCCTGGCTTTCTTTATGTGATGAATCTGTCATATAGAGACACTGTTTAACAGAATGCCATCAAAATAGACACGCCTTCCTTATCTGATCTTCACTACAGATTCTTCAAGTTAGATGAAAAGCTCCTCAAGAAATTGTTTGAAAAGCTTTTGGATGAGCTCAACATAGGTGAAAAGATAGAGTTGATAGCAGTAGACGGGACAGG
>WGAO01000080.1 GCA_015489065.1 Thermotogaceae bacterium | reverse complement strand
TATCCTATATCGTGGAGAAATTTGTTTATAAATCTTGAGTACATCAGATGCAAGACGGCGTGTTCTACCCATCCGATATACTGATCCACCGGCATCCAGAATTTGGCATCCTCGATATCGAATGGTTTATCATCGTCTCTGGGGTTTATGTACCTTAGGTAATACCAAGATGAATCAACAAATGTGTCCATCGTGTCAACTTCCCTTTTTGCAGGTCCACCACATTTTGGGCAGATCGTGTTTAAGAATTCTTTATGATATGTGAGCGGTGACTGACCCGTTGGTTTGAATTCGACATCGAACGGGAGTTTAACCGGCAGCTGATCTTCCGGTACTGGAACAACACCACATTTTTCACAGTAAACCATCGGTATGGGGGCTCCCCAATATCTCTGCCTTGAGATTAGCCAGTCCCTGAGTTTGTATTGGACTGACCTTTTTCCTATTCCTTTTTCCTCAAGCCACTTCAATATTTTCGGGATGGCTTCTTCTGATGTCATTCCGCTGAACTGTCCAGAATTAACGAGAATACCTTTCTCGGTAAAAGCTTTTTCCATCTCATCGGGTGATAAATCAGATCCGTCCTTTGGTTTTATAACCACTTTTATTGGAAGACCGTATTTTTTAGCGAATTCAAAGTCCCTCTGATCGTGTGCCGGAACGGCCATTATCGCACCCGTTCCATATTCCATCAATATGTAGTTCGCTGCGTATATTGGAACTTTCTCACCGTTAACTGGATTGATGGCATATCTCCCCAGAAATACTCCTTCTTTTTCGGTATTCTCAGCTACTCTGACGAATCTATCCTGCTGGCTGACTTTTGAGAGGAATTTCTTCAGCTCTTCCCTTTTATCATCAGTGACTATTTGTTCCACTAGTGGGGATTCGGGGGCTATAGCCATGAAGGTCACACCCCAAAGTGTATCAGGACGTGTTGTGAATATCCTTATCTTTACATCAGTTCCTTCGACTGGAAATTCAACTTCTGCCCCCTCACTCTTTCCGATCCAGTTCCTTTGCATTGTCTTAACATGTTCGGGCCAGCCTTCAAGTCTGTCAAGCCCTTCCAAGAGCTTGTCGGCATAATCCGTTATCTTGAAAAACCACTGGTCCAGATACTTTATAGTGACGGGTGTTCCACATCTCTCACATTTTCCATCTTTGACTTGTTCGTTTGCCAGAACGGTTTTACAATTTGGACACCAATTCACAGCCGCTTTTTTCTTGTAAGCGAGTCCGTGTTCGTAGAGTTTCAAAAAAAGCCACTGTGTCCATTTGTAATACTCTTCGGTGTGTGTGGCTATTTCTCTATCCCAATCATAACTTATACCGAGCTTCTTTATCTGGTTTCTGATATTTTCTATGTTCTTTTCAGTCCAGATTTTCGGATGTATGTTGTGCTTTATAGCTGCGTTCTCGGCTGGAAGGCCAAAGGAGTCGTATCCAAATGGATGCAAAACATTGAAACCCCTCATTCTCTTGTATCTCGCGACTATATCTCCCATGACATAGTTTTTAACATGCCCAACATGTATCGTTCCTGATGGATATGGAAACATTACAAGAACATAATACTTTGGCTTATCAGATCTCTGAGGAGTTTTAAACAGTTCTTTCTCTTCCCAATACTTTTGCCACTTTGGCTCTATATCGGCTGGTTTATAGTCCTTCAATTTGAGATCACCTCCAGATCTTGGAAAGGATTATAACAAAATTTGGGAATTCATTTCACAATCTTACAATCAAGAGAGAAATTTCTCAAGATTTCATCTTGTACTTTTGAGAACTTCATATATGGATTCTAGGAGTGAACTAGATCCATGTAGATCACAACTCAGCTCCCAAATAGCAACACCGGCAAGGTCTTTTTCTAAGGAATAGAGAGCTTTTAGGGAAACTGGATGTGGATCGTCATACGTTATAAAAATTCCATCACCGTAAAGCCACGGAACCTGCGCAATTGGATGAAAGTATTTTTTCATCTTCGGCTCGAATCTGTTGACTATGTCACTATAATCGAGTATTCCCGCCTCTTTCGTTCCGGGACCAACTCCTTTGGCTTTTTGAAAGAGACCGCTATTATCACTTGATACACCAGACCAAGATCTGCCGTAAAATGGTATTCCCAGAAGAAGTTTACTTGATGGAGCTCCAGCTCTTATATAGGAATTTACAGCGCTATCGACGCTCATATCGCCCGGATTTACTGGATAGAGTTCACTTTGAAAACCCGTGACTTTGTCCCACCATCCTTTGAAATCGTAAGTCATGATGGTTATCAGGTCAACATATTTTGAAACATCTTTCAAGTCTATTTTCCTGAAAATATACTCTTCATCAGCGGCACCGGCAAAAGTGAGGAGGTAATTCTTTCCAGTTTTAATTAGCTCTTCTCTTAAGGTTTTCATCAAAAGAGTGAAGTTTTCTCTGTCTTCAGGTCTTCCGGGATATTTTCCACCACCAGTCGGATATTCCCAATCGATGTCGATACCATCGAAAAGTCCTTTTGGGACGAGTTTCGATCCTCTTATAAAAGTGTTTATGCAGCTCTTTGCAAACTTTCTTCTTGATTTTTCTGAAAGCGCAACTTTAGAGAAATTTTTAGACCAGTTCCAACCACCAATCGATATCAAGATTTTGAGATGTGGATGCCTTTTTTTCAGCTTCAAAAGTTCTTTGAAGTTCTCTAGATCGATCTTCGGATCACCAACGACGCATTCTCCGTTATCTGATATGTTTGCAAAAGCGTAGAAAATGAGATTCATCTTTTCTGCGTCTATATCAAGAGGTGTGAAAGATTTCGTGGAAGAAGTCCAGCTTGCGTAGTATCCGGCAATGTACCTTTTCTTAATCTTCTCCCAGAAGAGGCTTTTTTCAGGCTCGTTATCTTTGAAAGAATAATGCGCGCTTTTGCATCTGTAGAGTTTTCCGTCATATCTTACGATATCACCTTTCTTGTATACTCTTCCCTCTTTCCAATTTTCTATCTTCACAATCTTGATTTTGAGATCCTCGTGGATGAATCGGTTTTCTATCTCTCTTTCAAGGAATTTTTCTAGAGCCTCCATATCAGCTTTTCCCATATTTGTCACCTCTCCAGATCTGACATCCAGGAGTTTTATCACAACACCCTCCTTGAGTTTTTCCAGGATGAATACATATCTCAATCCACTTATTCTGCTGGCAAGGAGCACCTTTCTCATATCTTGGGATCTTCCTACAAGTTTGGCGAGTTTTTCACTCGGAAACAGCTCTAATGATTTGAATCTTCTGATTGACTTTTCTACAATGTTTGAAATATCCCCTGCGTTTTCGAAATCTCCCATAAGTAAAAAGGAGACTCTGAGAGAAAGTGTAAGAATTGAAAAGAAGATGATGAATATTGTAGCAGATCTTTTCGTTTTGCTCACCTCCCAAATGGTCATTTGCTTTTTATAATAGCAAACAGATTTATCGCTGAGTGAAGGATAATTGACGGAATGATCGAGCCGCTCTGCTGGACGATTTCTCCCAATACGGCGCCGAGCAGAAATCTCGCTGACAAAACTTCAAATGAAAACTTTTCTATTTTTGAAAAGACATTCGTCAGGTGAATCAATGAAAATATCAGAGCTGATAAGATGACTCCGAACTCTTTGAGAAGGCACCATCTGAATAGTATTTCTTCCGCTGCTGGTAAAAGTACGGTCGCAGATATTGTAAATAGTTTGTCGATCGGAATGTTAGCCTCTTCTCCCAATCCCAGCAGTGGAATTGCTAGGAATATCAACACAGCTGAAAAGGTTCTTGGTTTTGCAAATGGACTTTGGTAGAACAAGATTGAGGTAGCTATCATACTGATCAGCAAGGTTATTCCTTCTATTAAAACTTGGAGGCCTATGGGTTTTCTTTTTAGAGCGAATGCAATTGCTAACATGACTGACACATAAACCAGAAGGCAGATCATCCTTCAACCTCCCAAAAAAGTGCATAACGAAAATAAATCTTCACATAACACCGAACGCATTTTATAATAATCCCCCGAAGGGGGTATAAACTTGCCAGAAGTCAACAAATTCGTCTCCTCAAGACTGGGAAAGACTTTCAAAGGACTCTTCGGAAGTAGTACCGGCTGGATAACTTTTATAGGTCTCACCATATTGGTGTTTTATGTGATACTCGCAGTTTTTGCACCGTACCTAGCTCCCTATGATCCAGTCAAGCGGGTGGGAAGGTCTCTTCAACCACCATCACCAGAACACAGGTTTGGTACAGATAACCTGGGCAGAGATGTGTTGAGCAGGGTTATATACGGAGCGAGGATAGCCCTCGTTATAGCTTTCCTGTCAGTTGCTATAGCATCCGCTATTGGTATCCCCCTTGGGTTGATATCTGGATACATAGGTGGAATATTTGATAGAACTTTAACGCTCGTTATGGATGCAATGTATGCCTTTCCGGGATTGATACTTGCGATAGCGATAGCGGCGCTTTTAGGACCCGGAATTATGAACATAGCGATATCGATCGCTGTCGTCTATGCTCCAACTTATTTCAGAGTGATAAGGAATCAGGTGACCTCTGTTAAAAATGAGCTCTACGTTGAGGCAGCGCGAGCCATAGGGGCAAGGAGATGGGAAATTCTCCTGAAGTATATCCTTCCGAATGTTTTTCCCTCGGTTGTCGTGGTTTTGTCTATGAATTTAGCAGATGCGATCATGACAGAAGCTGGTTTGAGCTTTTTGGGGCTTGGTATAGCACCACCGACCCCTGACTGGGGATTTGATCTTTCCAACGGCAGAAGATTCATACTCAGCAGAGCTTGGTGGGCACTCCTTTATCCGGGTTTGGCTATAATAACCGTCGTCCTTGGATTTTCCATGTTTAGCGAAGGTTTGAACGAGTTCTTGAATCCCAATGTAAGGGAGAAGAGGTGATCTCGTGGTCCTGGAGCTCAAAGATGTGAAAATACACTACAAAACATCAAAAGGAATGGTGAAAGCTGTTGATGGAGTCTCTTTCGATGTTGCTGAGAAAGAGACAATAGGACTCGTTGGAGAATCAGGTTCTGGAAAATCAACTCTTGGGTATGGAATAATGAAGCTCCTTCCCAGGACCGCCAAGGTTGGTGGAAGAATACTTCTTGATGGAGAAAATCTAGCGGATAAGAATGAAAAAGAGATGCAGAGAATAAGAGGCGCTAAGATTGCAATGATATTTCAAGACCCGATGACTTCACTCAACCCGGTGATGAAGGTCAGAGATCACTTCGTTGAAATGATAAAGACACACAACCCGGAGATGTCAGAAGAAGATGCGCAGAAACTGGCTTCAAAGGCTCTGGAAGCTGTTGGAATTGATCCAGTGAGAATGAATGATTATCCTTTTCAATTCTCTGGTGGTATGCGACAAAGGGTTATGATAGCTCTTGGACTCGTTCTCAATCCGAAGGTTGTCATAGCTGATGAACCAACGACTTCCCTTGATGTCATTGTTCAGGCTCAGATACTGGAGCTTTTAAAGAGCTTGAAGGAAAAATACAATATGTCGATGATACTCATAACACATGATCTTGGCGTTGTTGCCGAAATGGCTGACAAGATAGCTGTTATGTATGCTGGTCATCTGGTTGAATTTTCCGAGAGTGAAAAGATATACTACGAACCAAAGCATCCTTATACGAAAGCGCTTCTCGAATCCATACCGAATACTGATATAAACGACTTGGAACTGAAATTCATTCCAGGTTCTCCTCCGGATCTAGTGGATCCACCGAAAGGATGCAGATTCGCGCCAAGATGCCCCATGGCTAAAAAGATATGTTTTGAAAAAGAGCCTCCGACGGTTGAAGTGAACGGATCCAAGGTTAAATGCTGGATTTACGAGGGTGATAACGATGGCAATGGTTGAGGTAAAAGATCTGAAGAAATACTTTCCAGTTAGAAGAACATTCATAGATGCCATTTTGGGAAAGCCGCAGCTTTATGTAAAGGCTGTTGATGGAGTTAGCTTTGATATAGAGGAAGGAGAGGTTCTTGGACTTGTTGGAGAGTCTGGATCCGGTAAAACAACAACAGGAAGACTCGTTTTGAGGTTGATAGAGCTAACGGATGGAAGCGTTAAGATAGACGGAAAGGATATATCAAAGCTTGATGTGGAAGAGTTGAGAAGATTCAGAAGGCATATACAACTTATATTCCAAGATCCGATGGCATCCTTGAACCCATACATGAGGATAGGAGATGCTGTAAAACACCCCTTGGATATACACAATATAGGATCTCCGAAAGATAGAAAAAGGATGGTCCTTGAAATGCTTGAAAGGGTGAATTTAACACCACCAGATGAATTTTACAAAAGATACCCAAAGGAGCTTTCAGGTGGCCAAAGGCAAAGAGTTGTGATAGCAAGAGCCTTAATAACTAAACCAAAATTCGTCGTAGCGGATGAAGCCGTTGCGATGCTGGATGTTTCAATAAGATCACAGCTTCTCAAACTCCTTGCAGATCTTAAGAAAGATTTCAACCTAACTATGCTCTTCATCACGCACGACCTTGCCACCACAAAGTATGTGTGTGACAGAATAGCGGTTATGTACCTGGGAAAGATAGTTGAGATAGGTTCGTTCGAGCAGATATACAGAAGTCCAAAGCACCCCTACACGAAGGCTCTGATATCGGCAGTCCCTGAGCCAGATCCAAAGAAGAAAAAGGAAAAGTTCATACCACAAGGAGAAGTTCCAAATCCAATAAATCCGCCACCGGGATGCAGATTTCATCCAAGGTGTCCGTTTGCAAAAGACATATGTAAAACGAAGGAGCCAGAGCTCAAAGATGTTGGGGATGGTCAGATGGTAGCTTGCCATCTGTATTAAAATACCAATGTGTTTCGCTTTAGAAACACAAAAAACCTTTAAGGAGGAGGTGTGGTGGTATGAGGAAGTATTTAGTTATTCTTTTCGCTGTTTTAGCTTTGCTGTCCTTCGCTGTTAAGAGCACCGTAGTTGTGGGGACTACAGACAAGATAGTCATACTCGATCCGGCGAAGGCGTATGACTATTTCTCTTGTAATGTTCTTGAAAACATCATGGTAGGGCTTGTGGGTTATAAAATTGGAGGCAGTGAGATAGTCCCGCAGCTCGCTCAGAGTTGGGAGATAAGTAAGGATGGTCTCACCTATACATTCCATCTCAGGAAGGATGCGAAGTTCGAAGACGGAACACCAATAGATGCAAAGGCAGTTGCTTGGTCCATAGAAAGAGCGATGAAGCTCAATGGAGACCCGGCGTTCCTTCTCACAGATGTTGTTAAATCCGTTGAGGCTGTAGATGATTACACCGTGAAATTTACGCTCAAAAAGCCCGATGTTACATTCCTCTCAAGACTTGCCTTTACAGTCGCATACCCGGTGAACCCGAAAGAATACCCAGCAGATAAATTCTTCAACGGAATGCCTCAGAAGAGTGCTTCCGGACCATACAAGGTTGCTCAGTGGGTGAGAGATGTAAAGATAGTTCTTGAAGCAAATCCAAACTACTTTGGAGAGCAGCCCAAAACCAAGAGGATAGTCGTCATGTTCTACGACGACGCTGCTACCCTTAGAATGGCTCTTGAAACAGGAGAAATCGATATAGCTTACAGACATCTCGACCCAAGAGACTTTCTCGATCTTAAGAAATCTCAGTTCGTTAAAACATATGAGGGTAACAGTCCGCAGATCCGCTACATAGTTTTCAATGTTAAGAAAGCCCCGTTCGATAATGTCCTTGTCAGAAGGGCTATAGCTCTTGCTGTTGACAGACAGGCTATAGTTGACGAAGTCTTCGTAGGACTTGCAAAACCACTCTACTCGATGATACCGATGGGAATGTGGGGACATGAGGATGTCTTCCCCAAGAGAAACCTTGAGAAGGCTAAGGCGCTTCTTAAGGAAGCTGGATACAGCGCTTCCAACCCCTTGAAGATCGATCTGTGGTACACCCCGACCCACTACGGACTCACCGAGTCCGATGTTGCTCAGGTTTTGAAAGAAGCTCTTGAGGAGACTGGAATGATAAAGGTTACAATAAAATATGCTGAATGGTCGACCTACATCGACTACTTCCTCCACGGTCAGATGGGTATGTTCCTCCTTGGATGGTATCCGGACTACCTCGATCCTGACGACTACATCTCACCGTTCCTCGGAACAGAAGGTGCAAAGTCCTTGGGAAGCTTCTACAGCGATCCACAGATGGATGAGTGGATAGTTAAAGCCAGAAGTGTTGTTGACATTAATCAGAGGAAGGCCTACTACCACAAGATTCAGGTCAAGCTCGCAGAAGACGCGCCTTATGTACCTCTGTGGCAGGGAGTTGCCACGGCTGCAGCCCTTACAAATGTCAAGGGAATTCTTCTCGAGCCGACTCAGATATTCCGCTATTACATAATCTATGCAGAGTGATTCCTTTCCCGCCCCTCTCGGGGCGGGTTTCAAGGGGTGATTGGATTTGTCTTTGAAGCAGTACATAGTTGTTAGGATAATCTTGGCAATACCGATGCTCTTCATACTCCTGGCAGTGATATTCTTCGTTCTCAGAATTATGCCAGGAGATCCAGTTCTTGCGGTGCTCGGCGGGAAAGCGCCAAAAGCCGTTATAGACAGGCTCAGACATGAGCTTGGACTCGATAAACCTATAATTGTGCAATTTGGGGACTATCTTCTCAACCTCTTTAAAGGTGATCTAGGGAGGTCAACACTTACAGAAAGGCCTGTCTGGGGAGAAATAATGGACAGGTTTCCGGCTACTCTGGAGCTCACAATATTCGCCTTCATAGTAGCGCTTGCCATAGGTGTGTTTTGGGGTGCGGAGGCTGCCCGTAGAAAAGACGGTCCCGTAGATGTAGCTGCAAGAGTTTTTGCCATACTCATGTATGCAATACCTGTCTTTTGGCTTGGTCTTGTAATGCAAATGATATTCGGCTCTTATTTGAGGTGGCTTCCAATAGGATCGAGGATTTCACCCTCGGTGGATTTGAAAGTAATAACGGGATTTTACCTGATAGATTCCATAATCACTCTTAACTGGGAAGCTTTGAAGGATGTCCTCGCTCATCTAGTCCTTCCAGGAACCACTCTGGGACTTGTGATATCTAGTATTTTCTTGAGAATGGTCAGAAACAACGCCGTTTTGATGTATTCTATGGATTTCGTCAAAGCTGCAAGAGCTAGGGGAATAAAGGAGAGAGTGATACTTTACAGGCATGTTTTGAAGAACGCTTTCGTTCCTATAATGACCATGATGGGACTCCAATTTGCACTCCTTCTTGGCGGTGCGGTTCTCACTGAGACCACTTTCTCATGGCCCGGGATGGGTAGTTATCTAGTTTTGAGGATAAAATACAGAGACTTTCCTGCCGTTCAGGGAACGGTGGTGTTCTTCGCGCTGATGGTCATAGTTATAAGTATACTCGTTGACATAATAAACGCTCTCGTTGATCCGAGAGTTAGATACTGATCACAGCGGTTTTACAAGACCTATTATTATTCCTACAAGTCCTTCTCCACCGAGCAGTCCAGATGCAGCTACACTCCACGCCTCAACATTCCTGGGGCGTGTTTTATCTACTAGAAGACGAAGTGCTCCACCCAAAGCCACTGGAAGCGTTATGAAAAGCGGCAGGTACAATCCTATTCCAAATGTAAGAGCCGGAAGCTTTAGAATTTGAAGGATAAAGGCCGTTACTATTCCCCAAATTGTTGCCTTTGTTAGAGCTCCACCTCCGAGGAATTTCGAGACAGCAGCAGCTTGAGGAACTGGGAAATAGCTTCCAAATGCACTGGATCCATATTTGGAATGTATTAAATACAAAAGAGTGGTCGCGGTCACAACTCCGACAGAGGCTCCGATAGCTTCAGATATGAGCTGAGCTCTTGGGTTTGTTCCAAGGAGCTTTCCTGTTTTCATATCTTGGAGTGAATCTCCCGCAAGGCCAGTGGATACGGCTATCACACCAGATAGCATAACGGCGGTTGTTATGTCCAATTTATAAATGAGTCCAACTATCGATATGACTATTATCGCGAAGACTTCCATCGGATCTATTCCGGTTGTTCCATCTACCACACCAGCCATGTGAACCACGAGCACGGCAAAAGCAGCTGCAACAATTGATGGGATAAAGCTCATTCCCATAGCTAGGAATGATGCAAATCCAACTACTCCAACTATCAAATCCGTTCTCTGAAGGGTGATCTTTCCTTTGCTACTTCCGAGGATTGCCATGGCAAGACCTCCACCTATCATCATACCGAGTCCAAAATCCCTCATCCAAGGCGTGTTGAAAATCAGCTGAATTATTCCTCCAGAGAGCCAGCTCATCGTTGGAATTACTCCTATTAGGAAACCTATTCCAACTGCCATTGGAAACATCCCAAAATTCTTGTAAACAACTGGTATCACTCTTAATCCGTCTCTGAGGTATGTAAAAAGAGCACTCACGGCCATTGAGGTGAAGAGAATCTTCGCTTTCTTTCCACCTTCGTCTCCCGCTTTGATGGTGTCATAAGCAGCTATTCCCATTGGAAAGGGCAGGTTGAGCTCTTCCACATACTTTTTCCTAGTTGAAACGGTCATCCAAACACCTATTAGAGCTCCGATGGATGCGGAGATAAGGATCTTAGTAAAACTAATATCTTTTCCAACGAGCCAAGCTGCAGGAATTGTGAAGGCAAGACCTCCAGCAACAAGTCCACCTGCGGATACGCCGGTATGTGCTACATTTATATCGTGAAGCGAACCCCTAAGCGGCTTTAAAATGAACATTGCAAATAGAGCGGCAAAAACCGTTGGCCAAGGCAGTGCACCCATTCTGAGCGCTACATACATCGAACTCATTGTAACTAGAACAGATCCAACAGCTGCAACTACCAGAGAAGAAGCTCTGAGATGTTTCACTCATCTTCCTCCTCTCACATCATTATTTCTACATCTTCACCTTCTCCACTTAAAGATGATTTCAAGGCTTCGATTGAGACTTCCAACATGTCATCCTCTGGCTCTTTAGTTGTCACAAGTTGAAGAAGTTTTCCAAAAGAGTTGAACGCCATTGAAGCAATCTTTGACTTTGATGAGATAGCGAGTATCTCATAAGAAACCGATATTAAGATCGGTATCACAACGGCTCTTGACACAAGCCTGTATTCAAAGGTCGGTTTGAAAAAAATAGATAGAACGCTGTAAACTATAACGGAAGTTATCATGAAGATCATTAGAAAATTAGTTCCGCATCTTTCATGAATTCTGCTGTATTTTCTAACATTTTCCACCGAGAGATCTTCTCCTGCCTCGTAAGCATTTATAGTCTTGTGTTCTGCTCCGTGGTACATAAACATTCTTTTCACATCTTTCATGAGGGATATTATCCATATGTAGAGAATAAAAACGGCTATTCTTATTGTCCCTTCAACTAGTGAGAAGAGAAATTCGTTGTTTCTCAGAGGTTTCAAGATGTATGTAATTCCCATTGGAAGGTAAAAGAAAAGGCCTATTGCAAGCAAAACGGCGAGAGTTATCGAGAGGAATTTTTCACCGCTTTTCATCTCCTGGCCTTCTACTATCTCTACAGACCTGTTCAATGCGTTGATTCCAAATTTCAGCGAATAGTAAAGGTTGTAAAATCCCCTGATAAAAGGAACTTTGGATAACTTCGCTCTTTTCAGAGTTCCCATATCTTCAACGACTATCTCTTCACCTTTTCTGACGGCTAGTGATGCCCTTTTACCTATCATGAGCACTCCTTCTACTACAGCCATTCCTCCAACTCTCAAAAAAAGCACCTCCTAAAGATGGTGCCCAAGCTGGGCACCACCGTCATTCTAATTTGTAACCTGCCACTATATCTCTTAAGTTCTGCAGCTTTTCTTCAACTGTCTTTACAGCTGCCGTGACTTCTTCAGTGGATGCCGTTATGTTCTCTATTGAAGCGTTGATCTCTTCAAGTGATGCTGTTATATCTGCTACAGTGTTGGCATTCATAGTCATAGCTTGGGATATTTCATCTATAGATCCAGCCTGCTCTTCAACAGATGTTGTTATTTCGCTGAGCATATCAACTATTTTTTGGACACCGTCTATTATTTCACCCAGTTTTTGGGAAGCTACATCGGCAAGTCTTGACCCTTCTTCTACCTGGCTGTGAATTCTCTCTGCAACATCTTCTGCATCTTTTGAAACTCCGCTTATCTCCTCAACGACGCTCTTTATCCTGTCGGCTGCTGCCCTGGATTCCTCAGCGAGTTTTCTTATCTCGTCCGCAACAACCGCAAAGCCTTTTCCTGCTTCCCCAGCCCTTGCCGCCTCAATGGCTGCGTTAAGAGCCAGGAGATTCGTCTGCTCGGCTATCGATGTTATCGTCTCAACAAAGTCGGTTATATCTTTTGCACCCTTGCTAAAGCTTTCAACGACTCTGTTGATCTCATCAGAAACGGCTGTTATCTGCTTCATTTGTTCTATAACATTTCCTATTACCTCTCCACCTTCTTTTGCTTTCATTGCCATGTTTTCGGCATCTTCTCTTGCCATTTCAGCGTTGTTAGCTATCGTTCGAGATGTAGCAGACAATTCTTCAGTTCCAGCAGTTGTTTGCTCTATTGATGCCGATATGTCTTCGGTTTTATGAGCTATTGAGTCGACATTTTGGGATATCATTATCATGTTACTTGATACCTCATCCATTGCAGAGGATATCTCCCTCATTTCACCGGCTATTGCCTCTGTGTTTTCCTTTAAATTGAGCATGCTGTTTTTGAGATGCTCCATAGACTGTTTGAATACACTTATCAACTGCGATATCTCGTCTTTACCTTTTACTTCCTTTATATCAGCGCTGAGATCGTTGCTCTTCATTCTGTTTGCAGCTTCCATAAGAGTGCCAAGATGTTTTGTGATCCGATCTACAACAATGTATATGAGAACTGCGAATGCGATCATCACGATGAGTGGAACGACTATGGAGAGGCTCTTAGCCTTCTTTTCGAAAGATTTCAAATCAGCTTCAGAGTCGTTGAGAGACTTTTGAACATTGGCATAAATCGTTTTGAGTGATGACATGTAGTCATCTATTAAAGAATCTATCTCTTCAAAATCCCTTGTATTCATCTTTCCGGAATTAAGTATACTAGTTATTCTATCCTCGAAAGATTTAATTTTTTCTGATGAAACGCTTGTGTTTAAGTTGCTTTCAAGATTGTCCAATATCTGATTTATCTCGCTTATGACCTTCTTAATTTCTTCTGTGTTATCACCCTTGAGGGACTTTTTCGCAATGAGATATCTCAGTTCATTCACTTTGGATTCTAAACGGCTTATTTGATGTATCTTTTCAACATCTACGCTCAAGACTTTATCTATTTTGTTGGATATACTGGATATCCCTCCGGCAACTATGAGTGAGATTATCCACATTAGTATCATTGGAACGAGTGAAATTACAAGGAATTTCGCGCGCAGACTCATTCAATCACCCCCTTAACAACTTCATGATTTCCTCTACGCTGTGCGCTTGCAAAACTTCTACAGTTCTTCTGTTGTCTAGGTATTTTCCGTCTATTAGGACATCGGCAAACCTATCCGTCCAGCCTCCAGTGCCTCTGAAGAGAATGAGTTTTTTGCCCGATGCGTAAGACAGGAGTATTTCGATGGCTGTTCCTATCTCTCCACCGATCGATATTACAGCTTCTGCTGAATGTATCAGGATGTGAGATCTCATATGAAAGTCCATCGATGTGTATATGGGTATATCCACATAGGGGTTCACATATCCTTCTCCTTCTCGGCCAGGGAGAACTCCGATGACGGTTCCTCCTGAATTTCTCGCCGCCTCCGAGACGAGTTCCATCACACCATCCCGACCACCAGTTATAACCTTGTAGCCCTCTTCTGCCAATCTTCTGCCAAGTTCTCTTGAAACATCAGCCACTTCTGATACCGGTGGTTCATCAATCTTTCCGGAATAACCCACAACTGCTACTATCATTCTCCGAGATACACCTCCTTGACCACTTCGGAGGAAAGAACCTCATCAGGTGAACCGCTTGCGATCATTTCTCCTTTGTGCATCACATAGAGTATGTCCACAACTTCAGCTAGCTCCTCGACATTATGGTCTGTGATTATTATCCCCATGTTTCTACTCTTGAGTTCTATTACCATCTTCTGTATATCTTTCACCGTCTTTGGATCTATTCCTACGAAGGGTTCGTCCAAGAGCAGAAAAGACGGTTTAAGGGTCATCATTCGTGCGAGCTCAAGGCGTCTCTTCTCGCCACCAGATAAATCGTCTGCTATCTGATCCTTGAGATGCAGTATTCCGAATTCTTCTAAGATTTCTTCAGCCTTTCTCTCTGCATCTTTTTCCCCTGCGAATTTCAAAACTATCTCCAGATTTTCAATAACGCTCAGTCCAGAGAAAACAGAAGTCTCCTGTTGGAGATATGTTATACCGAGCTTCGCACGCTTGTGGATTGGAAGATGCGTGATGTTAATATCATCTAAAAAAATTCGTCCCGCAGACGGCGAAACTATTCCGAGTATCATGTTAAATGTGGTAGTCTTTCCTGCTCCGTTTGGGCCTAGGAGTCCCACAACTTCCCCTCTTCTGACTTCTATGTTCACCCCCTTGACAACTTCTTTCCTTCCGAAGCGTTTCCGAAGTCCGATTGCTTTGATCATTTTTGTGAGTTGAGATAATCTACAAACTGCTGCGTTAGATCGTAGTCCTCTTTTGCGTATACGACTCCCTGACCGATCAGGATATCCACGCCCTTTTCTTTGGCAAATTCTTTTGCCTTTTCAACGACTTCGTTGAGTACCGCCTGGATCTTCGGGTTGTACTCCTGCTGGAGCATCCCTTCAAAGAGTTGTTTTTTTTGCAGGTACTCTTGCTGCTTCTTTTCTATTTCTTCTTTTGGAGCTCCTTTGATTTTCATCTCTTCTATCTCTTTTTGAATCTCATCCAGCTTACTCTTGTAGAACTGAAAGTCCTTTTTGTAGTTGGCGTTTAATTCCTTCATTTTGTTGTACTGCTGTGCAGCTTTTGCAACATCTACCACGGCTATCTTTGGAGTAGAGCTCTCCGCCGCGACGAGTATTAATATTCCCGCCGCTATTGTCAAAATGAGTAAGAGCTTTCTCAAATTCATCACCTCCGGTGGTATTTTATCATCTAATTTTGGAGATGAAGTACAGTATTAGGCTCAACACAATACTAACTATTATCGATGTTGTCAGAGGAAAATAGAATACGAAGTTTCCCTTTTTTATGACAATATCTCCCGGAAGCTTTCCTATATACGGTATCTTTCCCCAAAACAGAAAGATCACTCCAAGCCCCACTGCTATGATCCCTAAAACTATCAAAAACTTCCCAAGCTCCGCCACAACCTCACCTCCAGTTGTGATATCATATCATCTGGGGGTGTATGTGTGCTTGTTCTCTCAAGAAAAGCCGGAGAGAGTATACTAATAGGTGGAAACATAGAAGTAAAGGTTCTTAAGGTGGAAAGAAATACAGTGAAATTAGGGATAGAGGCTCCCCGTGAATTTAAGGTGTACAGAAAAGAGCTCTACGAAAGAATAATGCTGGAAAACCTTCAAGCTGTCAGGAGCGGTGTTATGGAGTTAAAAGGGGTGATAAATCTTGGTAAAAGTGACGGAGGATCTGATAAGAAAGCTGGAAAACCTAGCAAGAATGGGCCTGACAACCGAGGAGGAAGAAAAGCTTAGGGAAGACCTTCAGGAAATACTAGACTATATGAAAATGCTTGATGAGGTCGATGTTTCGACAGTTGATCCCATGTATACTCCTGTTGAGTGGAGTGCTCCAATGAGAGGTTCAGAGGTGAGAGAATTCGATTCAGAAAAAATAAGGAAGAACTTCCCAGAGAGAGCGGGAAATCATCTCATCGTTCCGCCCATACTCGGCTGAAGGGAAAATTAGGAGAAGATTTAGCCGCGAGTTACCTTAAAAGATGCGGATATAAGATTTTGGATAGAAATTTCCGAACAAGGCTAGGAGAAATAGATATAATCGCCACGAAAGGGAGAACGCTTGTTTTTGTTGAAGTTAAATATGGAGTTGAAGGAAGGTTTAGAGTAGACAAAAAGAAGCTTGCGAAAATAGAAATAGCAGCTTCCAGGTATATGGAGAAGTTCGGGGATTTTGAAAGTGTGAGATTGGATGTCGTTGAAGTTAGAGATGATGGAATAATTCATATAGAGGGTGTGGAATTTTGAAGGTAGTTGCCATAAACAAAAAAGCCCAAAGAGATTTTGAGATTTTGGAGAGAATAGAAGCTGGAATAGCTCTAAAGGGAACTGAGGTTAAATCTCTTAGAGAGGGAAGGGTTTCCTTTAAGGATTCTTTCTGCAGGATAAAGGACGGAGAAGTGTGGCTTTTAAACCTTCACATAGCACCTTATGATCATGCATCCAGGGTATTCAACCATGATCCAGAGCGTCCTAGGAAATTACTCCTTCACAAAAGGGAAATAAAGAGACTCACTGGAAAGCTCCAAGAGAGAGGGCTAACTCTCATTCCAACGAAGATATACTTTAATGATCGTGGGATAGCGAAAGTTGAGATAGCGCTTGCCAGAGGAAAGAAAAAATACGACAAAAGAGAGGATATAAAAAAGAGAGAGATGGAGAGAAAGATGAGAGAGTACATGAAGTACTCTAGATAGGGGGGATTGCATGAGAAAAATACTTTTTTTGATTTTTACCGTGGTGGCTTTTTCTATTTTCGCTTTGGATCAGCCAAAACTCGCGGTGTACGGTTTCAAGTCTCAGACCTTTTCTAAAAGAGATATAGCGTCTTTGAATTCCGTTTTGGAAAGCGCCTTAATGGATTTAGGGTATTTCAAGGTTCTCACAAGGGATGATATAAAGCTCATATTGAAAGAGAGAAAACTATCGGATATGGGATTGGTGCAGCCGGAAGATTTTGGAAGGATGATAGGATCTAAATATGTCGTTTTTGGAAGTGTTGAGAAGTCTTTTGGAAAGCATGGCTATGTAACTGTCAGTGTAAAAATAATTGATGTGGATAGCGGAGAGATAGTCTTTGCCGATGCTTCGAATGTTCCTGCACCGGAAGTCGATAAAGCAATCAAAAGAATAGTGTCAGAGATAAGGTATGGAAAGCACGGTATATACAAGATAAAGAGAGAAAAACTCGCTGTAAAACCAACGAAAAATAGAGGGAAGGAATCGTTTTTATCTTTTGGCGTCTATTATGTTTACACCTATGATGAATATTATGATTATCTTCAGGAATGGTATATTCCCATGCTCAGATACGGAGTTTTCAAGGGTGATACTGCATACGGAGTGAACTTACTCTTGGGAGGGTTTTACAGAAAATATTTTGGAGTGCTGTATGGAGAGATAGGAACTGTCATGCTGTTCATACCATACATAGAGGGAGGATTAAAACTAGGTCCAATTGAGCTCTCTGTATTCGATTTCATGTTCCCTGGAATTTCGCTATCATTTACATTCTGAGCGCTATTCCATAAGCTTTTGGACCGAGGTGTACAGAGAGAGCGCAGGAACGAACTGCGATGATTTCTGATGGTATACCGAGTGAGTCTGCATGCTTCTTCAACTCATTTGCCACTTGAGGGTTGAGTATATGACCTACGATGATCTCTTTTGCATTTTCCATGAGCTTTTTCATGTCTTTTAAGACTTTTGCATTTCCTCTGTGAACTTTCTTTGTTTTTAGAGCGCCTTCTACAACTTCTATAAGAGGCCTTAATTTCAGTATAGAGCTCACGATCGATTCCACTCCTTTGAGTCTTCCACTTCTTTTCAGAAATTCAAGATTATCGACTGTCAGATAAAATTTCGTAGAATCTCTGACTATCTTCAGCTCTCTTAAAACTTTTTCGGGATTCTCATTTGATAGTTTCAACGCCTCTTTTACCAATATATGTCCCGCAATTGAGGCTGACATGCTGTCGAAGACGAAGACTTTTCCCTTGAATTTTTCAGAGGCGATTCTGGCGCTGTTGTATGTCCCGCTCAATTTGCTTGATATATGAATTGAAAGTATCCAATCCCCCTCTTTTAGAAGTTCTGAATATGCTGCTTCAAAGTCTTTTGGTGACGGTTGACTAGTCTTTGCAAAAGATTTGCTCTTTCTCATGATTTCAAAAACTTCTTCAAGGGGTTTTTCATCTTTAAATCTATGCCCGGCTATCTCGACATTCAACGGAACAACTGTGACGAACTTTCTAAGATCATCAGAAACATCTAGTGTACTGTCTATAACTATCTTCATATTACCGCCTCCTTCCACCTCACGAGCTTGAGTATGGCGTATCCGAGAAGAAGAGCCAGGGCGTTGCTTATTGCCATGGCGTAAAATATCCCCTTAAATCCAAAGAGTTTTGCCATCCAGAAAACTAGGGGGACTCTGACCCCCCAGAGCCGTATCACATTTATCGTGGCCACTAAGAAAGTCTTCCCAGCGCCGTTGAAAGCACCCATGACTATCGACATCATCGCAAAAAGTGGAATTGAAAAGGATACTAGATGAAAATATATCTCTCCGAGCTTTATGACTTCTGGATCGTTTATGAAAAACTTAGTGACCAAATCTCCGAAAAAAAACAAAAGTAGTGCCATAGCTCCGACTATTATGAAAGTCTCTATGAATCCCCATCTGACAGTCTCATCAACTCTCTTAATATCCCTTGCACCCAAAAATTGTCCCACCATAGTTGTAACAGCTCCAGATATTGCGAATCCTATCATAGAAAGTGCAGAGGATATCCTGTTTCCGATGCCGTACGCGCTTACAACCGCCGGGCCGAACCTCGATATCACTCCCATTACGACTGCGAATCCACTCGCTGTGACAGCCTGACCTATAGCGCCGGGAATCCCTATTCTGAATATCTTTCCTATTATTTTCATGTCTGGTTTTATATCTTCAATGTGTATTTTGAAGCCAAGCTTTCCACTCATCAGAGTGTATATGCTGTAGATTACCGCTACGGATCTTGAAATCACTGTTGCGAGTGCCGCACCTTTGACTTCCATTTTTGGGAATCCGATTCCAAATATCATGAATGGATCTAGTATCACATTCGTCATTACGGAAATCATCATCACCTTCATAGTGAAAATGGTATCTCCCCATCCTCTAACTACAGCTTGGGATGAAAACATCAGAAAGGTTATTGGGAGACCCAAAAAAATGATTTTCAAATACTCTTCTGCGTACGGTCTTAAAACTTCTTCTATATTCAAAATTGAGAGAATCCAGTCAGCCGAGAAGAATCCGAAAGCTCCAAGCGCTATTGATAATAAAAGACTCGATGTAAGAGTCTGCATGGCACTCTTTTCGGCATCTCTTTGATTTGAGGCTCCTATGTGCTGAGAAACGAGCGCAGTACCAGCTGACGACAAACCAAAAGCAAAGGACATAAATATGAATATGACGGGAAACGATACAGTCGGAGCACTGAATTTCACTTTACCCAACTTTCCAAGCCAGAAAGCGTCTGTCATGTTATAAACAGTTTGGAATATCTGAGTTATCATTATTGGCCAAGCTAGCTTCAGTAATGCTTTTGGGATTGGTGTGTTGAATACATCGACTCTCGTTCGGGACAGAAAGATCCCTCCTATTCTCCTGCTATTTTTTATACATGAAATTATCACGGCTTGCAAATAGAGGTGGTTGTTACTTTTTCATCTTCTCTTTGATTTTGTATAACTCATCTCTTAACAGCGCAGCATCTTCATATCTGAGTTCTGATGCGGCTCTGTACATCTCTTCCTCAAGTACAGCGGCGTATTCATCTATTGACAGGTGTTCCCTAAAAGCAAGTACGGATTTCACCAATTCTGGATATTTTTCATCATCTTTCTGCATGAATTTTTCGAACACCTCTATCTCCATAGGTTTCACAATGCTTTTCGGAGTTATCCCGTGCTTTTTGTTGTACTCCATTTGGATCTTTCTCCTCCTATTGGTTTCATCTATTGCTCTTTTCATAGATGGAGTTATCCTGTCTGCGAACATTATTACCTTTCCGTTTACATTCCTTGCCACCCTTCCTATTATTTGTATGAGAGTTGTCTCGGATCTCAGAAATCCTTCAACATCGGCGTCCATTATCGTAACGAGTGATACTTCTGGGAGATCGAGCCCTTCTCTAAGAAGATTAACACCCACTATTACATCTACATCTCCCCTTCTGAGCTTTTTGAGCGTCTCCACACGCTTTATCGCGTCGAGTTCTGAGTGAAGATATATAGATCTTATTCCCATATCGATAAAATACTCGGAGAGCCTCTCTGCCATCTTCTTGGTCAGAACTATGACAATTGCTCTCTCCCCTCTCTCTTTTACCATTTTTATTTCAAAGAGGAGTCTGTCTATTTGTCCTTTTGTGGGATATATCACCACCTCAGGGTCCACAAGACCGGTTGGTCTTATTATCTGCTCAACTATTTGCTCTGATACATTTCTTTCGAAGTCTCCAGGTGTTGCCGAGACAAAAATCACTTGATTTACTTTGGATAAGAATTCTTCAAATTTCAGAGGACGGTTGTCGAGAGCTGATGGAAGACGGAATCCATATTCAACGAGCGTTTTCTTTCTTGATCTGTCACCGTTGTACATCGCTCGGAGTTGAGGGATCGTCAGGTGTGATTCGTCTATGAATACCAGAAAGTCGTCGTCAAAGTAGTCAAGAAGTGTATATGGTGGATCTCCAGGAGCTCTTCCGTCAAAATGCCTTGAGTAATTCTCTATCCCTGGACAGTATCCCATAGTTTCAAGGAGTTCGATATCTGCTAAAGTTCTCTGCTCAAGTCTCTGAGCTTCTAATAGCCTTCCTTCTTTTTTGAGCTCTTCAATTCTTTCGTTTAACTCTTCTCTTATCGACTTCACAGCCGCCTTTATCTTTTCTTCTGTTGTTATAAATTCTTTTGCGGGGTATATCGTCAATTTGTCGAGATCCTCAAGTGGAGTTTTGTTCATCCTGTCAATTCTCTGTATAAGGTCTATTTCATCCCCGAAGAGTTCTATTCTAAAAGCATCATCAGTGTACGTTGGATATATTTCTACTATATCCCCTTTTATTTTGAAAGATCCTTCAGTACTGATTGAGTCAGTTCTTCTGTATCCTATCCTTGCTAGCTTTCGGGATATTTCAATTGGATCAATCTCCATTCCTCTCGCCAATTTTATGTTTAGAACATCGAAGTCCTCTGGATCTCCACAGTTGTAAATTGCCGATACCGATGCCACCACTACTACATCTCTTCGTGTTCTGAGGGCCTCAAATGTAGACATTCTCATCCTTGCTATTATGTCGTTTATCTTTGCGTCCTTTTCTATATACAGATCCTTCTGTGGTATATAAGCCTCTGGTTGATAGTAATCATAGTAACTTATGAAGTACTCTACTCTGTTTTCTGGAAAGAATCTTTTGAATTCGCTGTAGAGCTGTGCGGCTAAGGTTTTGTTTGGAGATATTATGAGTGTGGGCTTTTCTATTTGCTCTATTACATTTGCCATGGTAAATGTCTTTCCACTTCCTGTGACGCCGAGGAGTGTTTGGAATCTGTATCCCTTTCTTAAGCCTTCCACCAGTTTTTCAATAGCCTGTGGCTGATCACCCGTTGGTTTGAATTCGCTTGAGAGTTTGAATCTCAGGAATTCTCACCTCTTGGGAAATACGAGGAGTCCAGAAGCTACATATCTCTCTTTGCCGTTTCCTGTGAAAATCATGTCCTTTACCACCATTGTGGATGAGCTCCCACCATCCAGGAACATTGCACTCACGAATCCTTTGCTCTTGAGGTATTCAACCATATCGTCATATGTCACTTTTCCTTCTGTCATCATCAAAACAACGGTACGAGAATCCTTTAAAGCTACGAGCGTTCTTGTAGCTTTGTAGAATGCAAGACCTCCTCCATATCTGTGCTTCTCGCTTTTTTGATCTACCAGTGGTTTTCCGTTGAGGAGTATCAACGGTCCTCCTTCTACAGCGTGTTTTATGGGTATATCAAATGTCGAATTTATTCTTATCCTGAATATGTCGTTTATCTTGAGATCTTTAAGATATTCAGAGTACTTTGAATCCACAGATGCCATGTACTCACCATCGTCTAAAAATTTCTTGTATCCAAATCCCACTATTCTGCCGTTTTTGCCTATTATGTATATCCTATTTTCTATTTTTGGAACAGCTTTTGCATAATCGTCTGTAAACAGAATAACATCACCTTTTGATATCGTGTCTATTCCTTTGACGAGAAAGAGAGTATCTCCTATGAGGGCATGTATCTCCACGAAAAATTTACCTATCATAGCTTCGTCACTGTCGGTTACCACGAATATCGGTCTTCCACCAAAGGATGTTGATAATGGTTTTCCGTTCTTTATCAGCAGACCAATTATGAGAGAAGTCTTAGGATCGAAATAATTTGCGTTCACACCAGCTATAGCTCCGGTTCTGTCCACCATACTCTTTATAGTTTCAAGGCTCCCCACACCAGCTGCCGAGATTTCCGGGATCACAGATGCTTTTCTGAGATCCACTGTAACCGAATCTACAACCATGCTGTACCCATCTATCTTTATTTTCTTTCTCTCAAAGATCACACCATCGGATAATTTCATTTTTCCAAAGAATTCTTCAGACTGAGGAATCATTCTTATCTCAACCGTTTCGTTTCTTATATGAATTATCGGGCGAATGTACTGACTTATCTTTACAAGCAATTGAAATTTTTCATCCTCAAGCTTCCAATTGAAGTCTTTTGGAATATTTAAAACTCTTTTCACTGGATACGATATTATTTGGAGAACTCCATTCTGGAGAGTGGACTTGACCATATCAGATGGTATCGGGCCGTCGAATTTCAGAAATATGCTTCGAGACGATCTCGTTATGGATACTATGCTCCTCTCTTTTAGAAATATCGCCATACTGTCTCCAGGAAGGCTTCTCCACCTGTAACCCGTGATCTTTTCCACAACTTCGGCAGATACATAAACGGTGCTACCTGAGAAAAAGCATCCACGTTCACTCAGAGTGTCGACAAAATCCATGGTAACTTTTCCGTTTTTTCTCAAAGTAACTATGTGATCCCCGAAGAATAGGTAGACAGGACCCTTGGCGGGATCGCCGACTACTTCTATACCGAGTGGAGATAGATCGTCCGCTAGGAGAAAGGTTTCTCCTTTTTCAATCATTTCCGATACATTCCAAACCTTATCAGATACTATGTAGTAGTTCGAAAAAACTGCGATGCTTAGCAGCGATATCAAAGCGGTAATGAATCTCACTTCAGCGGATCACCTCGTATATCATCGGCAACTTTTCTGTTTGTTCAGAGCCTATTTCATATGCATTCAGTATCTTTTTAGCCGCATCGTCTAAATTCGATCTTTCCGAATAGTATATGACGGCAATTGTCTCTCCTTTTTCTACTTTGTCCCCTATCTTTTTCAGTATCTTTATACCTACAGAATGATCTATCTTATCACCCTTTTTGATCCTCCCAGCTCCGAGGAGTATAGACGCCACTCCTATCTCTTCCGTGTCTATATTCTTCACAAATCCGCTTTTTGTCGATTTTACATCGAATGTTTTTTCGGATATCGGGAGAATACTTTCCGGGTCATCGACAACCCTTTCGTCTCCTCCTTGAGCTTTGACCAGATCTCTGAACTTTTCAAGCGCTCTGCCATTCTCTATGTTTTTCAAAAGCTCTTCTTTTGCTTTCTCTCTGTCCATTTTCCCTGAGAGTTCGACCATGTAAGATGAAAGTTCAAGGCAAAGCTCGAAAAATTTTTCATCGTAGTTCCCTTTTAGTGTCTCTATCGCTTCCAAAACTTCTAACGAGTTTCCTACGAATTTTCCAAGAGGCTCTTCCATATTTGTGACGAGTGCCACCGTGTCTTTTTTGTGGGCTTTTCCTATACTCACCATTGCCTTCGCGAGCTCCGTGGCATCTTCTACTGTTTTCATGAAAGCACCGCTTCCAGCTTTTACATCCAACACGAATGCATCGGCTCCACCTGCTAGTTTTTTGCTCATTATGCTGGCAGATATCAACGATATCTCATCAACCGTGGCTGTTGTATCTCTAAGGGCGTATATCTTTTTGTCAGCAGGTGCAAGGTTTGCCGTCTGACCGGCAATTGCTATTCCATATCTTCTAACATTTTCTTTAAATTTCTCAAGGCTGAGTGAGGTTTCAAACCCTGGTATAGATTCCAATTTATCAATCGTTCCACCAGTATGACCTAAAGCTCTACCTGACATTTTTGCTATGGGAACTCCAAGAGATGCTACCATGGGTGCGACAACGAGTGTTGTCTTGTCACCAACGCCACCACTCGAATGTTTATCAACTATCTTATGACCGATGTCTGAGAGGTCTATCATGTCACCAGACTTTGCCATTATCTCCGTTAAGGTTGCCCTCTCCTCATCATCTAGATGTTGGAAAAATATGGCCATTAAGAGCGCTGCCATCTGATAGTCCGGTATCTCTCCATTGACATATCCCATTACCATGAACTCTATTTCTTCCTTATTCAGTTTTTTCCCATCTCTCTTCTTCTTTATCACTTCGTAGGGTATCATTCTCTCCCTCCTTATCAGGATCCACGAATTTATATCCCTTTCCCCTAACTGTGATTATATAACGAGGCTTGGACGGATTCTCTTCTATCTTTGTCCTAAGTCTTCTTATGTGAACATCAACAGTTCTTGTATCTACAAAATAGTCGTATCCCCAAAGCCTGTCCAGAAGTGTTTCTCTTGAGAAGACCCTACCCTCGTTTTCTGCCAGGAAACATAGAAGGTCGAATTCAAGTGGTGTGAGGTGAATACTCTTTCCGTCCTTCTTGACTTCAAAGCTTTCCTTATCTATTTCCAACCGTCCAAATGACATTTTCGGTTGATTTTTTCGATCCACTTTTTTATCCCATCTTATTCTTCTAAAAATAGCTTTTATCTTTGAAATGAGTTCTTTAGTATTGAAGGGTCTTGTCACATAATCGTCTGCTCCCATTTCCAGAGCGATTATCCTGTCGATGTCGTTTCCCTTTCCGAGAAATATAACGGGAATTGTTTCATAATCTTTTGCCGTTCTTATCTCCCTGAGAAGTTCTTTGGAATCCGAGTCATCCTCTATTATTACCAGATCAAACTTTTCCTTTTCCAGAGCCTCCTTAGCTTTTTCCAAAGAAGGAACGGTTACGACATCGAAGGAAGCTGCCTTTAGAGCTTTCGATATCATGGCGCTCATCTGCTTGTCATTTTCCACCACCAAAATCTTTTGCTTCAACTTTGATCCCCTCCCACCCTACTTGAAAGCTCTCTTGAGTTGTTTGTTTCTTATTCTGAGCTGACCACACGCAGCATCTATATCCGTTCCTTTTTCTGTTCTCACTTCCACTTCTATTCCGTGACTTTCCAAGATCTTTTTGAACGCCTCTATTCTCCTTCTGGATGGTCTTTGAAAATCTTTTACAACAGGATTCACAGGTATGAGGTTAACGAAGACTTTTAAGCCCTTGAGAACCTCTACAAGTTTCTCTGCATCTGAATCGTAATCGTTAAGCTCTTTTATCATTATGTATTCTATCGACACACGGTTGTTCGTGATCTTTTGGTACTCCTTAGCGGCTTGTATGATCTCTTCTATAGGGTATTTGATATTTATCGGAACGAGAAAATCCCTCTTGTGATTATAAGCTGCATGAAGAGATAAAGCCAGTCTTGCGTTCATTCCATCTTTAGCAAAAGAGACTATCTTGTCCGGAATTCCGACGGTTGAAACAGTTATATGCCTTATCCCTATTCCTATCATTTTTTGGTGGTTGATTATCTTTATGCTCTTTATAACATTTTCATAATTTAAAAAAGGCTCTCCCATTCCCATGAAGACGACATTTCCTATTCTAAGCCTAGCTTCCATTTCCATGTGTAATATCTGGCTCACGATTTCCCCAGTTGATAAATTCCTGACAAACCCGCTCATTCCCGTAGCGCAGAATTTACATCCTACAGGACAACCTACTTGTGTAGATATGCAAGCAGAAACTCTGTTTGGATAGAATATCAAAACAGACTCTATCGTATTTCCATCGCGGAGTTTCCAGAGGTACTTTGTGGTCCTGTCTATTTTCGAAATCTGCTTATCGACGAGCTCCAGCAGATCCGTGTAGTAATTCTCGCTCAGAATTTTTCTATACTCTTTTGAGAGGTTCGTCATCTTGGAAAAATCCAAAACATGCTTGTTGTATATCCAATCTGCTATCTGGTCTGCTCGATACCTTTCCCATCCTAAGTTCTCGGTTATTTCTCTTTTGAGATCTTCATAGTCCATATCCATGATACTCTTCAACGGGTCATCACCTCCGAGCATTTATAACACAGCAAGTCTTGGGATTGAAGAAATCAGTGGCAGGGAACTTGAAAAATTTCTAGATCTTCTAATCTTATTGATGTAAGATATCCGCCATAAACACACCCCGTATCTATGCCTATTTTATCGTTTGATATAAGTGGTTTTTCCATAGGAGTGTGACCGAAAACTACGACTTTTCCAGGAAGAGGGTCCACCGAGTATATGAATTCATCCCTTATCCAGAGCATATCAAACTCGTCCTGTTCTTCTAGCGGAACACCGGGTTTCACTCCTCCATGTACCATGAGAAACATCTCTTTTTCGTAAAATATCTTCAGGGATTCGAAGAAATCCAAGTACTTTTTTATCTCATCAACACCGCCAAAGCTTCTAAGAGTTGCATCTGCGCCATTGAAATGCCAAGTTAAGCAATCGCCCATCTTCAGACATCTAAGCATCATGTCTTCATGATTTCCCCTTATGAAAGTGGTTTTCTGACTTTTAGAGAGTTTTATAAGAAGATCCACTACCTCCTTTGAAGATGGACCCCTGTCTATGTAATCACCCAGAAATACAAACTCATCTTCTTCCCTAGCTGGGAGTTTTTCGAGAAGTCTTAACAAGTACTTGTACATTCCGTGAATATCACCTATCACATATGTCATTCTATCACCTGTACAAAGTGATTTTCCACAGATAAGAGATTGCTATTCCAAAGAGCGGACTCATCCACCAACTAGCATTGTATTTTCTGATCCTGATGAGCCTGTAGAGTAATCCAAACGCAAGCGATAAGTAGGCGAATCCTATCTTTCCGGCGAGAAGGAAAACGAAAAAAGCCAGTCTCTCTGAAATTCCTTCTATATCTGACATATCCTCAATTCCTGGATAGAAGTTTCTGAAAAGATATGTGACCCCAGTCGATACGACAGACATTCCCATTAGGTAGTAAACAAACTCAGAAGAAAGGAAAGACTGGTAGAATCTGTCGTGAACTATCCAGTTTGCTATGATTGCTCCAATGAGAAGAATGAGCTCCAGGATGTCTATCATACGTTTTCTTCCCGCGCTATTCAGTTTCACTCTTTCATAATCTCCCCAAATATGAAAAGCTATGAAAGAACTTAAAACGATGACTCCTTTTGTGTTATTTAGAAGTGTATCGAAGGTGAAGGCAAGTACGGCAAACACAGACCAAACTATGTGGTTAAGAAGCTTCATCCCTCTGTAATTCCTGATCTTGTAATTGTTGGTAAACGAATGATCAGCTACAACATGTCCCAGAACTAGGTGCATGTTTATCAAAATTCATCCCCTCCTTTTATCTATCATAGGCAAAAACAAGAATATCGTCAAAAGGAAACTCATTATAAGAGCTATCGCTACGGAAATCCCAAACTCTCGAAGCAGTCTCCCTCTTGAAAACGCCAAGCTTCCAAAAGCTATTGCTGTGGTTAATATGGACACCGACACAGCTTTCTCTGTTTTTATAAGACTCTCTCTAGGATGTCCTACAATGTGATTCAGGTGGATCATACCATCGACACCTATTCCAAACATTATCGGTATGACAAGGAGTGTCATGAAGGAAGCTCTTATGTCCATGAAGTACAGTATTCCGAATGAAGCCACTGTGAAGAGAACTATCACTACCAACATATTCAGAGTTGTTCTTAAAGACAGGGTGCTGAGAAGTATTATCAGAATTATCATCCCGCCTATGAGGAATATCACTTCAGACAAGGCGTTTTTCATATCTCCCATAAGTTTGTAAAGTATGGCTGGGTATCCCAAAAGCTCATATCCACGGAAATTCTTCTTTAGGTTATCGTAAACGATTTTCAAGTTGTTGTTTATATACAGATCAACACTTGGTTTTGCATAAGCTAGGTAATAGGTGTCTTTTCCATATTTCATGAAGAACATTGGTAGATCTCTTTCCATCTCGTTTAATATCATGTCGAAGTTACTTGATTCCCTAACGAGTTTTATCATTTCAAGCGTTTGTTTGTATATTCCTATCCTTCTGAGTATAGTAACTAAAAATGGATTCCTTATCACTTCTTTCAAGGGACCGTAATATCTGGATATCTCTTTTGCGGATTTTTCTGAAAAACCTTCCAGAACCGTCGTGAGAGAAGTGACAGAAGATATGTACGGATTCTCTTTCAGCTTTTCCGTTAGATCATTTAACTTGCTGAAGTCCTTTGTTCCGACAACGATTTCGCCTATACCAAATCCTGGGAATTCCTTTTCTAAGAACTTCCAAGTTCTGTAGGATTCAGAGTTCTTTGGGACGAGTCCGGGAGGTGTATACCAGAAGACGCTTATGTTGAGTATTCCAAAATAGCTCAAGACAAGTGATACGATTAGAAAACCAGCGAATACCGGTTTTTTTCTCCTCGCAAAATCTAGATATCTTATACTCAGGTCGTACAACTTGAACTCGTGGACTCGCCCTTCCTTCATCATCAAAAGAGATGGTAGGAATATGTACATTACCAAAAAGTAGACTCCAATACCTATTGACGCCATAAGTCCCATTTGTGAAAAAGCAGGGGAATCGCTCGCAAGCATTGTCAAGAAGGCGCTGACGGTTGTTAAAGCTGAGTAAAAGGATGGTTTAAGAGTCTCTCGTAGTGATTCTCTAAGGGCTTCGAGTTGTTCAAGGCCTTTGAGAGTAAAGTGATTGAATTTTGTCATTATGTGCACTCCAAAATCTATTCCAAGTCCCAATATCATAGCGTTTATGAATGAAGTTATAATGTTTATTTCACCGAATACCCAGTAGAATATTCCCATCGATATTGCCATAGCAACCAACATGGAAAGAAATAGATATACAACACCAGCGACATTTCCAAGGGTTATGTACAGCAGAAAAGATATCACTGTGAGGGAAAACATTGTGGTGAATACAAAATCTTGTTTGACAGCTTTTGTTGATTCATAAGTACTCATAGGAGCACCTGTAAAGTTTATCTCTTGCCCTGATTCCCTTTCGATCTTATTCGTGATGGATTTCAATTTTTCTATGGCTTTTGATGTATCGCTCACATTGGTTATTTCAGACTTGAGCATGAAGTTCATGACTATGGCGTTTTTGTCTGGAGAAATAAGTATGTACTCGTTGAAACCGCTTCTTTTTTCGTAATCTTCTACGTATTGTGTGAGTTTTCCAAGTATAAGACCTAAGGATTTCCACATTCTGAAATCCGTGGGATTGCCATAAACACCATTTTTGACTGAAGATATCATTGGTGATATAAGGCTGGGATTTCCAGAAAACACTCCGTACTTTATAAACAATTCTGGGTTGTCAAATCTCATAACTTCTTTGATATACCCCGTCTTCTGGAATTCATTCATAAGCTTTTTCAGTGTTTCCTTGCCTTTCTCAACTTTTCCTCCTGTGTGAAGAACTACTGTTAGTATGTTGTTTGAAGATTTCTCGTTGAGAAACTTGATCATTTTTTTGTATTCGGGTGTGTTTGCTGATACAAGACCAGTTAAGTCTGGGTTCACCTTCATGTATCTGAACCCTACATATCCAAGTATCAACGCTGCAATTAGAAACAAAGTTATATTCAGTTTTATCTTGCTATGTATGAGATTAACGAACTTCTCAACCATTTTTTCAGCTCCCAAAATACCGCGATTATCGTAATAGATCTTATGATAAGGATTGAAATTGAAATATCGCTAAAATACAGATACTCAACTGATACCGAGGCTATGAACAATATCGCAAAAGCTACGCCGAAATTATCAAGCGTGACAGAAAAGAAGCACGCCAGCACGGGAAGGAAAACCCAGGGTAGAAATATAACGAGGTATTTTTCTTTCACTTTGCTCATCGATGCTATAGCAAACATGTATGCATTCGCAGCGATGTAGTAGAAAACAAAATCCCTGGGATCGAACTTCACCCCCATGCTTAAAAACATGATTGCGTTTGTCAGGAAAACGATAGTTGGTATTGTGTAATAACTCCAACCAATCATTTTATAAGCACCACTATTGAATATGGGATGATTCTTGCTGTGTTTCTGTCTAGAAATTCATACTTCACACCGAATTTCGTTATTTTCAGAACGATCTGCTCTCTATCTGTGTTTTCTACCAAGAAACCTTCTCTTGAAAGATAGCCTCCAAGTCTTAAAAGTTCGTAGATCATTCTAGTTCTCGTGAAGTCAGCAGAGAGCTCTTTAATCTTTTTCCAGTACGGATTTGAAATGACAACATCCGGGCTTTCCAGTCTCAACTCTGTTCTCTCTCTGAATGGAGAAAGAACAAGTGAAACTATACTTAAAATCACTGCCAATGCGAAAAGAAATACTTCCAAACCGTACCGTGTCATTTCCCTTTGAGCAGAACTTCTATCGCTTTCTTTATGTAAGGATCATCTGTGTTCACTTCTATGGTGTTCTTTGTGTAGTCGAGGACCTTCTTTTTTGTCTCTCTTTTCTCTTCTCCCTTAACTATTACATCTGGATCTATACCTTTTCCGTGTATATCTCTTCCCGAGGGTGTTATATAGTGTGCTGTGGTCAGGTAGAGTATCCCTCCGTTGCTTAGAGTGAGACCACTTTGAACAGATCCCTTTCCGAATGTTCTTTGCCCTACAACGATCGCTCTTTTGTTGTCTTTGAGTGCTCCTGTGAGTATTTCTGATCCAGAAGCAGATCCTCTGTTTACCAGAACAACGACATCAATGTCTCTGGAAACTGTGAGATCTTTTCTGAATATGATGCGGCTTCCGTATTTGTTTACCTTAACTATGTTGTTTCCGCTTACTTTGTAAACCTCTTCTTCACCTTCAAAATCCTTTACGCTCACGATTATTCCTTTATCCAAGAATAAGCCAGCTGTCTCTATAGCTTGGTCTAGATAACCGCCTGGATTATCTCTGAGGTCGATTATCAGAGCTTCAACTCCCTTGTCCAACAGATCCTTTACAGCGTCTCTGAGCTCTGAATAGGTTTTATCCATGAATTTGGTTATTTTCACATATCCAATTTTCGCATTTCCCTGATCTATTAAACCTTCTCTGACCGCAACTATCTGGATCTTTTCCCTGACTATCTCAAAGGTTAAGAGATCTTTTACTCCCTCTCTGTAGACTTTAAGAACAACCTTTGTTCCGGGTTTTCCCCTGAGTCTTTTTACAGCTTCCATGAATGTCATGTCGGACACCGGATTTCCATCTATCTCAACTATTCTGTCACCGGATTTTAGTCCTGCTCTCCATGCAGGTGTTCCATACATCGGTGCGACGATCTCAACTGCTTTCATTTCTCCGTCCCAAGCAACTTCCATCCCGAGCCCTCCATATTCACCGGACATCTCTATTTCCTCATCTTCCAACATCTCCGGGCTGACATAATGTGTAAACTTATCGGGAAGGCCGCTGAGCATTCCTTCTATCGCATGATCTACCAATTTTTCATAATCAACTTTGTCTCTTTCGTAATAGTAATTGTTTATTGCATTCAATGACTCGTATATAGGTGTTAGATACTTTATGAGTTTGTCATCGGACACTTTTCCAGCTGCCGACAGTGTCCAGCCAAGAGCCATGGATATGATGGCTACCACAAGAAACTTCAGAAAATTTTTCTTATCTTTCTTCATGTTTGAACACCTCCTTCATTATCTCCGATCCGTCAAGATTTAGAATTCGAATGATAAGGGAATCCCCTTTAAAATCTAATATCGAAAAAGTCGGGGGGAATCCACCTTTTGGAATGCTGGGACTTCCTGGATTTACAACGATCACGCCTGATGATTCCTCTATCTTGGGTATGTGAGTATGCCCTCTCAAAAGCACATTCGCACCGTGTTTTTTTGCAAAACCTATCTCGTCATCAATGTCTTCACCGTGAACCATGAGAATTTTCCAATCTCCGAAGGTTTGCTCTGCAATCTTCGGAATTTCTGGGAGACCAAGAACTGTTATGTCGACGTCCGCATCGCAGTTTCCTCTTACGAAATCTATCCTGTAATTCTTGAGTTCTTCTGCGAGAGTTTTCGGATCGTAACCGTCAGGGATTGGATTTCTAGGGCCATGATAAAGGACATCACCAAGATGCAAAAACAGATTATCTCTCCCTGCGACGCTTACGATTTTTCTCCAGGATGTAACGGAGCCGTGAGTATCTGATACCACTATGACCCTCATCTGTCCACCTCTCTCAACAAGACATAAATCCCTCTTCCCTCAGCGTGAATCGTTCCGCCTCTTTTTATCCAACCTCTAACAACGGCTTTTCTTTTGTTGAATTCTACCACCTCTGCGTCTATATCGTATTCTTCACCTATCTTAACCGGTTTTTTGAATCTTATTGTGAGCTCAGCTGTGACGCCAGTTTTCCCAGTCGCCGATCCAACGGCGTAAGCCATAACCTCATCTATTGCGGTTGTTATTATTCCTCCGTGAACTATCCCGTTCCACCCCTGAAATCTTTCCTCAAATATCTTTTTCGATTTCGCTCTATTTCCGGAGTAGGATATACTCAATTTGAGGCCACATTCGTTTCTCTTTCCGCATCCAAAGCACATGTCTGAGAAAGCGAGTTGCATTTAATCACCTCCTGAACGCATACCTTCCGCTGAGCACTGCAGATATGAAAAATGCCACTCCCCAAATAACGGTGTTTGTGAGCTCTTTTGAAATCTTCGCACCCAGAAATAGCAGTTCCTTTCTGAAGATCATGTTAGCGTTGTATATTGGACTCGCCATAACGAGCGATCTTGAAAATTTAGGCATTTGGCTTATGGCTACAAAGTTGCCACTAGCCAGTATAGATATCGTTATAAAAAATATCATAAGGAGATTAGCCGTGGATCTGTTTGGAGAGTACACGGATATTATGAATCCAAGCGATGCGTATATCAAGGATATCAAGGATATAAGAGGGATTCTTATCAGTGGATTTATCAATGTCCTGCTCATAAAATATGCTATTACATAGGACATAGAAGATGCGAGAATCCCTATAAGCGTGTATACGAGGATGTTAGATATGGCGTAAAGGTAAGAATTTACATTCCCAACCTTGTAGATCTCTAGAAGTCCTCTTTCCCTGTCATCTATAACAGAGTGAATCGATAGCGTCAATATTGCCAAGACTCCGGATAGAAGTATTACCGCTGGTGACATGAGAACATCAAAATCTAACTTTTCAGATTCAGGAGGTTTCCAGAACACAACAGATGGCGGTGGAAATTCCCCTTCTACTATTGGTTTTTTTGAAATGAATTCCGGTGGTGGATATCTTTTGTAGCTGAAGAGCATCCTCCTTATACAAGATCCTCCCATGGATTTCGTGGCTCCCATATCCACGAAAATTCCACCGGCTAAATCCTCGAAAAGAGATTTCAGTATTGAGTAAGCTCCTATGGAAAGTTGAAGGTCATGTGGACTCGGTATGTACCAAACTTCTGACTTTTTTCTCGCGTAGACTTTCTCCATGAATCCATCTGGTATCACCAAAACTGCTTCTAAATCGCCGTTGATGAGTTTTTGAAGATAGTTAGATCTGTTCACTTTTTCTAGATATGCACCTTTGAAAAACCTCATCAGGAAGGTGACAGTCAAGATGCTTCTCTCGTCTCTGTCAAGGTTTAATATTCCTATATTCATACTCTTGACATCCAAATTTATATAGAAGAGTATCGTGAGAGCGGATATTGCAAAGGGTGAGATTATCAACACCGCCAGCACAGATGATCTTTTAAGGAGTCTTGAGAGCTCTTTTGAAACGATCGCTATCAAATCTCTTCACCTCCGATTAGATCATCTACGGCAGCCTTTACCATCTTCCAGATTTCCTCGGTGCTCTTGGTTCCGTCTATCTTAAAGTATCCATACTTCTCTGCTAACTTCAGATATCCCTCTCTCACTCTTTTCAAAAAATCTTCTTTTTCCATTCTATCAGAGTAATTCTTTCTTTTCATTGCGACTTCTACGGGTATATCTATGTAAAAGACTATTTCTGGTCTTATACCATAAGTGGCAATCCTATTCCCATTCTTCACGATTTCTAGGTCAATTCCCCTTCCGTATCCCTGATAGGCTAATGAAGAATCAGAATACCTATCTGCTATGACAAAATTCCCTTGTTTCAATGCAGGAATCACGATTCTGCTTGTTAAAATACTCCTTGAAGCTAAGAACAAGAAGAGCTCTGATTCTGGTGTCAGCTTTGAGTTTTTGTCTAGAAGTATCTCTCTTATCTTTTCTCCTTCAGGTGTCCCACCAGGTTCTCTCACCATTACACAATCTCTCTTAAGTTTCTTTTTTATATAATCGCACAATCTCCTTGCTTGAGTGCTCTTTCCGCTACCGTCTATTCCCTCAAAAGATACGAAATGCCCTTTCATCAGATTATCCCCCTGCGCTTTGTAAATTCATAAGTTATTATCCAAGTGCCCGCCATGACTTTGAAGTATATCAAGAAATTGACCAGAGGTATCATGTGACTTTTCCTGAGTGCTATCAGAATTGCGACAGCCAGGGCGATGATTCCCAGCAGTATTTTCTCTATAAATGGCACTCTAAATCTCTCAAACTCAGATTCAAATCTGTCTATTCCCCTCGATATACCCATGAGAAGTAGAGCTGTTCCTCCAACCACTCCGGCTGTGAATCCTCCGCCTGGATATATGTGCCCTGTTAGCGCGAGGTACATCGATGAGATTCCTATAAAAAATCCCATGAATTTGGAAACGAATTTGAATACTTCATCATCTATTCTCTTTTCACTTTTCGAACCTTTCGATAAGCTGAGCCCTGATACTATTATTGAGAAGACCAAGACTTCAAAAACCGTATCGTAAGCCCTTTGAAATAGATAGATAGAAGTCGTCATATTCACTACTTTGCTCTCTTTAAATACATCAATTGCCATCGATTTTGAGTGCTCAAGTTTTCCGAGCATCGTTAGTAACACAATTGCTATCGAAAGAGCAGCGAGAATAATCTCAAGTCGTATACTTTTTAACAATTTCACGGATTATACCCCTCTCCTCTGCTTCTCTCAGAAATGAATTGATCTCTCTTCTTTTCGAGAGTATTCCGTAGTGATCTTCTTTTGACTCTTTTATTCTGTAAAAATCCTCTCTTTTCATGGACAGAAAATCTTTTTCTTCCCCGCTGTCTAAAGTGAAAACGCGGGTCTCTAATATTGGGAATCCTTTTCCTGTTATTGGACCACAAGCTATATCCAAATATCCCGATTCTAAAGACTCGACTAACTCATCGACCGATTTGAATCTTATGTACTCCACATCGTATCCATTCTTTTTAGAGAACAGATCGATCAGCTCTTTGAATATTCCGTCCATTCCCCAGGGATGCTCTTCTATTAGGAATCTTGATGGTACATAACCAACCCTTATTGAGACGGGGCTCTTAAGCATCAGGATGTATAGGAAGGTTGTTAGGAGACTTCCAAGCATAGCCTCTGCAAGGGCAACGTCTGGTGCCATGTACAACATATAAGCTGCTATTGCAAGTATACTCAGCGTGATCCTGAGAAGTACTGCTCTTGTAGGATTGTTCTGTATTATTACGAAGAAAGATACTGCAACCATAGTCCATGGAATTATTTCTCTCATTTTCTCATCCTGTTCACATAAGTTTTTGCTAATGTGTGAGTTATAGAAGGAGACCACACAGCTAGAAAAACTAGCGTTAGAAGGCTTTTAACAGTTTCAAAGCCATTCAAAGCCATTCCCATCAGAACAAGCGATAGTCCAACAAAGTCTGCGGCGCTGATTTTATGAAGCTTTACCAAGAACCTTTTTTCGAATATTCCAATAGCGCTTCCAGATATCATGACGATTATTCCAATCCATATTACTATGTTCCCAATCATTCTATACCGCTCCTCATCAAAAACATGAGAAAAAGAACAGTCCCTGCTCCAGATGCCATGACATACATAAGTGTCACATCCATGAGAAATCCTTCATTCAAAGAATAAGCTACGAGCGCAGAAAGGGCGGAGATTTTTACGCTCAATGATGAGAGCCCAAGGAGTTTGTCCCACAAATCTTTTTTTAGTACGGTAAGTACCATCATTATTGATGCGATGATCGTTCCCCAGATCATTTTCTCACCAGCTTGTGAATGTGGTGTTCAAGATTGTCGCTCATAAGCACTATTGAATCTGGTATGAGTGTTGTAGATAGAATTTCCGGAACTCCGCTAGTGTTTGGAATTGTCTCGAATGTCTCTTTCTTCAAAAACAATGTGTAGATCCCGATAAAAATAGATCTCGGTATCGCAGAGACTATCATAAAGAGACCTTGAAATATCTCTTTCCAATTGGGAT
>WGAO01000079.1 GCA_015489065.1 Thermotogaceae bacterium | reverse complement strand
GTGCTTGGAATGCTCTCTTTAGGAACGAACGGATATTTTGTAGAGACAGAGGCTGAGAGCGGATATGGAAGAGTAGATGTAGCTATTTATCCGAAAGATAAAAGATACGGTGAGTATGCGATAGTTATGGAATTGAAGAGAGCCGGTAGTAAAGATGAAATCGAGAAGGTAGCAAAAGAGGCGCTCGATCAGATAGAAGAGAAGAGATACAAGGAGAAATACGAGAAGCTCGGATATAAGGTGATACCGATAGGGATCGCTTTCTTTGGAAAGAGAGTTTGTATAAAATTTAAATGAGAGAGTTTGTATAAAATTTAAATGATTGCTAGATTTTCACAGTAATTTATAGATTTTTGTAGAATGTTTATAGAAAACTAAGGAAGGAGGGTGGGGTTTATGAAAACCAAGTTTTTGCTCATGGTTTTGGTGGGAGTGGTGCTACTAATGCTTGGTGGCTGTACTAAGATTTCTCTTAATCAGCACGTTGTAAACGCCATTGTGAATATCGATAGATTTGATCTAAGAGCTGGAACTGATTTTGTAACAATTAAATGGAGTTTGTCCGGTGAAACCTATGCTATAGGAAAGATAGAGATTAGAAGAAGTACAGATAGTGAGAACTGGGTCACATTAGAAAAACTCGATCCTAACGCAACAACTACAGATGATATAAGCGTTGTACCTGATACAAATTACTACTACAAGTTGGTGATATTAGATCACAGCTTCGATGAGATAACTTCTATTACTAAGTCCGTTAAGACAAAAGAACCTACTCCCCCTGCTTATAGCACTAACACGGTTGAGGGAATCGTTGTCATACCGAAAGATGTTCTTCCTCAAACTATGGTTGTTCATAACCTATCAGTCGTAAAGCCTGTCGACATAGACGGAAACTTTCAAATTGATGTTAAGTCTAAAGGTGTCTCCATACTTTATGTGACTGCTCCAGGACTAAATGTTCCTCTAATGAACATAATGGTTGGCGAAAATTCTGAAAAGAGTTTGAGATCGTTCAGAGGGAATTCTTCTGTAAGATCCCCGGAAAACATAGTTATAGATTATCAAACCACGGCAAAGTCTTTAGTCTTTATGTATCCAATATTTAGCGCTCCTATTCCGTCACAAGCCAAAAATATTATGAACGCAATAGAGTCAAGTGAAAAGGTTTCAGAGTTTGGTGAGCTTCTGGAAAGAAAAGCAAATGGAGAAGCAATATCACAAGAAAAAATTTTAGAAGCTTATAGAGAAGCATTAGATGACGTCATAAGCTTAGCTAATAAGGAATATCCTATGAAAGTAGCTCCCCAAGCTCCAAAGGTTCATGTGATAAGAATTCCTATAACCGAAAGCACAGTGAAGACCAGCGATGAATCAAGAATAAAAATAAACATTGATGGTAAATATGTGAACTTTCAGATGACTTCTGATGGAGATTACTACAAAATCACACCAGTATCGTCTCAGAATATAATAGAAGATACTTTCGTTGTTATGCTGAGCAAACTTGACAAGTCAAAGCTAACTTTAAATGATCTTGAGAGTTTTTCACATCTTCAGGAAATAAGCAAATACTTTGAAACGGGAACTTCTCCTGTATTTACCATAATAAAATCGGAGGGTATCAGTCAATACATTGATCTATCGGATTTGATAGGCGGAGTAATAGACAAGCTCAAAGAACATGCTTTTGGTGACGAGGAAGAACCATACTTCATAATACCGAAAAGTAAAACTGGAATATATTCCTTAACAGCTTACGGTGGAATAGGAGATTTTCAAGAACTGAAGATTTTCAGGAACGAAACTAAAAACTTCTTTGATATCATGTCAAACGGCTTTGGATTGTCTATATCACAGTGGAAAAATGCACTACCGTTTGAAACACAAAGCTTCGTTATGTCAATGGGGTTAAATCTAATTTATGCAGGCATAAGTACACTTTCCCTGGTTGCGGATATTAAAGATGCTGAAGATGAAGATAGTGGATTTTTGGAAGATGTCACTGAAGATATCGTGACAAAAACCCCATCGATTTTTAGTAAAGCCTTTTCGAAAAGTTTTACAACACAGGATGATTTGAACGACCTATCAGCTTGGAAGAAATTCGCTTTTAACCTCGCATTAGGCGCTCTGAAAACAACGGCGGACTCAGTGTATGAAAACCTCAAAAAAGGTTCAGAGGATAAGTTAGGAAATGTACTAATCGCAGGAATAAAATTTTTCTCAAAAAATATCGCGGGATATATCTCAGTGGTTCCAAAAGTTCTTAGCATCGCTTCCAATGCTACGGAACTTGTTCAAAGGATAGCAAGTCTTTTCATGGTCAGCCCAAGAGAACTTTATTTCATTGTCTTAGATCAACCACCGTCAGCTCCAAGCAGCCCATATCCAGAAGACGGAGCTACGGGTATTCCGACAACTGTTACATTATCTTGGAGTGCGTCCGATCCTGACGGAGATAAGTTGACATTTGATTTATATTTTGGAGAGGATGAAAACAATCTTCAATTGGAAGAATCTGGCATAGTGGAAAATTCATATACGATAACAAACCTGAAATATTCAACAACATACTATTGGAGAGTAGTTGCCAAGGATGAAATGGGAAGAGTTACAGTAGGACCTATATGGAAGTTTACAACAGCGAATTCCCCATCCTCTGGATCTGGGGACGTAGCCCTGCTGGTATATGACAAGGAAAATTTAAACTCCTATGACAACGCATTTATGAAGGTTCTCAACGATCTAAAGATATCCTATGAGCTCGTAGACATAAGCGATATAGCAAATGGAGTTAAGAGTTTAGATAAGTACAAGGTGGTTATATCCAACATAATGGGGTATGACCTAAGCGTGGATGATCTTTCTACAATCAGTGACGAAATAAAAAATGCCCTTAATAGCGGTGTTGATTTCATAATCGGCAGTGAATCAGTCAGACTGCTTGATGTTATCGGATATGCTCAGACAACCAGTGATGGATGGTGGCCGGCTTTAAACGATACAAATGCAGTAGTTCAGGTTGATGTAAATAACGAACTTACAAAGGGTGTTGAGACATTACCAAACTGGCAGGATTATCTTGGGAAAGATGGAGACTTGTTGTCTTCCTACTTTGGAGCAGGGGTTTATTGGAAAGTTATTAACGACTACTCAGGCTATCCAATATACGTCAAGAGCTTCATAAAGTATCCCACATTCTTCTTGAAAGTAATACACAGTGGTTGGAGCATAAGTAGTTATCCTTACTACTCGACACCATATCAATACGTTTACGGAAAAGGTAGAATACTGTATCTTGGCTATTTCTGGACGGCAGATAACGATAACAGAAGCGAAGGGTGGATAGGACCTGAAGGTGAAAAGATCCTGAAGAACGCGGTTGAATATTATTCGAATACAGATTTAGAAGGTCATGATCCAGGAAAGGTAACGATAACAGAAGTCGACAAAACGGATGATGGCATAAAGGTTAAATGGACAGATGTAGATGCAGATAGATACGAGATATGGAGAGCAGAAAAAGGAACGGGCATCTATCGGATAGTTGGTATAGTGAAAGATGATGATTCAGATGAATATGAATTTGTCGATAAGAACTATGATCCTGGTAAATCGTACACTTACAGGGTTCGTGGAATCAACGGTGATATAGCCGGAGCGTTCTCTAATGAAGTTGGTGAAGAGAAAACTGCTATATCAGAGTCTAATCCAATATTCACTATGAGCTTTTCATCGGAATACCTAACAGGGGTGGATGTAAAAGCTTTGGAATCTAATGGATATGAATATAGTGAAAGCAGCACGTCGATTGAATGGAAGTGGGAATACGAATACAATTCGAATTGGCATCATCATTACAGCACACTAATTTCATCCGCAACAGGAACCGTGGAATACGACAAAATCTCCGGTAAGTTCAACATCAAGATATACGACATGGATTCGCTAAAGTTCCTACTGACTATCTACGGAGGCCCAGATCCAGCAAGCAGATCTAGATACATAGCAAACGTCATATTCTATGTCATAGGCAAAGCGATAACCGATGGAGTCGTGATGATCTATGATAAACCGCTCTGGGATAATTACACAGGCTGGTGGAGAGGTAAGTACCTAACCAGTTTCGATGAGGTGAAGATATACAACAATACTGGAAAGAATCTCACAATAGCACTCGGATATCTCTACGGCAATGAGCTGTGGTTCAAGAGCGGAAACCGAGAGGCAGAGCATAATTATCTACTACCAATAGCTAAGAGATGGAGTCCATTCAAAGATGTAGACTACACGGGAAGGGTCAGAGACAATGGAGATGCTTATATAGAGTTCGATATAAATGTTCAAGGAGCTGAGGAGATATTCGGTACGGTGAACGCGGTCAATGACAACGGAGAATATTCCAAGGTTTACATTGATGGTGAAGAAATAGTCAGCCAAGTGGATGTTGGATCAACCTTTAAGCATGTAAAGCTGAACAACGGTGCGCATACCATCAAGCTATTTGGCCACAAAACATGGTCACATATAAGCCCAAGGGCGGCGTTTTTGGTTATAGGAGGTAGTGTAACCAGCGGCGAAGCAGATATATCTCCATATCCCTATGGTGATCCACACCCATTAAT
>WGAO01000078.1 GCA_015489065.1 Thermotogaceae bacterium | reverse complement strand
TTTTTGAACTTCTCGGTGTATAATCCGTCTGGAATATACGGAAAGGAAAAAATAGGGGGTGAAACAGATGGCGAAAGAATATGTTGTGGGAATAGATCTTGGAACGACGAATTCTGTTATAGCTTGGATGAAAGAGGATGGAACCGTTGAGGTTATCCCAAATGCTGAAGGCAGCAGAATAACTCCTTCGGTTGTAGCATTTGATAAAAACGGACAGATACTCGTAGGTGAGCCTGCGAAGCGCCAAATAATACTCAATCCTGAGAGAACTATAAAGTCGATAAAGAGGAAGATGGGGACTGACTACAAAGTCAAGATAGACGACAAAGAATACACACCGCAAGAGATAAGTGCTTTCATACTAAAGAAACTCAAGAAAGATGCTGAAAGCTACCTTGGCGGTGAAGTGAAAAAGGCTGTTATAACTTGTCCGGCATACTTCAACGATGCTCAAAGGCAAGCTACCAAAGAAGCAGGAATGATAGCGGGCTTTGAAGTTCTTAGGATTATAAACGAGCCGACTGCTGCAGCTCTTGCTTACGGTCTTGATAAGAAAAACGAAGAAAAGGTGCTGGTATACGACCTTGGTGGAGGAACTTTTGATGTCTCGATCCTTGAGATAGGCGATGGAGTTATACAAGTCATAGCGACTTCTGGAAATAACCACCTCGGTGGAGATGATTTCGATCAGCGCCTTATAGATTACATGGCAGAGGAATTCAAAAAGCAACACGGAATAGATTTAAGGGAAGACAGACAAGCCCTTCAGAGGCTCAGGGATGCTGCAGAGAAGGCAAAGATAGAGCTATCAACAAAACTTGAGACAGAAGTTAGTTTACCGTTTATAGCTGTCACGGAGAGTGGACCACTCCATCTTGAGATGAGGATTACAAGAGCTCTCTTTGAATCTCTGACAAAAGACCTGGTTGAGATGACGAGAGGTCCAATCGAGAGGGCTTTGAGTGATGCAAAACTCACTCCGCAAGATATAGATGAGATTATATTAGTTGGTGGAATGACAAGGGTCCCGATGATACAGAGATTCATAAAGGAAATATTCGGGAAAGAACCAAACAAAGGAGTTAATCCAGACGAAGCAGTTGCTATAGGTGCAGCAATACAGGCGGCGATAATAGCTGGAACTGAGGGAGCAAAGGATAAAGATGTCGTTCTCGTTGATGTTACACCGCTTACACTTGGGATAGAAGTCAAAGGAGGGCTCTTTGAACCGATAATACCAAGAAACACCACGATACCGGTTAAGAAGAGCAAGATATTCACAACAGTTGAGGATTACCAGACAGAAGTTGAGATAAGGGTCTATCAGGGAGAGAGACCAATAGCTAGAGACAACATATTCCTTGGATCGTTTAAGCTGGTTGGAATTCCACCGGCGCCAAGAGGAGTACCACAAATAGAGGTGACATTCGACATAGACAGCGATGGAATAGTCCATGTCAGCGCGAAGGATCTCGGATCTGGAAAACAACAAGAGATGGTTGTTACTGGAAGACACCAGCTTTCCGATGAGGAAATACAGAAGATGATAGAAGATGCCCAGAAGTATGAAGAGCAGGATAGAAGAATGAGAGAAGAAATCGAGCTTAAAAACAGAGCAGACGACCTGGCTTACCATGTCGAGAGGACACTTAAAGAACATGGAGAAAAGATCCCAGCTGATCTTAAGACAAGGCTTGAGAATTTAATAAGAGATATAAGGGAAGCAATCAATCAAAACGATATAGCGAAAGTCAAGTTACTCTTTGACGAGCTTCAGCAAGAGTCAATGAAGATAGGAGAATACATCTATAAACAAGGAAACCAAAATCAACAGGCAAGCGGAGGAGAACAATAAAAGAATAGGGGGTGAGATTATGTTGATCGAAAGAAGGGACGACTTTTTCAACCCAATGAGAGAACTTCAGAGGGAAATTGACAGGGTTTTCAGCGAATTCTTCAAAGGTTCGAGAGTTGAGAGCGCTTTCTACCCAGTAGTTGATGTCTACGAGACGAAAGATTCTATCGTCGTTGAAGTCGAGACTCCTGGTATGACCAAAGACGATATAAAAATCACTATAGAGGACAATGTGCTCAAAATTCAGGGAGAGAAAAAACTCGAAAGAGAAGAAAAAGACAGAAACTACTATGTCGTTGAAAGAAGCTACGGAACATTTGAGAGGGCGTTCAGACTCCCAGACTATGTAGATACCGAAAATATCAAAGCAAAATTTGAAAATGGGGTTCTGACAATTGTCATTCCAAAGAAAGAGGAAGAGAAGAAAAAGGTAATAGATGTTGAAATAGAGTAATATTCTCAAAATGAAAAAGCCCCCGCCAAGTGCGGGGGTTTTTCATTTTTCTTTAACCACTTCGGAATTGAATTGACCGGCTTGAAATTTGGGTTATGGAGAATTGGCAAGACCTTTGCTGGATTGATACTAACTTTCGTGACATAGTTTTTACACGGTTTATTGAAAAAAATAGGAGCAGCAGTAATGAGGCCTTAAAACTTGATAAGAAAATCCCCTCTTCCTTAGTTTTGCTTACTTTACATAACATATCATAAGCCAGCATACATGTGGGGATGAGACAGATGAGGTACATGGCAGTACAATGGATTGATGGTATCAGATATTTCTGACCCAAAAATTCTTAAACCTCTGGGAGATTAAGCTTAGAGGATGTAAGGAGGATGCAGGCTTCAGAAATTTATTATACGCTGTAACTAGGAAAGAAAATTTAGTTGCAATCGACGTTTCGGAACCGAAAGGTCCAATTGTGATGGATATATCCGGTTCCCTAAGTTTCAAAGTGGTTAACAGTTTCATCGGTTATAATGGAAAAGTATCTGTTCAGGAAATTCATCGAAGAACTACATGTCATTGATATGATTCTTTTAAAAAGCCATGTGTATGTTGTGAGCACTTCTTCAGATATAAACGATAGATTTGGTTTTATAATAATAATAATAGTGTTGGATGTGCCTGATCCCAGATACCCTCTAAAATCATTGAAAAAATAGAGAAAGATTTGCGTGGAGATAGGACTAAGTGTGTATATACTTCACCGATAGAGACACCTTACTTATATAATCCCGTAATTGTAGGTCGATTGAACATTCCGAAAATGAATGATATATATC
>WGAO01000077.1 GCA_015489065.1 Thermotogaceae bacterium | reverse complement strand
CTATCAATGATAGCAGAAGGATACGATGAAATAACGGGCAATCACATATACAGAGTAGGGGAACTCTCGGCATTCATAGCGGAAAAGCTTGGACTTGGGGAATCATTTGTAAATGAGATAAGGTACTATGCTAGGCTGCATGACATAGGAAAGCTTCTCGTTCCACAAGAGATACTGAACAAACCTGGGAAGTTAACAGAAGAAGAATTTGAGATAATGAAGAAACACACGCTATATGGGGAAGTATTGCTTGGGGATTTAAAGAAATTTGAGATGGCCAGGAACATAGCGTTGTATCATCATGAGAAATACAGCGGCAGGGGGTATCCATTTGGACTAAGGGGAGAAGAGATACCGATAGAGGCGAGGATAGTAGCGGTAGTGGATGTATATGATGCGCTTAGGTCGAAGAGGCCATACAAAGAAGAGATGAAGCATGAGGAAGCAGTTAAGATAATACTGAAAGGTGATGGGAGGACGAGCCCAGAGGATTTTGATCCCCGGATACTGGACATATTCGAGAGATATGGTGATGAGATCAAGAGGCTTTGGGAAGAGATAAATCAGATTGAGACGGGCCTTATGAAAAAGCTCAAGGAGATTATGAAGATATCTGATGAGCGATTATAAGCTGGTTGTGAATCGATATTTGAACGATTTTTGTTTTCCGAAAGATCGGTATTGTATAATAAAAATCGCTAATTTTTAGAAAACCTTTACGGGAGGTGGTGTTGTTATGAAGAAGGTACTCTTTGCGTTAGTTTTTGTCGTTCTGGTAAGCATGGTCTTAGCAGCTGGTATTCCGAGCTGGGATGAGGTTGTAGCGAAGGCAAAAAAAGAGGGCAAGGTAGTGTGGTATGGATATGGAGCAGAGTGGGACAAGATGTTTTATAAATCTTTAGCGAAGGAGTTCGAAAAAGAGTACGGTATAAAAGTCGAATATGTGCACGGCAGCTGGTTTGATGCTATCCAGAAGCTTATAGCAGAAAAGAAAGCTGGAAAGAAAGTCAGCAGTTTCGATCTTGTCTTCACATGGTCTGTTCCCTTCAAACAAGCTTGGGATGCTGGAGTAGTATGGAAATATCCTATAGCTTATGTTGTGCCGAACGCCAGAAATGTCGTGGATGCTGGGCTTCTTGAGTACACTGATATGATACCGACTCATGGTACATTCCTTCCGTTCGTTTGGTGGCAGGTTGCATTCCTCTACAACAAAGAGAAGGTGAAAGATCCTCCGAAGAGTTTGGACGATCTTCTCGATTGGGTGAAAAAACATCCTGGAAGGTTCACATATTCCGATCCGAACAAAGGCGGAAGTGGACATACTTTCTTGATAACCATTATCGAGTGGCTTTATGGATACGACAAATACTACGGTGCAGAATGTACGGAAGATGTTGTGAAGAGCTGGTACAAGAAGTCTCCAAAAGGGTACTCTCTCTGGGAATACCTGAACGAACTTGAGAAATACATGTATCAGCCCGGAACATATCCTGCTGGAAATTCCGCGGCTATGGAACTCTTCGCAAGGGGAATCGTTTGGCTTGAACCTCAGTGGTTAGATGTTACAGCTGAGTGGGTTAAGGAAGGTAGAGTTGATCCAAACATAGTTGGTATGTACATACCAGAACCGACGATAGACGCTGGAGGATTTGATGGTCTGTTCATCCCCGCGAAAGCTCCTCACAAATACGCGGCGATGGTTCTGGCAAACTTCTTGCTTTCCAAAAAAGTTCAGAAAGACCTCGTTGTAAAGAGAGGAGGAATTTACCCAGTAGTTAAGGGTGTTTGGGAGGAAATACCAGAGAGTGTTAAGAATCAGCCGTACTATGTACCTCTTGAGGAGGTCACCAAGAACCTTTGGTTCAGACATGGAGAGTGTATGGAAAAGGCTATGAAACTTTGGGTTGACGAAGTTGTTAGAAAATAATTAAGATATACGATACCTCTTTCACCCCCTCCCCCGGGGAGGGGGTTTTTACAAGGAGGGGATAGATCTTGGAAGCAGGAAAATTTGAAAGATTGAAGCTTTTCTTATACATGCTGCCTCTCATTGGATTTTACAGTGTGATGTTTATAACTCCCATTGTTTTGATATTTCTTCAGTCGCTGGGGCTATATTCTTTAGGGCATATGGGAGAAACTCATTTCACTTTGGAGTATTACAAGAAATTTTTTGAGCTTGGCGGTACGTACATGCATGCGCTTTGGTTCAGCACTTGGAATTCCGCCGTTGCCGCGCTTATAATAGCTGTTCTTGCGTATTTAATGGCTCTGTTCTTTCACTTCATTGAATTCAAAGGGAAAAAAATCGTTACTGCTATATACAAGATTCCTCTTTTCATTCCGTATTTGATATCTGCTTTTGCTTGGTGGACGCTTTTGACGCCGGGGGGATATATCCAGAGATTCCTCGCTTGGCTTGGAATTATTGGAGAAACTACGCAATTGGTGAACGATAAATTTGGTATAGGAATAATAGTCGCGAATGTGTGGATAAACCTCCCGTATATGGTTGTTTTGTTAGTGGGAGCCCTGAAAATGATAGATCCATCCATAATTGAAGCCAGCAGGACATTGGGAGCGGGATTTTGGAGCACTGTGAAAAATGTGATATTCCCTCTCACGATACCGAGTTTCATAGCCGGATCTTTGCTGGTTTTTATAGGGATGTTTGGGGCTTTTTCCGTGCCGTTCATTCTCGGAGGAAGTTGGCCAAAATATATGTCTATAACTATATATGAAGATGTCGTTGATAGAGGAGAATGGGGAGTGGGATCTGTTCAAGCCGTTGTGTACATGATCGCAGCAGTACTGATAGCGTATCTTTATACCAAGATAATGCGGGGAATGAGAGGCGGAGGTGAAAGGGCTTGAAAAGAAAGACATGGATATTTCTAATGTCAACATTGATAATCTTCGGAGTGGTATTTCCGATAATAGTCATATTTTTCTGGGCCTTCAGTGAACGTTGGTATGGTACGTCCCTTTTGCCCTCTAAATGGGGATTGAAATGGTTTAAAGTTCTCTTAGAAGGAGGAGATCTCGGAAAATCGATCTATTTGAGTTTTACAATAGCTCCGCTGGTAGTCCTATTCTCAGCTCTCATATCTATACCAGCTGCTTATGTGGTGGGAACTAAAAGCTTTAAGGGTAAAAGACTTGTCGAGAATCTCGTTTTAATACCGTTGATAGTTCCGCCAATAGCTAGTGGAATAGGATTGTTATCTATGTACACGAATTGGGGGATGATAGGAAGCTATTGGGGAGTTGTTCTAGTGCATATGATAGGTGGCATACCGTACATGTTTCGAAGTGTTGCGGCAGCGTTTGAATCCATAGATCCAGCTCTGGAGGAAGCATCTAGAACTCTTGGAGCAACGAGACTTCAAACCATGTTGAAAGTTTATGTTCCCTTGGTAAGTCCTGGGGTTCTGGCTGGTTCTATATTCACTTTTGCGTGGTCATTAAATGAGTTCGTTCTGACTTTACTCGTTGGGCTGCCGAATATAACGACTCTTCCCGTTCAGATATTCCACTATGTTGGTGGTTACTATATAGCTCCTGCTCCTGCTTCTGCTTTGAGTGTTGTGTTGATAATACCTTCTATACTAATAGTGCTGCTGATGGAAAGATTTGTGAAGATCGAATACACCGCTGGAGCTGGATTGAAATAATGAGGAGGGGTATGGATGCCTGAAGTCGTTCTTGAAGGAATAAAAAAGATTTATGGAAAAAAAGTATTGGCATCATCAATAGATTATTTAAAGATTGAAGATGGTGAATTCTTCGTGCTTTTGGGGCCATCCGGATGCGGAAAAACTACCACATTGAGAATCATAGCGGGTCTTATAAAACCCACTGAGGGAAGACTGTATGTTGGTGGTAAAGATATAACGGATCTTCCACCAGAGAAGAGAAACATCACCATGGTTTTTCAAAACTTTGCTCTCTTTCCACATTTGAATGTGTTCGAGAACATAGCTTATGGCTTGAAGATGAGAAAGTTGCCAAAAGATGAAATAGAAACGCGTGTTAAAGACGCAGCGAGACTCATGAGAATAGATCAGCTTCTCGATAGGAAAATAGATCAACTCTCAGGAGGCCAACAACAAAGAGTCGGGGTTGCTAGAGCGATAGCTCCTCACCCGGATATAATACTGTTTGACGAGCCGCTTTCAAATTTAGACGCCAAGCTCAGGGAAGAAGTCAGATTCGAATTGAAAGAGGTTCATAAGCAGATCGGTACAACATCTGTGTATGTTACGCACGATCAAGCTGAAGCCATGGTGATGGCTGATAGAATTGCCGTTATGAGAGCAGGGAAAATTGTTCAGCTTGGAAAACCAAAGGAGATCTATTTTAGACCTAAGAATTTGTTCGTCGCGGGTTTCATAGGAATAATGAGTCATCTTCCTGTAGAAGTTTTAGAAAGTGATGGTGAAAATTTGAAGGTCAGACTTGAAACTGGAGCAGTTATCAATAGTCGGGGATTGCTATCGGCAGGAGAGAAGGGCTTTATGATAATTCGACCAGAGAGTCTAGAAGTTGTTTCAAAAGAGAGTGATGATGAGAATATCGTCAAAGGACTCTTGGTTAATTCTATATTTCTTGGCAACGAGGTTGAGTACAGAATCAAAGTGGGGAATGAAGAAATAAGGGCAAAATTAAAACCTCATGAAGATAAGTACAAACCTGGTGAAGAAGTGAATTTGAAAATAATGAACAGCTGGGTTGTCAAAGATTAGAAATTATGGAGGTGAACCCGTGAGGATAGCACTGGTCGTTGACGAAGTTTTGGATAAATACAAAAAGAAGATGATAAAGGCCATACAAGAATCCCTTGATGGTGTATACGAGAACGAGGTCGTTCCGTTCAATGAGGATTTCATGAAGAAAATAAAAGAATTCGATCTTGCGATGAACATAGCTACTGGTGGAGGAAAAGAAGCCAGGCAGCTGCATGTCGCATCTGTTCTAGATCTTATGGGAATTCCTTATACGGGATCTCCTCCACTCACGCACGCTTTCTGTATAGATAAATCTGTTACAAAAGCGATCGTAAAGCAATATGGAATTGATACACCGGAGTTCATCGTTGTAAGACCTGGAGAAAGAGTTCCGGAAGATCATGGATTGAGATATCCCTTACTTGTAAAACTCGTAAGGCAAGGAAGTTCAAAGGGTTTGAGAAAAGAATCTGTTGCGAATAGCTACAATGAGCTGCTAGAGAGCGTTAAATGGGTTCATGAGAATTTCAACGAACCGGCTCTCGTTGAGGAATACATAGATGGCATGGAGCTCACTATAGCTTTTGTGGAAGATGAAAACGGTATAAATATTCTCCCACCTATGGAAATAGACTTTTCAAGACTTCCGGATGGAATAGAAAAGTTCTTCTCAGACAGGGTGAAGAATTCTGGCGAGTTTGATGATTACATAGATTACTATGTCCCGGCAAGGCTTGATAGTAAAGAGCTGGAGAAGGTCAAGGAAGTCTCTAAAAGAACCTTCGAAGTGCTTGGATTCAGGGGATACGGAAGAATAGATATGAGGATAAAAGATGGAAAGTATCATATACTCGAAGTAAACTCGCTTCCCATGCTTGTTCCAGACTATTCAAATATTCCGCTGATATTCGAAAAGACTGGAAAGACTTACAAAGACATGATACTCTCGATAGTGAACGCTGCTAAAAGAAGGTTCGGAATATAAAGGGTCGCCACTCTGGCGACCCCTTTATTCTTTTGACCACCTCACGATAGGTTTTCTCGATGCCGTTGCTTCGTCAAGCCTTCTAACGGGCGTGTTCTTTGGAGCCTCTTTCAAGCTTTCCGGATTCTTTTTCGCTTCCTCGACGATCTCCTTAAGTGCGTTTGCAAAAGCCTCAAGGGTTTCTTTTGATTCTGTCTCCGTTGGCTCTATCATGAGAGCTTCGTGGACTATAAGCGGGAAGTAGACTGTTGGAGCGTGGAATCCTTTGTCTAGGAGAGCTTTTGCAACATCAAGAGTTTTTACTCCAGTCTCTTTGAGAAGTTTCGTTCCATCAGCTACAAATTCATGCATGCATGGCCTGTTTCCATCTTTATCGTAAGCTATTGGATAGAATTCACTTATCAGTTTTTTCAGATAATTAGCGTTGAGAACTGCCATATCGCTTGCCATCTTGAGCCCATCTCTTCCCATGGTGAGTATGTAAGTGTAAGCCTTAACTAGTACTCCGAAGTTTCCGTAGAACGATCTGACCATGCCTATAGATTTTGGTAGATCGTAATCAAGGTAATATCTGTCTCCGTCTTTTCTCACGACAGGAACAGGCAAAAATTCTCTGAGTTCTTCCTTGACACCTATCGGTCCAGATCCGGGCCCTCCCATTCCATGTGGTGTTGAGAATGTCTTGTGTAGGTTCAAATGAACGACATCAAATCCCATGTCTCCTGGTCTTGCCCTTCCCATAATGGCGTTCAAATTCGCTCCATCGTAGTAAAGAAGGGCTCCTGCTTCGTGTGCCATCTCAGCTATTTTTACTATGTCTCTTTCAAAGTATCCAAGTGTGTTCGGATTTGTGAGCATTATGGCTGCCGTGGTATCGTCGAGCTCTTTTTCAAGCTCTTTGAGATCTACCAGTCCTTCATCACTCGATTTAATCTCAACAACTTTGTATCCAGCCATCGATGCTGAAGCTGGATTCGTCCCGTGAGCGGAATCTGGAACTATGACTTTATTTCTCTTGTAGTCTTTTCTGTCCAAATGATAAGCTCTTATTATGAGCATTCCAGTGAGCTCACCATGAGCTCCAGCTGATGGGACCAAAGTCATGTCATCAGTTCCTGTTATCTCCATGAGCATTTCCTTTAATTCATACATCAACCTCAGAGCACCTTGAATAGTCTCTTCTGGTTGATATGGATGTAGCCATCTAAAGAGAGTAGCCATATCCTCATTTAGCTTGGGATTGTATTTCATCGTACAAGATCCGAGCGGATAAAATCCTCTGTCAACGGAATAATTCTTGGCTTCAAGATCTGTGTAATGTCTGACTACTTCGACTTCGTAAACTTCGGGAAGTTCTGCTTTTTCTGACCTGACAAGATGCTCTGGAATTCCAAGATCAACTTCTGGAACATCGTAATCTGGGAGGTTATACGCTCTCCTTCCCTTTTTGGATTTTTCAAATATCGTCATGCTATCGCCTCCAGGAGCGCATCTATATCCTCTTTTTTGACCATTTCAGTCGTTGCGGCTAAAGCCTTTCCTTTCATATCTTCAAAGAATCTTTCCATCGGTAATGGTCCGAGTATTCCCTTATCAACCATCTCTTTCCATTTCTTCTCGTATCCATCACCGGCATCAAATACAAACTCAAAGAGGAAGGGTCCCTTAAATGTGAGATTGAATCCCTTATCTTCAAGTGCTTTTGCCAGATAATGAGCCGTGTTTGCAGATCTCCTTGCGATTTCCACAATTCCTTCTTTACCCATCGTACTCATGTATATCGCTGCCATAACTGCGTTGTGAGCATGGTTGGAGCATATGTTGCTCGTTGCTTTACTCCTTCTTATGTGCTGCTCTCTTGTCTGGAGTATCATCACATATCCGGTTCTTCCTTCAACATCTTTCGTCTGTCCTATGAGCCTTCCTGGCATCATCCTGACATGTTTCATGTTCGTTGAGAAGAATCCAAAACCCGGTCCTCCAAGCGATGGGAAACTTCCGAGAGCCTGACCTTCACCAACTACTATATCCGCACCAAATTTTCCGGGTGGTTCTAAAATCGCGAGGGCTATGGGATCTGCAGCGACGACGAACATCGTTTTTTCTGGCAATATCTCTTTGATTGCTTTCAAATCTTCAACCACTCCAAAGAAGTTTGGATACTGAACCGCGACTCCTCCAACGGTATCGTCGAGTTTCCTTTTCAAATCTTCAAGATCTATCTGTCCGGTTTCTTTATCGTAGTCAACCATTACAACTTCAATATCCTGAGGTGTGACATATGTTTTGGTGGTTCTCACATACTCAGGGTGTATGTTCGAAGCCATTAGTACTTTCTTTTTCTTTGAGACCCTAACCGCCATTAGCATCGCTTCTGCCAGGGCAGAAGCTCCATCGTACATGGAGGCGTTTGTTACTTCCATTCCCGTAAGCTCACTTATCATTGTTTGGTACTCAAAGAGAGCTTGAAGCGTCCCTTGAGATACTTCCGCCTGATAAGGTGTATAAGCCGTGACGAAATTCGGTTTAGAAGCCATATGATATACAACTGATGGGATATACCTGTAATATATCCCCGCACCCGTGAAAACTCTCATCTCATTCAGGAAGCGGTTTTTCCGGGCTAAACCTTCTACTATCGATCTCACCGTGAGCTCGTCTTTCGATTCGGGTATTTTTAAACTCTCTGGTGAGATCGTCTTTGGAACATCCACAAAAAGATCATCAACGCTTTTTACACCAATCGTAGCGAGCATTTCTTTTATATCTTCTTCAGTGTGAGGTATGTAGGTGTATTTCTTCATTTCATCCTTCCTCCTCCTCTAAGAATTTCTCGTACTCCTCCTTCGTCATCAGGTCGTCAAGCTCTGACGGATCGCTCATTTCCATCTCTACGATCCAGCCTTTTCCTTCCGCATCCTCGTTTATTATTTCAGGATGATCAGAGAGCTCTTCGTTTACAGCTGTAACTTTGCCAGAGACTGGGGCGTATATGTCTTCAGCGGACTTAACTGATTCAATGGTGGTTAGAGTATCTCCTTTTTTGAACTCAGCCCCGACTTCTGGAAGCTCTATGTAGACAATATCACCAAGCTGATCTTGAGCGTGGTCGCTTATACCTACCTTCACCTTGTTCCCCTCGATAACTTCAACCCATTCATGAGTTTTCGTGTATTTTTTCATACTCATCCCTCCTCGTGTAAAATTTATCCGGATGCCATTATACTACACAAAGCGCTTTTCAAAACAAATCTG
>WGAO01000076.1 GCA_015489065.1 Thermotogaceae bacterium | reverse complement strand
GTCAAGGAGGGTGAATACTCTGACGATACCCAGCTCACTCTTGCTACTGCAAGATCTATTTGGAGTGGCAGATTCCATCCAGAGTACTTTGCCTATGTAGAGCTTCCGCTATGGATTTACTATCAAAGAGGTGCTGGGAAATCTACAAAAAAAGCCGCGATGAATCTGTTTTCTATGAGGATTCAGTGGGATGGGAATTTCTATATGGGCTATGAGGAAGCTGGTGGAAGCGGTGGGGTGATGAGAATTCATCCGATCGTTGAAAAAATAAAGAGCGATGAAGATATGGTTGAAGATATCTTCAAAAACATAATGATAACCCATGGCCATCCGATTGCCTTTGCGGGATCCTATTTAGTTGCAGCGGCTTCAAGATCAGAAAGAAATTTCAACACGATCTTTGAGGAATTTGGAAAACTGTCAAAACTCGCTGAAAGATTCATAGAGGAATCCCCGGAGATATCAAGGTGGATGAGGGAAAGGAGTTTCGATTTTTCAAAAGGATTCCAAAGTGAATTTGAAAAATTGAAGAGGCTTTTCAGTATTATTCCTGAAGTTTCAGATTACGGTGAATATTGCAGCCTTGTTGGAGAGAAAGACCATCCTGGCTCTGGGAGAGGAGTTTCTCTGTGCGCCGTTTATCTATATCTGAAATTCAAACCAAGAGACGCTATATTCAAAGCGGCAAACGAGAAAGGAACGGATACTGATACAATAGCCTCAATCGTTGGAAATCTCTTCAAGAGCTCCAGTGATCTTGATGATCTATCTTCCAATGTTCAGGATAGGTATTACATAAAGTTTCTGGAAAAATCTGAAGATAAAGAGAGGCATTCGGATAGAAAAGAAATTCGTGATTGGGCTATGGAATATGAAAGAGCTCTCAAAGAAGGACGGATCCCCACCAGTCATCCTATTTTCGGAGGATTAGAGCTGGTGGAGAGCAGAGGAAAGAGAAATTTCTTTAAAACAGAAGAAGGCCAAACTATTCTGCTTTAAACGCTTGTTGCGTCCTGGCCTCCATCAACGACTATCGTCTGGCCGGTAAGAAATGCGGCTGATTCGGATGCCAGAAAAGCCACCACAGAGGCTATTTCCTCTGGTTTTCCCAATCTGTGAACTGGTATGACGCTCGAAAGTTCTTTCATAACCTCCTCGTAAGTTTTTCCTGTTCTTTTTGCTTTGTCTTCTAAAAGTTGTCTGACTCTGTCTGTCAAGGTATAGCCAGGTGCTACGGCGTTCACTGTGATGTTATGCTCGGCGAGTTCCAACGATAGTGTTTTCATCATTCCAGTTATCGCCATTCTTATTGAATTTGAGAGTATGAGATTCTTTATCGGATTTCTAACGGAAATGGATGTGAGAAATATTATCCTTCCCCATCTGTTTTTGATCATGTTTGGTGCTATGAGTCTGACAAGTCTTTGGGCGCTCATGAAATTCGTTTCAAAAGTCTCTTTCCAATCCTTTTCATCAACATCGAAAAATCCTCCTGGTCTCGGACCACCAGCATTCAAAAAGAGTATATCGACTTTTCCGAAATTTTCCATAGCGGCGTTGTAAATATTCTCTATCGTCTCTTTTTCCTTGAGATCACCAGAAACAGATACTATCTTTACTCCAATGCGTGAGAGTTTTGCTTTGGCGCTGTTGAGATTCTCTTTTCTCCTTGAATTTATCACAAGGTTGGCTCCCTCTTCTGCGAGCTTTTTAGCAACCGCAAAACCAATTCCCTTGCTTGCTGCAGTCACCACAGCTACCTTTCCATCTATTCCAAGATCCATACTCTCACCTCAGCATCCTTTTGACAGCATTTATCAAACTTCTAAAAGCTTTTTGATCTGTGCTCTCTATGTAAACTCTCACAAGTGGTTCTGTTCCAGAAGGTCTAGCTAGAAGCCAGGTATCAGGAGCATCTAGAAAGTATCTGACCCCATCTATTTCGTCTCTTCTGAGTATCTTAAATCCGGCGAATTCTTCTCCGATATATCTGAATTTATTGACGAGTTCATCTCTTTCTGTGTTGCTCTCAACTTCAAGATCAATTCTCGTATTGAAAAATTCCCCGTACCTTTCTCTAAAATCCTTCCTTATCTCAGATAAGTCTTTTCCCTCATAAGCTATCATTTCAAGAACGAGGAGGTCGGCTAATATTCCATCTTTCTCAGGAGTGTGATCTTTTATAGAAAGGCCTCCACTCTCCTCACCTGCTATTATCGCTCCTTTTTGCATCAAAAGTGGTCCTAAGAATTTGAATCCAACAGGAGTTTCCATGACATCTTCCCCGAATTCTTTGGCAACTCTATCAACAGCATGAGAGGTTGCTATACTCCTTGCGACAGGACCTTTCATTCCTTTGTTTCTGTAAAGATGATCTGCAAGAAGTGCTATAACTTCGTTCGGTTTTACGAAATCCCCTTCGTCATCGACCACGCCGAATCTGTCAGAGTCTCCATCAACCGCAAGTCCTATCTTCCATTTTCTGTCTTTTACAGTCTCACCTATCATTCTCATTCTGCTCTCGTCTGGTTCTGGTCTTCCTCCACCAAAATATGGATCTCTATAGTCGTGGAATATCTCATACTCCGCGGCAATTTCTTTTATTATTGGGTCCAGATATCCTATCGCAGCGCTGTACATTAGATCGGCAACAACCGTAATTCCTGCTTGTTTTATCCTTTCAAGATCCACAGTTTTTCTGATCTTTTCATAATACTCGTCAAGCGGATCTATTATTTCGAAAAGTCCCTCGCTGGCAGCCTCCTTAAGTGGCATGGTCTTAACTTCTATCTCACCGTTCATTACAAGAGCTATTTTTTTCTCGATCGATTTAGTGACATCGGGAAGAGCAGGTCCGCCGCTTGAAGGGTTGAACTTAACGCCACTGTATTCTGGCGGGTTATGAGAAGCAGTTACATTCACACCACCATCCAAACTTCTGTTGAGTATCACCCATGACAGAACAGGAGTAGGCGTCGGATTCTCCGGCATGTAAACCTTGATGCCATTACCCGTGAGGACTTCTGCTATAACTGCTGCAAATCTCTCACTCATGAATCTTGGATCTCTTGCAACTATTACACCGTTTTCTGTTTCGCCTCTCTCTTTAAGATGTTCTGCGATCGCTTGTGTGACATATCTGACATTTTCAAATGTAAAATCGTCTGCTATTATTCCTCTCCATCCAGAAGTTCCAAATTTTATTTTCATTTATAATCACCCCCAGAAAAATTCTACCACAAGCGATCATTTGAGAATTGAGGTAAAATAAGCCCGCGAGGTGATATTGTGTACGATCCAAATCTCATAAGAAATATCTGTATAATAGCTCACATAGACCACGGAAAAACAACTCTCATCGACAGGATTCTCGAATTAACGGGTTCTGTAGATTCCCACAAGATGAGAGAGCAATTCTTAGATATGATGGATATTGAGAGAGAACGTGGCATAACCATAAAAGCCCAGCCGGTTAAGATTCTTTATAAAGCTTCTGATGGGAATACTTATGAGATCAACATAATAGATACGCCTGGACATGTGGATTTTTCCTACGAGGTGGGCAGGAGTATGGCTGCGTGTGAGGGGGCGGTGCTTCTCGTTGATGCGAGCCAGGGTGTAGAAGCGCAGACTGTTGCTCACACATATCTTGCGATAGAGAACGATTTAGAAATAATACCAGCTATCAACAAAATAGATCTCCCAAGTGCCAACATAGAAGAGACCTCAATACAAATAATGGATCTTCTTGGAGTGGATGAAGATGAGATACTGAAAGTTAGTGCAAAGGAAGGAACAGGCGTTAAAGATCTTCTTGAAGCGATTGTAAAAAGGGTTCCTCCACCAAAAGGAAGTGTCAACGATAAGCTAGCAGCTCTCATATTTGATGCAAGATACGATAAATACAGAGGAGTCGTTGTATCGGTAAGGATCTTTTCCGGAAGGTTGTCAAAAGGAGACAGAATAATTACTATGTCAAATGGCAATGAATACGAGGTTGATGAGATAGGAGTTTTCACGCCGTTTATGACCCCAACTGAGTCTCTTTCTGCAGGAGAAGTAGGTTACGTCATAGCCGGTATAAAAGAAGTATCACTTGCAAGGGTTGGAGATACTATAACGCATAAGAACGATCCCGTAGATAAACCTCTTCCGGGATACAAGGAAATAAAACCGATGGTGTATGCCGGAATGTATCCCGGACTCCCAGAATATTATCAGGAGTTGAGGAAGGCTTTGGAGAAGTTAAAACTGAACGACTCAGCTCTTACTTTCGAGCCCGATAATTCACCAGCTCTTGGGTTTGGATTTCGTGTGGGCTTTTTAGGGCTTCTTCACATGGATGTTGTGAGAGAACGTATAGAGAGGGAGTTTGATCTTGCAGTCATACTGACAGCTCCCAATGTTGAGTACAAGGTAAAGATGAAAGATGGTGAGGTAATAAATGTAACCAACCCTTCAAAATTTCCAGATGAATCTGACATAGAGGAAGTCTACGAGCCTTGGATAGATCTATCCGTGATCACTCCGGGTGAATACATGGGAAACATGATAAATCTGATACAGGTAGAAAAGAGAGGAAAGCTGTACGCAACGGAAAACGCTGGAAGAGATAGAGTTATATTGAGATTTGAAGCTCCTCTCTCTGAGATAATCTTTGATTTTTTTGACAGGATGAAAGCTCTCAGTCGTGGATACGCGTCTATGGACTACGAGTTCCTAGAATACAGAAAATCCGATCTCGTTAAGATAACTATCTTAGTTAACAGAGAGCCTGTCGATGCTCTGACATTCATAGCGCACAGATCGAAAGCTTATCAGGTGGCGAGAAAGCTGGTAGAAAAGCTCAAAGATCTCATACCTCCACATCAGTTTCAAATACCTATTCAGGCCAAAGCTGGGGGAAGGATAATAGCCAGGACTGATATAAGAGCATTGAGAAAAGACGTTCTTGCAAAATGCTATGGTGGTGATGTAACGAGAAAGATGAAGCTTTTAGAGAAGCAGAAAGAGGGGAAGAAGAAGCTTCGAGAAATTGGAAAAGTTCGAATTCCTCAGGAAGCTTTCCTAGCACTCCTTAAGATTTCTGAGGACGAGAACTAGTAACGATCTGGAAGGTTGATTACAAAGAATTTTACCGGGGGAAATCCCCCGGTTTTCACAGAATTTTTAGCAAATCGTCTATCTCACTTCTGATTTTCTCAAGTTTTTCCCTGATAGTGGATGTGTCCAGGAGAATTTTGTCCAGGTCCAGCTCGCCTTTTTTCAAGAGATCAAATGTCTCTAAAACGATCTTCCCTGCTTTTGTTCCACCTTTTAGATGATCTCGCAACGTGGATTCAGTTCTGCCTAGCTCTTCAGCTATCTCGGATAAGCTCATACCAGCTTTGGAGCGTGCCAGAGCTCCCGCGGCAACAGCTAAAGAATCTACCCATGTAAGCCTTTCAGCGGAATTTCTGATCTCCTCCATAACTTCCGGTCTGAAAAGACTGCCTATAAGGAGTGCTGTTTCAAGTGAATGTATCTCTTCTCTTCCAACAGGGTTGAAGTTGAGTCTCATAACCATCACCCCCCCTTTAAATTTCTACGATTATTCCGTGATCCGTGATCTTGAAAGGATGCCTTTTCATAGAGTGAGATGTTCCCCTCATTTTCCAGACTATCAAACTTCGTTTTAGTTCACCTTCTATCTCATCTAAGTCAAGTCTTATTATTCCATCAACACCATGCTCCACACCAGGACCACCAAACCCTCTATCTGCTACGGAAACCTGACTTACAAACAAAGCTGTGCATCCCAGTCCGGCTATCACTTTTTTGAGCTGAAAAACCACTTTTCTCGCTATTGTGGGTTTCGTCAGATACAGTGTAGTTACCGAATCTATGACTACTCTTTTGGCTGATGTCTCTTTTATGGCCCTTTTCAAAACATCTATCATTTCTCTAATATCATCTGGATCTTTGACTATGTATTTTTCTCTTTCTGCTGAACTGCCTATTCCTCCTGTGAATGCATCGATTATCGCAAACATCCCAGCGGATTCAAACTTTTCCACTTTCCAGTTAAAAGACTCCATGTTTTTCCTTATCTGTACAGGATGTTCTTCAAGAGCGACATACACTCCTCCTTCATTCATTTCCAGCCCGCTGTAGATAAACTGTTGGGAAAAGATGCTCTTCCCCGTGCCCGGTCCTCCAGCTATTAAGACGATGTTCCGTTCGGGTATTCCACCGTTGAGAATTTCATCCATTCCAGGTATTCCTGTTTTTAGTTTTTTCATGGCCATCACCCCAAGATTTATTATATCTCTCATTTTACTTGACGATCACTAAATTAAAGGAGTTCAAAATAACTATGCAAGAATTTCGTAGTGTCTTCATTAATAGTTAACAACTTTGAGATGATTTGGATTTCCGCAACACATAGGCCATGGACCATCATCGAGCCCGTCTGTCGTTTCGTAGACAGCGTAAAGTTTTCCATCGGTTGATCCAAAATACACGGCATTTTTATCTATAACAGGGGATGCTACAATTTTTCCTCCAGTGGACACTTTCCATCTCAATGTTCCATCGAGATTTAGCGCATACAGATAACCATCCTCTGTTCCAAAGATCAAAAATCCTTCTTTTGAAACCGCCGGATCGGAAGTTATAGGGCTCTTGGCACTATAAGTCCACATGAGATTTCCTTTTCTGTCAAGCACGATTATCTTTCCGCCTTTTGTTCCGAATATTATTCTGCCGTAGGAATCGATTACGGGACCTGAGGATATTTCGTCTCCTGCATCGTATTTCCAGATAAGCTCTCCTTTCTTGCTTATCATGAACAAATCACCGTTTGTCGTTCCAAAGCAGATATTTCCTTCCTCATCGGCAGCCATGTACGATGATATCCAACCGTCAGAGTCAAAGCTCCAAAGAATATTTCCAGAATAAGATATTGCATACACATTACCGTTACTAGTTCCCAAAACCACTTGTCCATCACTGTAAAGAATTATGTTCGTTGTCATCCATCCTGATAGCTCCCTTTTCCAGATGATCTTCCCATCTTCTACAGCGTAGAGGTAGCCATCTTCTGATCCTACATAAACTCTATTTCCATCCACAGAGACGGGTTTTGTGATATCTCCACCAAGCCGGACTCTCCACACCAAGTTTCCTCCTTCATCTATTACATAGATATAGTTATCCCAGCTTCCCACAAATACTTTCTTGTCTTTTCCCACAACAGGTGAGGTTATCAAGAATCTCGCTCTGTAGCTCCATAAGAACTTTCCAGATTCATCTATTGAGAAGATTCCACCATTCACGGATGCGAAGTATATCTTTCCATCCATGATCATCGGAGCTGATCTAATTTCGCTCGATGCAGAATAGCTCCATAAAATTGTTCCTGGAGGCATTTTCTTAGCTGGAGATACCCTTTTTCTCGCAAATGCTTTCACGCTCATTGCAGGAACATAGTTCATAAAGCTCAGACCGAATTTTCCGAGCTTGTATATGTAAACCCCTCTGTCTTTTGCTACATATACATATCCAAAGACAACATCGATATCAGAAACATCGGTACCTATGTATCTGCTGAAGAGAAGTTTTGGCTCAAATGGATCAGATATGTCTACGGATGAAATTTTCCCGGCGGGGGAAAGAACTACGAGAAAATCTTTGTATATGATCCCCTTTTTTGCATTTTCAGGAAGATATGTGTATTTCACTACTTTAGGTCTCATCGGATCGCTCACATTCACCACGAACAGCATTCCGCTCTCGCAGATTGCGAATATGTTTTCTTTTTCCGGTAGAACTTCCACGATGTTTTCTAACCGCGCTTCAAGTCTCCAAATTATCCTTGGATCTGAAGGATTCTCAATGTTCACCATTCCTACTCCATTTTCTCCGAAGTTGACCACGATGTATTTTTCGTTGAGAAATTTCAAGTTAACTATCTTCCACTTTGTAGAAAGAGTGCCGAGTATTTTGAAATTAGGATCCATGATGTATATGGTTCCATCGTAGGATATGGCTATCTCTTTTCCTTTTACATCGAAACTAGATATTTGAAAAGAAAAATCTTTTACGGAGTTTTTAGAGATCTCACCGTTTTCACCTACAACTAGAACTTCTATGGATTTGTCGTGTTTTACATATATCACTCTGCCGATTACCAAAGCACTTTCGGCTTTTGATTCTAATTTGTAGTACCGGACCATCTTAGGATTTTTTGGATCACTTATGTCGACCACGACCATCATGTTGGGTGATTCGAGATATGCTGTCACCACCGACACCGCCATGGTAGTGGCGTACATAATTGTGATGATTGCAATTGATAAGTAGCGAATCACATTATCCCCTCCAGATAATGTAAAATAAACCTTAGGATATTTTACACCAAAGGAGAGATTTGGTTTGAAAAGACGAATCGGAGCTTTTGTTATGTATGACGGAAGTAACTTCTATGGATATCAGGGACAGCCCAAAGTCAGAACGGTTCAGGGAGTAATAGAGGACGCTCTGGAGAGAATTTTTAAGTATAGAGTCTACACTCATGCGGCTGGAAGAACTGATGCTGGCGTTCACGCTTGTAATCAACTTGTTGTCTTTGACTGTCCTAATCCTCGGATGACGAATGAAGATGTGAAGAACGCTATGAATGCAAATCTTCCATCTGATGTTTATGTAAAGAAAGTAGTGGATCTTCCGGAGAAATTCAACCCAAGATCTGGGGTAAAGAAGAGGATTTATCATTACTATGTTCTCAACACCAGATATCCTGATATATTCAGAAGAAATTATGTTTGGTGGTTTCCTTACGAACTGGATGTGAGCTCTATGAGAGAGGCTGCGAGATATCTGGAAGGCGAGCATGATTTCACAGCTTTTAGAAAAAGCGATCCGGACGATAGAAGAAACCCTGTTAGAATTATTTACAGAATCAGAATCTTGAGAATGAGAGGAGGGATCTTGTTATTCCGAGTGGAGGGAAGGTCGTTTCTGAGGAGAATGGTGAGAAATATAGTTGGAACTCTTGTAAAAGTGGGGGTTGGAGACTGGAATCCTACGAGGGTAAAAGAGCTACTGGAGTCTCGCGACAGATCAAACGCTCCCGGTTCAGCTCCACCAAATGGTTTGTACTTGTATTCAGTTCACTTCTGATAACAGCGGTTTTTGGGATTTATGTCTATACTAACGGTTCTGTATTGATATACGCGTCGGATGTCCCCCCTGGGGCAGAAGAGCTATCTCTCATAAGGGAATGGCAATCCCTTCCATCCGTTGATCTAGTCTATTCTGGACCGGAGGATTTCAGATCAACTCTAAATAAAAGTTTGATGGAATGCGGGATACTAGCAGGTGGAGGAACCCCTCTGTTTGTAAGGATTGATGAAGATGGCAGTAATGTTGCGATTTGGGTTCGCTATGAAAAATCTGAATGGGATAACTACAACTCTCCATCAGAGATCTCCAAGGCGCCGGAGAGTTTAAAAAACGGTTTAAAGAAAACGATCGGTTGCTACAAACTTCCAAGCAGGGGATTCTTGATAAAGTTCTCACCAGAGGGAATATCTGCAACTATAACTGAGATGAGGAAACCCTCCACATATGTTTTCTCCCCGAAAGATACCTATGAAGTGTATTTGGATGGTGTTGCAACAAGCATGAAAAGAGGCTTTCACGAGGTTGAGGGGAATCTTTTCTTCGTGGGAAAGGAAGGAATGAGCATCGAAACAGCTAGGCTCTTTCAAGGAGTTGAAATGATCTTTCCAGTTGGCAGAGAAATAGCTATTTACTCATCTGGAAAGTTGATATTTAGAGATAAAGAGTATAGAGCAGATATGAGACCTGTGGGATTTTGGAATGGGAATGTAGTGCTCCCAAATCGGGTTGTTGGAAAAAATAAGAGAGAACTGAAATCGACGGCAATCGATGTATACGAGAAGTACATATTGGAAGCATCCGGCTATATTGAAGCCGTGGATGGATCTTGGAGAAAGAAAATATCCTGCACGCCACTTGAGTGGTATTGGTCTGGTGGAAAGCTTTACATATTGGATATTTGCGGATATTACAGGGAAATAAACCTTGAGCGTGAGGAAGTGATCTACTCGAAAAAAGCTATTGGTAGTTATGGATTTGATTTCCTGGATGGAAAAGTGGTATTTGTGAATAATAAGAATTTCTGTGTTGTCAACAACGAGAAGGTGTACGGAGATTGTATAAGACTTCACAATGGATATGCGTTGAAGATTGAGAAGAATGGGATCGCTGTTCTTGGAAGAAAGCTATTCCTCAATGCGAGGGATTTCAAGTTTGTAAATGGATCTCTGATACTTGTAGGCGATAACAAGGTATGGCTTGTGAGGTTCAAAAAATGAGGATAGACCAGCTTCTTGTTAAAAAAGGATTCGTGGAAACAAGAGAGAAGGCTAAGAGGCTCATAATGGCTGGGGAAGTATTTGTAAATGGTGAAAAAGTTGATAAGCCTTCCAGAAATTTTGATGAGAATGTGAATATATTTGTTAAAACTCCTGAGAAGTATGTAAGCCGAGGCGGATATAAGATTGAATCTGCATGGAAGTATTTCAAATTCGATGTGTCAGGAAAAGTGGTTTGCGACATAGGAGCGTCTACTGGTGGCTTTACGGATTTTCTTCTTCAAAATGGTGCCAAAAAAGTATACGCGGTAGATGTTGGAAAAGGGCAGCTTCACTGGAAGTTGAGAAACGATCCGAGAGTTGTTGTAATGGAAAAGGTTAATGCAAGGTACTTGGATGAGGAAAGTTTAGGAGAGAGAGTGGATCTGATAACCTGTGATGTATCCTTCATATCTCTAAGAAAAATTATTCCAGTTTTTCAAAAGCTTTTAAAGGAGAATGGAGAAGTTGTTTTACTTGTGAAGCCGCAGTTTGAGGCTAAAAGGGAAGAAGTGAAAAAGGGATTGGCCTTAAATAAATATGTACATATAAGGGTTCTTAGGGATATAATAAAAACTTTAGAAGAGAATGGATTTTCACCCTGTGATTTGACCTTCTCGAAGGTTCGGGGAACGAAAGGAAACATTGAGTATTTTATCTATTCAAAGCTTGGCGGATGCCAGAAAGCTTTTGATGTTGAAAGGGTGGTTAATAAAGCTTGGGAGTATTTCAATTTGGAGGGAAGCTGATGACGACTAAAAGAGTAGGAACTTTCCTGATTTTGATGTACGCTTTGGTCTTCTTTGCTGGGAAGATAATCGATTTCGTCCCACCGGATTACGATTTTGTCATCTATTTTGATAATCCCGCCGTGAATTATCAAAAGTTGAAAGAGGTTCCGTTGTTTTCATTTGTGTTTGGAGACAAAGGGCTTGGAGTGGAGTACATATTCAACTCTATGATGGATGACATCGAGAAAAAGAGTGGTGTGTCAAAAGAAGTTTTTTTAGATGCGATATCTCATGATTTTCTAATATCTTCAAAGGGAATCTCTCTAGATCTGAATTCGCTTACTTCGCTCGATTTGAATTACTACATAGACTTACTGAAAAATTTAGGAGCGAACACCATAATAGCTCTCCACTCATCTTCTCCAAATGAGTTTATGAAATTTGTGTCAACCCTTCTGGATCTTAGTTTAGACGAGGAATCTACAGGTCTTTATATGATGAAAGATGACCATGTTACGATATTTGCTGGATCGGCTGATGATTACATTGTTATGAGTGGGAGTAAAGGAGGTTTGAGCTCTGCATTATCGAACTATTCAAAGCCAGATGGTGGTTTAACCAAAGAGGCGTCATCTGTTTTAGCGAAAAATGGATTTATCAAGGGATATTTCCGTGGTAATTCCCTCAAAATAGACATGGGTGTGAAAATCAAGGGTGATATAAATACGGATCACTTAGAGCTCCTGGTAAAAGTGGAAGATGGAAAGCTAGTCCTCAGGGTGGATCAGTTTGTCACGGGGAATCTGGAAAAGCCCAAAGCCTATTTAGTTGGATCGAGTGATATGGGCGAAATACCTTTTATGGGTAACTATTTTGTTGGTATTTCTGCTAAGAGCTCTGCAGAGGCCGTTGAGAAGGTCACATCTTGGTTTTCAGGTCAGGGTGGTGAGATCAAGAAGATGTCTGATATAGTCTCAAGTGTCGTTAGAGGAGCGGAAGGAAAGATATACATAATCGGGGACATATCAGCGGCTTCTAATGTTACCTTTGCGGCTATTTTTAGAGAGACTAAAGAAAACTTTAAGGATATAGAAGAGACACTTAAAAAGTATGGTGCAGAAAACAAAGGTGATCAGTGGATACTTGATATAAGCGGTGAGAAGCTCTATTTCTTCTCTTATGGCGGGCACTTTGTCGTGTCAAATGTTGATAAGAAAAAGTATGCAGCGTATTCAAGAAGAAAGAAGCTTCTTGATGACCCAACTTTTAACTATCTGTCATCTTTTATACCTTACAAAGAGGATATAAGCAGAGCTTATTTGGATCTGGGAGATGTGTTGAGGAAAATAACAGGTTTGGATGTCGCATCAAAGATGCTCTTTTTCCAGACTTACAAAACAGGAGAGTTTCTCTACATACTGGAGGTGATGTGAAATACTCAAACTTTTCGATAAGAATGAGAGATATATAAAGAAATACAGAAAAGTTGTTCAGAAGGTAAACGATTTTGGAAAGAAGCTGAAAGAGGAAAACTTCAAGAATCTGGTAAAGAGATCAAAAGCTCTTAGGGAAAAAATCAAAAACAAAGAGAAATTAGATGATTTTGCCGTGGAAGCTTTTGCGCTTGCAAGAGAAGCAGCTAAAAGAACGCTTGGTATGAGGCCTTTTGATGTACAAGTGATAGGTGGTCTTGTTCTCCATGACGGAAAAATAGCTGAGATGAAAACGGGAGAAGGCAAGACACTCGCAGCGACAATGCCAATATACCTGAATGCGCTTACGGGAAAAGGAGTACATCTGGTCACAGTGAACGATTATCTTGCAAGAAGAGATGCGATGTGGATGGGACCTATCTATCTTTCATTGGGTTTGTCTGTTGGGGTAATAAACCAACTTGGAAAGAGCTATGAAGTAGTTTGGAAAGACCCGGAAATGGCTCAAAGAGCGATAGAAAACAATTTATCCGTTTGGCCTCTTGATTATGAAGGAGAGATTCTCGATGAATCTCAGATGAATAAAGAAGCCCTTGAAGCTTTTCAAGTGGAACTCAGGGAGATTTCGAGAAGAGAAGCGTACGATAAGGATATAACTTATGGAACGAACAACGAATTCGGTTTCGATTACTTGAGAGACAACCTTGTTTACGATGTGGACGACAAAACTCAGAGAGGGCATTTTTATGCAATAGTGGACGAGGTCGACTCCATACTCATAGATGAGGCAAGAACTCCTCTGATAATTTCAGGACCTTCCAAGGAAAATCCATCTGTCTACAAATTCTTTGCTCAGCTTGCGAAAGCTTTTAAAAAAGACGAGGATTTCGTGATAGATGAAAAAGCCCGCACGGTGATACTCACGGAAAAAGGAATAGAAAAAGCTGAGAAGAGATTAAATGTGGAAAATCTTTACGATCCGTCAAATGTGAAGCTTTTGTATCACCTTCTCAATGCGTTGAAAGCCCTCCATCTTTTTAAAAGAGATGTCGATTATGTCGTTATGAACAATCAGATAGTCATAGTAGATGAGTTCACAGGAAGACTCCTTCCGGGAAGAAGATACAGTGGAGGACTTCACCAGGCGATAGAGGCAAAAGAAGGGGTAACAGTTAGATCTGAGTCGATAACCTACGCAACGATAACTTTCCAGAATTATTTCAGAATGTACGACAAGCTTGCAGGAATGACCGGAACAGCTAAGACAGAGGAAGAGGAATTTGTGCAAGTTTACGATATGGAAGTTGTGGTAGTACCGACCCACAAGCCGATGATAAGAGTTGATCATGATGATCTTATATACAGAACAGAGCAGGAGAAATTCGATGCCGTTGTGAAAGAGATAGTTGAGCGTCATGAGAAAGGTCAGCCGATACTCGTTGGAACGACTTCGATAGAGAAGAGCGAGCGACTCAGCCAAATGCTCAAAAAGAAGAAGATTCCACACGAAGTGTTGAATGCCAAGTATCATGAGAAGGAAGCGGAGATAATAGCGAATGCCGGCCAGAAGGGAGCAGTCACAATCGCCACAAATATGGCTGGTAGAGGAACAGATATAAAGCTCGGACCTGGGGTTGCTGAGCTTGGAGGGCTGTATGTAATAGGCACAGAGCATCATGAGGCTAGAAGGATAGACAATCAGCTTCGAGGCAGGTCAGGGAGGCAGGGAGATCCAGGAGAGTCTAGATTTTTTGTATCACTTGAAGACGATCTGTTGAGGATCTTCGGATCTGAACAGATTGGAAAGATAATGAACATGCTCAAGATAAAACCCGGAGAACCGATATACCATCCGATGCTCACAAAGCTTATAGAGAAGATACAGAAGAAAGTCGAAGGAATAAACTTCTCCATAAGAAAAAGTCTCATGGAGATGGATGAGGTTCTGGATAAACAAAGAGAAGCTGTGTACTCGTTCAGGGATTATTTGCTAACCGAAGAGAACTATGATGATCAAGTTAAGGAGATATTCGAAGACATAGTTGACAGAAGGATGAGGTTTTTCATACAGAAAACCGATTGGGATCTCAAGGGACTTGCCGAATCTTTCGCAAGCTTTCCAAAAGAAATAGGACTATCGGATGTAGCAAACGGGGAGTTCTCAAGAGAGGATCAGATAAGAGAGTTCCTTTTGGAGAAGCTCTGGGAGGCATATGAGAGGAAGAAAGAAGAGCTCGGCGAAGAGTATTCGAGGATAATGCGATTTTTAATGCTTAGAATAATAGATGAAAATTGGAGGCAGTATTTGGAGGAGGTTGAGCATGTAAAGGATGCAGTCAGACTGAGAGCGTATGGTCAAAAAGATCCAATACTTGAATTTAAGAAAGAAACCTACAGAATGTTCGACGAGATGATGGCGAATGTTTTTGAGACGACTGCAGAATGGATACTCAGGGTTGTCAAGATAAGTGAGGAAGCAGAGGAAGAGGCAAAGAAAGAAGTCGAAAGTGTCAGAGCGGTTCATGAAGAGTTTAATTTGGTTGGCAACGAGAAAAAGAAGTCAGAGAGAAAATACAAAAAAAGGCTTAAAGTAAAGAGATGAAGAGGGTTCTAATTGCTTTATCACTAGTATTTTTTCTGAGTGGATGTTTATTCATAAAGCCCATCTCTTTTTCCAACACTACAGCTGGCAGATTTGTGAGAGTTGATCTGAAATCCTCCGGTCATCATGATATATCGGTAATGTTCAATGGCGAGTTGATCGAAAATATCTCACTTTCGCAAGGTCAAGATCACTTTTACTTTTTTGCGAAGAATCCTGGGATATATGATGTTATCGTGGATAATGAGAAATTCTCTGTGAGAGTCTCTCCTCCTGAATGGCAGATCTTCATTTGGATGGCAGCTGACAACGATCTGAGAGATTATGCTCCTGAGGATATTGAAGAGATATCTGATTATGGAATCCAGACATCAGTTTTGGTGTTTTTTGATGGCGCGAGAGATGAAGTGCTCGCCATGTCTGATGAGGGGTTAAAAGTTTTGAAAACAGTGAATATAAACAGCGGAAGTGGAAAAGAACTCAGAGATTTTATAAACGAGTTCTCAATAGACTTTTCAAAAAAATTTCTGATAATCTGGGATCACGGATCGTCCTGGTTGGGAGATTCAAACTACAAGAATGATTTCACCACAAGAGCCATCGCTTTAGATGAAGAATCGAAAGATGCACTGACGATTCCAGAACTCTCAGAAGCCTTAGATGGACTTAAACTTGATCTTCTCGGCTTCGACGCGTGTTTTATGGGATCAGCAGAAGTGATCTATCAGCTCAGAAGGGTTGCTAGATACATAATAGCTTCAGGGGATTACGAGCCGGGAAGTGGATGGGACTATTCCTTTTTGAAAGATTTAAAGGGATCACCCATAGATGTGGCTAAAAGTGTTCTCGATCGGTATTCAGAATACATTGAGTCTTTCTCGGAATATCTGGAGTCAGATCACAAATGGAGCTTATCCATCTTTGATTCATCAAAGGTCGATGAGTTAGCTTCGAAATTCAAAGATTTCACCAGTGAAATTTCAACTCCAGCTGTGAGGAGTCTAGCATATGAGCTAAAAAATGAGGATCCTTACAAGAGATACATTAAAAATGTTGAAGAGGTTTTAAGAGCTTACGCAGATCCTAAACCAATTCTCGAAAGTGTAATAGTCTACTACTGGACAAATGGTGGATATCCCATGAACATTCTTTTACCAAATCCTGGAGAATTAGGAGAGATTTATGACAGCTATTATGAGTTGGAATTCGCATCGGATACGGGATGGCTTGAATACCTCAAGGAGGCGGGACTTTGATACTCGTAGATACTAGATATGTCGTTCCGGTATCCGTAACAGGTTCTCAATGTCCGATGAATTGTAAACACTGTGGTGGAGTTTATCTCAGGCATATGGTACCGATATGGGAAATGAAAAAGTTCGTTGATGAAGGTAGAAAGGTTTTCTTGATAAGCGGCGGGATGGGTATAGATGGTGAGATACCGTTTGGAAAGTGGGAAGTCATTTTAGAAAAATTCAAAAAAGAAAACAAGCTCAAATACAATTTCCATGTGGGATTTCCAAGAAAAAGAAATGAGGTGGCAAACAAGCTGGCGGATGTGATTTCCGCGGATTTTTTCGCAGATCCAGATGTCATGGAAGAGATCTACAACATTCGAAGAGATCCTCTTGAGCAAATCTATGTGATGAAGTCATACGATGTCAGGGTTGTTCCGCACCTGACAATTGGTGTGATGTGTGGCGAGATAACGCACGAGCTTAGAGCTATTGAAATGCTTTCGAAGAACTTTAGATCGGTAGTTCTCAATGTGTTTATACCAACACCCAGCACGGTGTATGAAAATTGCCCTTCACCAAGTCTCGATGATGTTTTAAAGATTTTCAAAATAGCTCGTGAGAAGTTCGATGTGGTGTTTCTTGGATGTATGCAACCGAAAGGAGTCTACAGAAATGATCTTCAAAGCAAAATAAGATTTGTTGACGGTATAACGAAACCCGTTATCAATGGGAAAAGGAATTACAACTGTTGCGCCTTTGAGGTGTTGAAAAAGGAGGAATCAATGTGAAGATAGTGTATTTTGGAAGTGATGATTACTCCGCTGAGCACCTCAAATTTATGGTGGATTCTGGCTTTGGAGTAAAGCTCGTTGTCACTCAACCAGATAAGCCTAAAGGGAGAGGAAAAAATGTCTTGCCAACTCCCGTGAAGGAGATAGCGGTTGAAAAAGGCATCGAAGTTATCACACCGGTGAAAATATCGGAAATTCACGATATTTTGAGAGAATATGATATAGGTATACTCGTATCTTTCGGAAAGATAATTCCAAAAAAAATACTCAATGCTCCGAGATTGGGAATATTCAATGTCCATCCATCTCTTCTTCCTAGATACCGAGGTGCTTCACCAATAAACAGAGCTCTTGAGAGTGGCGACAGGGAGACTGGGGTTACTTTGATGAAAGTCTCTTCGAAGCTGGATGCAGGTCCTATAGTTCTGCAAAGGCGGATTGAGATAGGAGATTTTGAAAGCTTTGGAGATCTTGAGAAAAAGCTTATAGAAGAAGGGAAGAAAATACTCTCAGAATTTTTCAAGATTGTTGAGAGTGGAAAGATCCCCATGAAAGAGCAGGATGAATCTAAAGCAACCTATGCTCCAAAGATAACCAAAAAAGACCTTGTGGTGGACTTCTCGAAACCGTGCGAATCTGTGAAAAACAAGATAAGAGCTTACGATCCAAAACCGGGAGCTTTTTCGAATCTTAACGGAAATGTTGTGAAACTTTTTGGCGTGAAAAGTCTTCGATATGGTGAATCCAGACCTGGTGAAGTCGTAAATATCGAGAAAAGAGGCGCCTGGATAGGATGCAGAGATGGCGAGGTTTTAGTAGAGAAGATACAATTTCCAGGAAAGAAGCCTATTAGATTTTTTGATGCAAAGAACGGGAGAAAAATAAAGGAGGGCGATCGCTTCACCCTCCCAGAGCTTTGAGATGTTTTTGTGCTTCTTCCTTTGCTTCCTTTCCAAGGGCTGTAAATCCCTTCATCGGAGGGAGTTCTAGAACTTTCATGAACATTTTTATCGCTTTGTCTTTTTTCTTCCAGACTTCGTAGAGAATCCCGAGTTCTAAGTATGAGTTGATGTATCTAGGTTCCACTTCTATCGCTCGCTTGAAATACTTCTCAGCTTTTTTGTAGCTTCTGAAAGGCCATGGAAGATCTCTGTATCTCATTCCCATAGCGACCATTGCTCTGAAACATTTCGGATCTAATTCTATTGCTTTTTTCATACTGTAGTCAAAATCATCAACCATGAAAAGGCTTTTCAACAATCCGACATACTGCGCGAGCCTTCCTATCGCTGCACCACGAACGAAGTAAGCGTAAGCGTATTTCGGATTGAGATCGATTGCTTTCTCCGCATACTTTCTCGCCTTCTCATATATTGCTTTTTTATCTTCGCTTTCTTTCGCACCCCAGAGCGCGTATTCGACGAGGGAATCTGCGAGCAGAGTGTAAGTTCTGTAATCCTTGCTTGGAAGTTTTTCCAATTCGTTTATTAGTTCTTTCATACCTTTTGCATCGTGAGAGTCTCTGTACGAAATAAACTCAGCTTGATAATCTGAAAAGCTTTTCGATAGCGCGGCTACAGACAGAATGACTAAAGTGAATATCAGCAGTTTTTTCAAACCCATCACCTCCCGTAGATTTCAGCATGATCCTTTCCGGATCTCTTTGCTTTGTAGAGAGCAGAGTCTGCCATCTCCACAAGTTCTATAATTGAGACCCCTTCTTTGTACTCAGCTATACCTGCGCTCATGGTTATCCTTTCCACTCCCACTTTCTTCCAATCGTTTTCTCTGATGTTGTTCAAAAGTCTATCCACAACATCCTTTGCACAGTTGGCATCACAACCTGTGAAGATTATCAGAAATTCTTCTCCTCCGTATCTTCCGGCGTAATCCGTTTCTCTAATAGATTCCTTTATTATTCTTCCGACTTCTTTTAATACTTTATCGCCCGTGACATGTCCATATGTATCGTTCACTTTTTTGAAATCGTCTATATCAAGCATTGATATGGCTAACTTTAAGGATCCTCTCTTTGCAAGTGATAAGGTCTCAGAGAGCTTTCTCAGAATGGAGGCTTTCAGTAAAAGCCCTGTGAGAGAGTCCTCGGTTGCGGCGGTCTTGTAATCATAAACTCTGTTCAAGACACTGAAGAGCATTCCCACCGATTGGGATATGTCTTTCTGGAGTGTTATTAGAGATCTCCTTGACTCTGGTTCAACATCGGAAAATGCGAGCATTCCTATCTCTTCTCCTTTCATCGATACCGGGAAGTACAAATCCACGGATACCGGCTCACCCTCTTCCACCATGAAGTTGCCGTAGTAATGCCACTTAACTGGAGTTATTGGCTTCTTTATGAGTTTTATCATCATATCTTTTAAAGATTCTGGTTTGGATATCGTATATCTCTTCACAGGGAGTATGTACAACCTTCCAGCGGTAAGCGACAGTATCATCGAATAGAAAGCACCATAGTCTGCAAATTTGTGGAATATCGATTCAAGTTTTCTCATTACATACTCTTCATCATCCACATATTCAAGAAGTTCTAGTATATCTTTGTTTATCGTCTCCTTTCTGAGATCTTCATCCATCATATTGAGGAGTTCTTCTAAGAAGTCTCTCTTTATTTCCTTCGTGGAATCCTTTTTGGATCGGAAGTCCAGGATGAGGAAATTAGAAAGGCGTTTTTTTATCTCGTCAACTCCGTTCTTTTTGGTTAGAAAGAGATCTGCTCCGTACTCCTTTGCCCAGAATTCGTTGACATATTCATCGCTGAAGGATATGAGAACCATACCGGCGTTCTCAAATATCGAGTCCTTCCGAAGCATTCTTATTATATGGCCTCCGTTTATCTTTGGAAGGAAGTGATCTATCACCAATATATCTGGCTTGTATTTATAAGCCTTAGTTATACCCTGCAGCCCATCAGCGGCTTGATAGACTTTTAGCTTGTGCTCAGACAGTATGTCGCTCAGAATTCGTCTCCAAATGGGATCATCTTCTATGACAAGAGCTACCCGATCTTCCATAATATCACCCCTAACTTCTCGATCTGTATACTCTCAGGGTTTTCTCGTAATCTAGTTCGTCAAAGAGCAGCTTATCTCCTTTCAATATCTTCACTCCTACCTTTCTAAAAATCTCTCTGTTTCCATGCCCATACACCCAGCTTTCGTGATTCTTATCAACTTCTATCCTTTTTATGGAGAGATTCTCCACAAGTTTTCTGACTATTCTAGATCTAACTATGTCTCCGAATGATGGGTGATAAGGTCCGGCTGCTATGTTTTCTCTCTGATCCTCAGGAATATACAGTCCAAGCCTTACAACTCTCACTCCCCTTTCTTCCAGTATTATCGTCATCTCCGAACTCCTATCGATAGCTTCTTCTATGTTTAATGGTTTGTATTCACCCTTTTTCATCATTTTGTAGAGCTCTGCACCTTTAAAAACGAGTGTTGGGTGTATCCTTGCTATATCTACTCCAAGCTCTGAAAGAATTTCAGCAGATCTCAGATCTTTTTCGCGTGAGCTTTCAGGCAGACCTATCATGAGATGAACTCCTACGGTGAATCCTCGGCCCTTGAGAATCTTTATAGCGTTTTTGACATCTTCCGATGTGTGCCCGCGCTTTGATGCTTCAAGTACATCATCGAACATCGATTGTGCACCTATTTCCACAATTTTTACACCATGCAATTTGAGAAAATCTGCCATCTCTTCATCGATTTCATCGGGCCTAGTGGATACTCTGATAAGCTTAACACCTTTTCCAAACCACTCCGATACAGTTTTCAAGTAGATTTTCTGCACCTCTTTTGGCAGCCCTGTGAAAGTCCCTCCGTAAAAGGCAACTTCATACTCTTTAGATGTTTTCAAATAATTCGTTATCTTGTTTTTAATCTCTTCAGGAGAAGGTCTTTTTGCTTCTCCTGTAGCACCAAACTGATCACAAAAAACACACCTGTGTTTGCATCCAGCATATGGCAGAAATATGGGAATTATCTTCATTCATCCTTGAGGGCTTTGTATGCTTCTTCAGCTGCCCTCTTTTCGGCCTCCTTTTTAGACCTTCCCTTTCCTTTTCCGTAGAGTTTTCCGTTTATATAAACTTTCACTTCAAAATAGTTGTTCTTTTTCATCGAGACCTCGTAATCTGGGAGAACTTTAAACCTCTCTTGTGTGATTTCCTGAAGTGCGGTCTTGTAATCGAACAGTAGCTTACCTTCCATGACTAGTTTTGAATAGTGTACAAATCTCTCCCCGAAAATCCTTTTAACTTCTTCGAATCCCTTGGAAAGATACACCGCCCCGATCAGAGCTTCCATTGCATCTGCAAGGATGGAATCCCTTTCTCTACCTCCTGTTATCTCCTCACCTTTTCCTAAGAACAGATGTTCGCTCAGTTCGTATTCTCGTGCCATCATGGAAAGTACTTTTTCACTTGCCACCGCCGCTTTTACCTTTGACATGACACCTTCTGATGCATCTGGGTAATTTCGATAAAGAACATCACATACCAGAAGATCAACAACAGCATCACCCAGAAATTCCAGCCTCTCGTTTGAATCGATCTTTCTTCCGGCTTGCCTTTGCTCGTTTGCATAAGAGCTGTGTATCATCGAGAGAAAAAAGAGGTCTGGGCTTTCTGCATCTATGCCGAGTTTCTCTATAAGCCTGAGAGTCTTTTCCCTTTCAACTTTGCTCATGTCATAGTAAGAAGTAAGAGACAACTAGTATCATCCCCACAACCAGTATTGTCATAAGAAAGGCCACGAGAAAATCCATCCCTGTGTGCTCGACATACTTCGTGACTACAGTTTTTGTCTTTCTTTTGGAAAACTGTGGTAATTCTCTTTCCATAGTGCTCTTCACCACGCTTGATACTTTTTCAAAAAGCTCATCTTCGTTTGATGATTTAGAGAGCTTCTCTTCGAATCTATCTAAATCTCCCATTATTTTCAGTGACTTTGAAACGATCCCCTTTCCGATTATTCCCTTTCCAAAATCTACTTTTATCAGGAAATATTTTCCTCCCTTTTTCCCTACTATGAGCTCTTTTGATATGAGGGTCCCAACGAATGGCCTTGTGTTAGCTCCACCTCTGAAATGATTCGGAAAGAGTTTTTCCAATTCCCTTGCAAATTCATCACTTCCGGGATTCAGAACCACGAAGAATATTGAATCTCCTATGTCAAATTCCGTTATGGATTTTCCATAAACCGGATCTATTATTGGAAATATTTCAGGAAGATCTTTTATATCGGGTCTCATAAGGACTTCTAAAAGATTTTCATCGTCTAGATCTTCGACTTGTGAGAGAAAGTTCTCCATTGATATTTCTTCCATTGTTAAAGCGTTTATTCCGACGGCGACATCCGCTCTTGGTGTCCATCCCTTAACGAGTTCTGTGATTATGTAATGTACGAGATCTGCATCATCGTTTTTTATAGCTGCGCTTATTTCAGCTCCAAATATGTCGGGCCCTTTTTTTTGTAGCTGAACTTTTAAATAACTCATGAATTCATCCGTCATTTCTAGGGCTTCAGGAACTTCTTCAAATACCTTTTTCTTGAGTGCCCTGAAATTGTCCATGAATGCCTTGTAATCAGCTTCTAAAGATAAGTTGAGCATGTTGCCATATCTTGCCGGAACGACTATGAAGTCGTATTCCGGCTCTTTACTGACCTTACCGAAGAAATATCCAAGCATATTTTCTGCTGTAGCTTTGCTCTTTATCAGTGTTTTGACAAAATAGAAATCCATTCAATCACCTCCGATGGAGAACATACCCCCCGGACGGAATCTCATCACCTTCAAAATCTTCAGGTCTGACCTCCAACCCTATGACAACATTTTTTCCTATCTTGATGTTGTCTGGTATGATCGAATCCATCCCTATGACGGTTATTATCGTGTTGTAAACTTTCGGATCAAGTTCGTTTTCACGAAATTCTCCCTTGCCGATGATAACATTCTTACCTATCCTGACATTTTCCGCGATGATCGCATTTTCAACAACGCTCCCCTCACTTATAATGCTTCTGGTCATTACAACCGAATTCCTAACGACAGCACCCTTCTCAATACGAACACCTTGGAATATCACCGAGTCGTAAACTTCACCTTCTATCTCGCACCCTTCACTTACTAGAGAGTTTTCCGCAACTGCTCCCTTGTATATAAAAGCAGGCGGCATTTCTTCAGTCTGGGTGTAGAATTTCCAGTTAGGATCGTATAAATTCAACGGTGGGAGTGGGCGCGTAAGCTCTAAGTTTGATTCCCAATAAGAGTGTATAGTTCCGACATCTTTCCAGTATCCCTCAAATCTAAACGCATAAAGTTTTCCAAGGTTTCCAATGACGATTTTCGGTATTATATCCTTTCCGAAATCATGCGATGAGTTTGGATCTTCCTCATCTTCTATCAATATGTTCCTGAGGAATTTCCAGTTGAAGACATATATTCCAAGCGATGCTAAATTACTCTTTGGCTCACTTGGCTTCTCCTGAAACTCAACTATCTTTCCGTCGATCTCTGTAACCATTATTCCGAATCTGTGTGCTTCTTCGAGTGGAACCTCCATACACGCTATTGTTCCATCGGCATCCTTCGATATGTGGAAATCTATGATATCGTTATAATCCATCGCATAGACATGGTCTCCGGAGAGTATGACAACATACTCTGGCTCATATTGATCAACAAATTCTATGTTCTGGTAAACGGCATTTGCCGTTCCTTTGTACCAATCGGACTCTTTATTTCCCTGATAGGGTGGCAGTATCACCACTCCCCCATCTTTTCTATCGAGATCCCACGGTTTTCCTATACCTATGTGTTTGGAAAGAATGTGCGGGCGGTACTGCGTGAGAACACCTACAGTGTATATACCGCTGTTGACGGTGTTGCTCAGGGTAAAATCTATTATTCTGTACTTACCACCAAATGGCACCGCGGGCTTTGCTATCTTTTCAGTGAGAACTCCCAACCTTGTTCCCTGTCCCCCAGCCAATATCAATGCAACTATCTCGCTTTTTCTTCTCATCATATCACCGCCCTCTTTTCGAAGACGAGTATCTCTTTTTCGCCTATCACCTTTTTTTCCTCTCTAACCACTGAGTCTTTGTCAATAATTACATTGTGAACGACTGCACCTTCTTCAACCGTGCTCCCTTCCATTATTATCGAATTTTCAACGACTGCACCGGCTTTTATCTTCACTCCTCTAAATATCACTGAATTTCTCACAGTCCCGGTTATAATGGCACCATCGGAAATAAGAGAATTTTCAACAGACGCCGTTCCGGAGAATTTCGGAGGTGGAAGATCTTTGAGTTTTGTGTAAACCTTTCCATTCCTGTAAAACAGCTCCTCCCTGACTTTCCAATCCAGTATATCCATATTTGTCCTGTAGTATTCTTCGATGCTCTTTTTAATATTCCTCCAGTATCCATCAAACCTGTAAGCGTAAACCTTGAGCTTTTTCAAGTTTGGAATTATTATGTCAAGGAGAAGATCTATTCCTCCATGTGGGACGAACGAGTAGAGTAGATCCATCAAGAGGTACTTATTCATGAAATAAACTCCCAAAAAAGCTGTTTTGGATTTCGGCTCTTTTGGTTTTTCTTCTATCGACAGTATTCTATAGTTTTCATCGATCTCGACTATTCCATATTGGGTTAAATCATAGCTCTCGTCTAAATCTTTCACCATAAGAGTTATATCGGCGCCTTTTTGTATGTGAAATTTAAAAAGATCAGTGAAGTCCATTTTGTATATGTGATCGCCAGATCCTATCAATACGAAATCCTCTTCTCCTCTTCTCAAAAGAGTCATGTTTTGGTATATAGCGTCGGCCGTTCCTCTATACCAGAGGTTTCCCTCAGGTGAAACATAAGGTTGAAGTATAAACAATCCTCCGTTTTTTCTATCTAAATCCCACTCTTTGCCAGATCCAAGGTGATCCATTAAACTTCTGGGGTTGTACTGAGTCATGACACCTATCTTAACTATTCCGCTGTTGACCATATTGCTCAGGGTGAAATCTATCGCGCGGTACTTTCCAAACATCGGCATCGCAGCGGATGCCCTTTTTTCGACCAAGACTCCCAAATTCTCTCCTCTTCCTCCCGCCAGTATCAATCCGAGAATCTTCACACTACCACCCCTCTTCAAGACGAGCCCATATACATTTCAGATAGAGGGTTTCAGGGATCTGAGCTATATAGGGATGATCCGTGTCCTGATAGGTTATGTTAAGGATGTTCCAAACGAGTCCCTCTCCCTCTATCCCTCTCCTCATGGATTCTATCAAAGCATGCATATCTATATTATACGCGCACGAACAGATTACAAAAATTCCACCGATGTTCAAGACATCTTTTACAAGATTTGTGAGTTGCGAGAGAATTGATATCGCTTTTTTCTTTTCGCTTTTTTTCTTTATCAAAGAGGGGGGATCAGCTATAACGACATCGAACTTCCTTGAAGTTCCCCTGAGGAAATCGAATGAATCTGAAGAGATAAAATCAACTTTAAGATTGTTTATTTTGGCGTTTTCTTTGGCGATCTCTATGTCATCTTTGGACTTATCAACTCCTGTTACATCGAAGCCAGAAGCAGCAAGGTTAAGAGCGAATCCACCCGTGTATGTGTAAAGGTCAAGTGCACTCTTTCCAGGTAGGGTTCTAACGAGTTTTCTGTTTTTCCTCTGATCGAAAAAGAATCCGGTCTTTTGACCGTGTGCAATATCCACGATGAATTTCAAGGAGTTTTCCTCTATTGTCATAACCTCTGGAGTTTTACCATAAAGAGGCCCTTTCTTTCTCTCAAGATCTTCTTTACTCGAAGTTTCAAAGTCGCTTCTTTCGTATATAAAAGAAGCATTGGTAGTTCCAAGAATGGCGCTTACAATTCTTTCTTTTAAAGCTTCAGCACCTTTTGTTCTAAACTGAACTACGAAACCGTCTTTGTATTTGTCTACGATCACTCCGGGAAGAAAATCTCCTTCTGCATGTACGAGCCTAAAACTCTGATCATCGGAAAAATCTCTTTTAAGTCGAGCTTTTCTTATTCTCTTCAGAAAAAATTCTTCGTCTATCTCTTCATCTTTTGATGTAAGCATTCTGACCGTGATATGTGATTTTGAAAAGAATCCCCTGCCTAAGAAATCTCCGTTTCTTGAAAATACATTGGCTATGTATCCTTCTTCTCCAACGATCTCTTTTACCTCATCCCTAAAAATCCAGGGGTAAAAGTTCTTTATCTTCCTTTCGACACCATTTCTGAGGTATACGACTCTCATTCTTTAACACCCAGGAACTCCTTTATTCCGTCTTTTTCTCTCATATCTATGTAGAGTCTTTTCTGACTCCCCTCCCCCTCGATTTCGATAAGAACCGGTTTTTTGGTGATCCCTTTGATTGTTCTCTCATCCAGATCGTACTTTCTCAGGGAGTCTAGAAGCTTCAATAATGCAGAGTTATCCAAATTCGATTTTCCGGAGAGGGATTTGACCACTTTTCCTACTATGAAGACATCGAAGATTCCGCTTCGCCGTTTTAACGATCTTATCAAATCGCCCAAACTTTTAGCTTCTCGTCCGGTAAGAGCTTTGGAAAATTTAGCTAGCTCTCCATTGCTCAAATCCACATATCGCCATTGTGGGGTGTCGACTTTAAACACATCTTTAAAGAACGCGTAGTCGTCGATTGGATCACCTCTGAGATACTTCCCAGTTTCTGGGTCATACAGATCTTTAACGGAATACAAGACTTTCACAGATTCAAGGTTTGAATCCACGAGCAAAAAGGCGTAATTGTCATTATTTCTCATTATGTAAAGGACTTTATCAGCTGAGTAGATTGGTGAGTTTTTCAAGCTTGTTTTCATAGTGTAGTAAACTATGGAAAAGACTCCTAAGACCACTAGCAGTGTTATTATCAACGGAAAGAAATTTCTTCTCCTCCTCTTTATCCTCATTCCATCACCTCCACCGTTGAATTCCAAGTGTCGACACTCTTTGGAAGTAGATATCTATTTGTTTTCAAAGCATACATCATTCGATTTTTCAAAATTTCAACGAATGCTTTGTTGAGGTCTTGATATGATAAATTCCTCAACTTTTCAACCTCTGGAAAATCTCGGTCAAATCCCACTGTATCAGCTATCATGAGAATCTTTCCCACTTCGTTCATCTCGGGATGACCAGAAGTATGGTAAGCAACAGAAATAAGGATCGATTCATCGGTTAATCTGTATCTTCTTCTAAGAAATTCAGCTGCTACCTTTCCATGCAGGAGTATAGGGTGCTTCTTTTCAATGTCTTCAATCTCTAGGTTCCAAATTTTGGATATTTTCAGAAGCTTACCTGAGGGTACATCCCTGAAAAGATCATGGGAAGCAGCTGCGATTTCCACTTCCTTGGGATTGGCTTTGTGAATCTTTGCGAGCAGCAAAGCAAAATCTCTAACATTTATCGTGTGAATGAATCTTTCCCTTGTCATCATCTTTTCTGCCAGCATCAGTATCTCCTCTACCATATCTCTTTTTCCATCTCCTCTACTTCTAAACCTTCTCCGTACTCTATCAAGTTTTCTATCAGTTCAAAGGTTCTGTGTATAAGGTTTTTGTCATTCGACACCATGGAAATTCCCAGAACCAAAAAATCCTTTGAGTCCTGTGCGTCTACTTCAGATATTGAAACATTATGAGACTTTCTTATGTGGTTTATCAGCCTTCTTGAAAGACTTCTCTTTTCCTTAAGAGAAGTCAATCCGAAGAGTCTTATCTTTATCCAGGCAGAGCCTACATTCATTCCATCACCTCTTCAAGATCCGGTATAGAACTCTGCGCTCCTATTCTTGTCACAGATATGGCAGCAGCTTTTACCGCAAATCTGAGTGCTTCCATCTCTCCTTTCTCTAAAAATGCGGCAAACGCCCCGTTGAAGACATCACCGGCTGCTGTGGTGTCCACCGCTTTTACCTTGACTGCAGGAATACGCACTTCTTTTAAACCTTTTTTAAAATATGCTCCATTCTCTCCAAGCTTTGCTATGACGCTTCGCGCACCAGCCTCTATTAAGAGTTCGGCCGCTTTTTCAATACTCTCAAATTTACCAAAAAAAGTTTCAGACAGAGTTTTGATCTCGCTTTCGTTTGGAGTTATATAGTCAACATACTTTAGTATTTCTATGCTTACACCTTGAGCGGGGGCTGGATCGAAGATCACGATTTTTCCTCTTTTTCTGGCCCATCTGGCAGCTTCAAGGGTGGTTTCAAAGGGAATTTCGTTCTGCAAGAGAACTATGTCCGCCTCTTCTAAAAGCTCCATGTTCAGCTTATCGGGTGTTAACTCTGCATTTGCACCTGAGTATATTATTATCCTATTCTCACCACTTGAGATGACTTCTATGAAAGCCTTTCCGGTGTAATTACTCACTTTTTTGACTCCGAACACTCCGGTATTCACGAGCTTTTTGATTATCCATTCTCCATCGTCATCTTCCCCAACAAATCCAATCATAGCAACTTTACTTTTAGAGAGTTTGGCAGCCGTAACAGCCTGATTTGCCCCTTTTCCTCCTGGAAATTTTTTAAGTTCTTTTGCTTTGATGGTTTCACCGGGTTTTACAAAATCGTCAACCAGCAGGACATAATCCGCGCTTATACTACCAACTACACCTATTTTCATCCTTCCACCTCGGCTTCCTTTCTCTCTTCAATGTCTATTGCCATCTCAGGGCAGATGTTCTCACATAATAGGCAACCTATGCATTTATCCATATCATCGATTTTCGGATATTTGAGATCTCCCTCAACGAGAGCTTTCGTTGGACATATCCAGTAGCATAGGCCACACCTCTTGCACCAAGAAAAATTTATCTCCACATCGTACTTTTTCTTCGGCACGTTTTCCCCTCCCGGAAAAATAAGTGTACCATATCTATGTGAAAGGAAAGGCTGTTCGATTATAATAGACAAAAAATTGAGGAGATAGGTAGGATGAAAAAGATTCTCATAGCCATCTCAATATCTTTTTTGATGTTTATCGCCGCACATTTCATAATGGGGGTTACTACGAATCCAAGGGGTTTTTCCATAGAGAAGTGGGAGGTAATAGATAGCGGGTTTGATAAAAAATTGAAGGAGCTTCCGTGTTCTTTCAAGTTCATTTTGGAATCACCTTCATACATATTCATATCTTCTGAAATTCCAGAGACAAAAGATGTGCGATATTTGTTCATCCCGCAGATAGATGTGTCATATCTGGAGGTCTATGCGAATGGTAATCTGGTTGGTTCGTTCGGGTCTGAACAAACAAAGACCGGTCGAATATGGTATCAACCTCTTATCTACGAGCTTCCTCCAGGAACAAAAAGAATATCCTTGAAGATGTATGGGATTTTTTCCATTACTATGGGAGCTCACACTTCTGTGATAGGTGAGGAAGACATCTGGAGATACGAGCTCCTTTCGTTTTTAACTCTAAAACTGCATCTCATAGGCATCGGTATGGTCGCGGCTTTGGGGTTGATAATGCTCATGGTATCACTAAAGATGAATTACCATCAAAAAAAGATATACATCTACATGGGACTTTCTTCACTAGCAGCAGCTACTTGGCTTTTGATACAGACCCCATTTTGGAGTATGGGAAGTTATGTTCATATGCTCATAGCGAGAAAAATATTGATAGCTATGTTGTATATTGCGGCATCGTTATTAGTCGCTGGAGTATCAAGAATCCTTGGTCATGATAAATTTGGGAGTTTTTTAGTGTACGCAAATGCTCTTACTTGTTTAGTTCAATGGACAGCACCTTCTGCTTATTACCTGAAAATATCAGGGGATTATTCCGCTTTTCTAACCATATTAACGACTTTTTATCTTTTTATAAAGTCCATAAAGTTTGCCAGTATAACTATAACGGCATTGGTTGGATTCTCCACGATGGTATCTGTTCACGATACGCTCTTTACCATTATATCTTTTCAAAGGGTAAAGCCTCTATCTATATACGGTGTTATCTCGATATTTCTAGGTTTCGCTTACATACTCGTTATAGAGTACGAAAACATAGTATCAAAGTACGAGATGAGTGAGCTTGACAAAGTCACCGATCACCTGACAGGAGCTTTCAACAGAAAATATTTAAAGAGGCTAGATATTGGAGCTCTAGATGCTCTGATTTTTGCTGACTTGAATGATTTTAAAAGGATAAACGATGAGTACGGTCATGATGTTGGAGATGAAGTTCTGAAGAAATTCGTTGAAGTTGTAAAGGAAAATCTGAGGCAAGATGATGTCATTGTGAGATTTGGAGGAGATGAGTTCTTGATAATCATGAAAAGATGTCCTCCAAGTGAGGCAAAGTCCAGGATGGAAAAGATAAAAGAAGAATTTAAAAACTCTCATGAGCTTAATCCGACTTTTTCCTTTGGGGTCACGAGATTTTCTGGAAATCTCAAAGATTCCATGAAATTAGCCGATGAAAAAATGTACAAGATGAAGAGAAATTTGAGATCCGAGAAATAATCGCTTTTTAAACTTGCTAGATGAAGAATATCTTTTTGTACTATTCTGTTGTTTTCTAGTCTATTCCATTGTCAATAATTAAACATATCACCATTCAATATCCCAATTTTTCACTTCTTCATCTTCCCTTTTTGCTTCGCTTTCATAAAATTTCGCAATTTTTCTCAATGTCTTACTTGTTCTTGGAAATTGAATTGCAAGCTTATCTGCATATTCTTGATATTGCTTTGCTAATGCTTGTTCTTGTTTTCCTCCTTCAAAGGGAGACTTAGTGATAATTCCCCTTTCGCTTTTTGTAATCTTCCTCTGCTTTCCTTCTTATGTCTTTCCTTGTGCTAAGCTCCCATAAAGACAATCCTTTGGGAATATATTCTGTTTCTTCTTTAGATTCTAATCTACCATCCCAGCCTGGATAAACTATACTCTCTCCTGCAGGAAAGGATATAGAATCTACCTTATTTACTGTTGCTCTGATTAGACGCCGAATGACGAGTGGTAATTTTTCTTCAGAATCTCGTCTTGAAGCCCAGTCTTCTAAATCTTTGGTATGAACCCATCTCATCTATCATTCCTCCAAGTCTAAACTATGCAATTCCATATGATGTTTTGAATCCAAGAATTCACAAAATTATACGAAATGTCAGAAACTACGGTTGAAAGAGTCATAGCTTCTGAAAGAAATCACTGCAAGAAATTCTTAAAACCCTGTTTGCCCTTATCTTCATAAGTTATTGGTTCATTTTTCCGTAGATATGATACATGGCAAGAGTGGTTCAGGTAGTGAGTTTATCTATTATCTAATCGCACAGCGGTTTTATATTCCCATCAGATCGAACAATCGTTCTTTTGAATATTCATCACCTATGATATTTTCAATTGTGAAAAAGTATTCTATTTCTTTGCTTTTGTTGATTTCTTCTCTGGCTTTAATTGTGAGTGAAATACCTTGCATGATGAGTATTGTTATTGATTTTGGGTTGCCTTGCTTTGCTCTTCTTAGACTTTTTAGAGCTGCTCCAAATCGTTCATGAACTCCTGCCGGATCGATACCTCCTTTTATTTCCAAAGCGACTTGAATTACATTATCTTCGTATATCCCAATGTCTGGGTCGCTACCCATCACTAACATCCTTCCATCTTTCAACATCAGTTTTTCATGTTCTCCACCAGGGATTTCTTTAGATATAAGCTTAATTATCTCTTTAATGAGAACCTCTATCTGCCTCCCTTTTAAGTTCTGCCATGAACCTTGAGCTTGGGAACCGGCAGCCATTCCTCGCCATAAGTCGAATTCTCTCTCATCTACTTTTTCATCACTCTCTATGAGAATGCTGATAATCTTGTTTAGGTGTTTTGATACTTTTAAAGATGTATCATCATCAAAGTTTTTTCGCCCCTCTTCGTATTTGTTTATAGTTAGACCAACTTTTGACATTGATTTCTGTGAAACCATGGCAAGCATTCTGTAATAGATAACCCTTTTAGGGTTCTCTTTTAAGACTTCTGGATGACAGAATACCTTTACAGGTTTAATTCCACTGTGAATTACTTTATTCCAAGATTTGAGACTTATATCTAGCTTGTTCAGATTCCATTCGAATTTTTCTCCGTTTACAGTATCAAGCTCATAGGCAATTTTTAATAGATTCCAGTCATGGAGTTTCTGGTGGAAGAAGTTGCTTTTTGTTATTTGATCGATCAACCAGCTTTCTCTTTCCTCATTGGATCTCATTTTTCACTTTCTCCTTTCCCATATAATAATGCTTTCTCTTACAGGAACTTTTCCATACTTTCTCATTTGTTGGGAACTGTTTCCTTTATAACGCGCTACGATGATTTCTTTAACATTAAATCCTATTTCCTCAGCCATTTCAGAAAGAATTAAGTCGACTGGTATCATTACTCCTTCAAATCTGACATTGTCCACAACCATTGCTATTTTTGCACCTGGTGCTAAGATTCTGTACCATTCTTGCAAAGCTTTTTGCATATCTATGAAATATGCTGTGATCATACTGGGTATCTTAGAATTATTTAGCTTCTTCCTTGAGAGTATCTCTACAACCTCTCTTACAGCTGGATGTGGGGGATTTTCGTGATTTTCCAATTTTGATTCTATATGAGATCTCAGAATTTCGAATCGGATTGCTTTAAGCTCTTTAAAATTTTTTACAAAATGAAAGCATAACTCTAAAGAGTAAATTCTTGTGTAATCGTATCTGTTGACATATGGAGGGGAAGTAATAACGATCGTAGGTTTTTTCTTAAATTCTACACCAGATAGATTTCGAGTGTCCCAAAGATAAACATCTGGAATGGCTTTCCTGTTGACAGACAAATTTGGATAAAGGAATTTTATACGGCGAACATCTTCTTCTACTTGTGCGACTTTCCTATTCATTGCTTCGACAGGATTCGATATTTTTTTATCTCGTTTAAGCCTAAGGAATTGGCCATCTTTGGATGTAAAACTACATTCTTCGAGTATTGAGAGAAACAAAAAAGTAAAGATATCTTTATAAGGTGTTGGAAGGTTGTCAATGGCAGACTTTAGTTTTCTAAGCAACAGGAGATTTTCTTCGGTAAATGCAATCTGCATGATGGGTACATCCATTGCTATATCTGCTGGCTTACTTTTTTCAACTTTTGATTTGAAAGACTCCCAAACATTTTTTACCTCGTCTTCTTCCAAGAACATGAATAGAGGAAGAGTTTTCGAAATGAAATAAGCTACTGGTAACTTGTCAATTCCTATTGAAGGGATACCTAATAACATAGAGGTGAAGAGCGTTGTTCCCAGGCCTGAAAATGGATCAAATACATAATCGCTAGGATCTGCTTGAATCTTTTCAAAAAATCTTTGACAAGATTTAGAGCAAAAGCTTCCTTATATCTATAAATTCTCAGAAAAGGTACATTTTTATTGCCTACATAAGATACAGCAGATCTCAGTCTTAAATCTTCATGTATTCGGGGTTTAAATTTAGCTTCTAGTCTTTCTCTTACAGAGTTCATTGGGTGCTTACTCGCTTGCCAAAGATTGTTTGTTAATTCTTGGTTTCCTCTCTCAATCACTGTCCCAACTCCTTAAGATCTTACTGAATTAGGTGTCAACAATAATAAATTCTCATCGCTCCATATTGTATTTGAAATGATGTTTTTTAAAAAAGCTGTAAAGATTGCAAAAAGAGAGTTTATGAATAACAAATCAAAGGTAGTTCTGTACCGTTATTACTTTCCCGTTCTCTTCAACATATAACCTCAGATCTCTGTAAACGGAATTTTTCGAGAGCGTGTCAAAATCTCCGATGAGTACGAGCTTGCTTTTTGCTCTTGTTATTGAAACATTTAGTCTTCTCAAATCTTCCAAAAATCCCAATTCTCCTTCTTTGTTGCTTCTCACAAAGGAAATTATTATCACTTCTTTTTCCTTTCCCTGAAATGCATCTACAGTGCTAGTCTTGATTTCTTCAGGGAGCATTTCTTTTAAAATGCTCACTTGATCATCATATGGAGTTATAACTCCTATATCGTCTTTTTTTAATCCCATGGATATAAACCCCTGCACAATTTCTTTGACGAGCTTTGCTTCAAGGTGATTTTCTCTTGATGTCGATCCTTTTCTCTTTTTCTCCCACTTTTCGGGATTTCTGGATGTGTCCAGAAGAGAAAGCGGTTCTTCCGGATCTAATGCTTCTGAAAATCGAGATTCCACGCACTTTATTCCAAGAGTTTTGAGTGTTCTACTTTTCACGCTTTCATGTGCTATGAGTTTTCCGTCGTAGAATTTTTCAGATGGGAATTTCATTATTTTTTCGTTCATTCTGTATTGAATTCTAAGAATCTCAGATATGTTTTCGTATTTCTCTATGAGCTTCTCAAATAGGGTCTTCGATAATATTCTTTTCGCTTCTATGCTCATCACAGTTGGCGGGAGCTGTTTATGGTCCCCTGCCGTGATAAGACTTCTGGATAGTACAAGTGGAATATAACTTGATGGTTCTGTAGATTGTGTGGCTTCATCATGTACTAATACATCGAATTTCTCGTTTTCCATGTAATCCATTCCAAACGATGAGTTTGTCCCAACAACTATTTTTGATTTAGATAAGATGCGCTTTATTATTTCCTCTTCCAGTTCTCTTGCTTTGTCAAGAAGAAAGGAAATTTTGTTGTTTATCTCTATCCATTTTGCCATTGAGTATATTACTCTCGATGGAACTCCTCTGAAACTTTTCCTTGATTTAGCGATTCTCAGGATCTCTTCGTCTGACATTCCTCTCCTGTACTTTGGGGCTGGTTTTATAAAATTACCTCTCTCCTCCATCAAATACTGAGCGTCTTTTCTGAGCTCCTCAACTTTTTTGTAATCTTCTAAGTTCTGAACAACATAAGAAAGTGTGTGCTCCATTAGCTTCTTCTCCACCCTTGCAGGATGTCCTATTCTTATAACTTTTGCGTTTTTGTTTATGAGGAGTTCAAGGAGGTTATCAGCTGCTGAATTGGAGTCAGCTGAAACCGCCACTCTCTTTCCAAGACGTACAAGTTGAAGGATTATCTCTGCAAGGGTTCTTGTTTTTCCAGTCCCAGGCGGTCCATGGATGAGAAACACTTTTGATCCCAAAGCTTTTGAAACCGATCTCTTTTGAAAATCGTTCAGATTGGTGTCGAGAAAATCTGTTTCTACTTCCCTTATAATGGGATTGAGCCTTCCTAAAACGATCTCTCTTATCCACTTTGCATCTTCTGAATGTTCTACAAGATTTATAGCCTTTTCCATCCTCTTGAAGGTTACATCGTTGAAGAACAGATCTATTCTTATTCCCTTCGATAAAATCCACTTTGGTGGTGGATCATTCAGAGCAACGGAGATCGATCTCGATGTTTTGGATACAACTGTTCCTGTAAGATCGCTTTTTAGAGGATTCCCCTTGCTTATGAGAACAACATCTCCAACATCTATCTCAGTCTCTATTGGTTTTGATCTTCCGAATTTCACTACATAGAATCCGCCTATATCTCTTCCCTGGTAAGTACCTTTGAGGTTGAGAACAGCTCTTCCGAGTCTTTCTCTTTTCTCACCACTCAGTTTCTTTATTTCTTCTATGGCAGCTCTCTTCTCTTCTTCTCTTTCTAAGTCTACAGCCAATCTGAGCTTTTCAAAATAATTCATGATTTGTCCTTCAGATGAACATCAAGCTGGTTGAACGGTATCTCTATTCCTTCTTCATCGAATCTCTTCTTTATTCTCAGAGCGAGATTCATCTGGGCATCGAAATAATTTTCTCTTCTGACCCAGAATCTCACTTTGAAATCTATAGAAGAAGATCCAAAACCTTCGAAAGTTATGAAAGGAGCGGGCTCTTTCTCGATGGTCTGTTCTTCTTCAAGGCATTCTTTAAGAACTCTGATGACTTTTTCAAGATCAGAATCGTAAGACACACCGATTGACATTTCAACTCTTCTAATGCTTGAGGGCCAAAAATGAGTTATAGCTTCGCCCCAAACGGTTTTGTTGGGTATCATCACTTTTTTTCCATCGAAGGTTCTGACCACGGTGTGATTCACGGTTATCGACTCGACCGTTCCGCTCGTTCCCGATATGTCTATCGTGTCTCCATCTTTCACAGCGCCGCTTAAAAGCAAGAATATTCCAGACACGAAATTCGACAAGGGTTCTTGGAGTGCAAGACCTACAACAATACTGCCTATTCCCAAAGAGGCTGCAAGGCCAGCTATACTTACATTCCAGAAACCCAAGACTATCATGAGAGCTATAAGTGCTATTACAGAACCTATGATCGTTTTAAGAGTTCCAGGCATCTGTCTTGGCTGTTTCAGTTTACTAAAGGTTTTTTCCAGGGCGGCTAATATGATCCTGTAGATAAAGTATGCTGCGATTATTACAGCAACGCTTAACACGATCTTTAGTATCATCGTATCACCTCCAAAGGATATTCGCCGATATTGGCTCTATCTTTATGAGGTCTTCTACTTCTCGTATCGTTTCAACTCCAGCTGATTTTCCATCAACAACGAGATTCCAAACCCCAGGTGGCAAGTGATATTTTTTCTCCTCAAGAGATCCATTCAGGATGATAAATATCTCTTTCCAAGGATCCTCATTCATATGATAACCGAAGTACATCACTATGAACAAGTTCTCAACTCTCAGAAGTTTTGCCTTTTCCCTTATTTCATCTGGATCGTTCGTCCTGAAAGCTTGGTGTTTTCTTCTAAGTTTTACAAGTCCTCTGTAGTATTCAAAGACATCGCGATATTTTTCTTTTCTCTCCCAATCAATCCCATTGATATCAATTGGAGCATTATAAGAGTTTGGATTGAACTTCTTCGTTCTGCAGAAATCTTGACCAAGATGAAGAAATGGAATCCCAAGAGAGAGAATTGTTATGACACCGGCAAGTTTCTGAGCTTTTCTGAGCTCCTCTTCTGTCCAATTTCTCTGATCTTTCTGAGCCGCAAGGTAATTCTTGTCCCAGAGTGTGTGGTTGTCATGGCACTCAGAATAGTTAATAGTTTCTTCGGGTTTCAAGGTAAAGCCCCCAAGATGTGAAGGACTTCCAAGTAGCGATACAGAGAGCCTTCTTTCTGTACCAGGCTGCGCCATAACGAATCCTTTTTTCTCTATTTCAAAGACGCTTCCTCTGATTGCATCTCTTATCTCGTCGTTGAATACTCCATATCCTTTTCCCTTTTGATCTCCTTTGAATATTCTCGTCGTTCCAGCACCCCAAGGTTCTCCATATATGAGAACAGAGGGTTTGATCTTTTTCAAACGTGTTGTGAGGTCTTCAATCAGGGATTTGTCCATAACACCCATCTGATCGAACCTAAATCCATCTATGTGGTATTCTTGAATCCAGTATTTCAGCGAGTCTATGACAAGCTTTTTCATCATTTTTCTTTCAGTAGCAGTCGTGTTCCCGCATCCTGTCTCATCTATGTATTTTCCGTCATTTGAAATTCTGTAGTAGTAGAAAGGAACTGTTGCATCAAACGGGGATTTTTCACCTATATCAAAAGTGTGAGGGAAAACGACATCCAATACTACTCTAAATCCAAGCCTGTGAAGCTTCATCACCATCTCCTTGAATTCTCTAACTCTTGTGTAAGGATTGTAAGGATTTGTAGAGTATTTCCCAGATGGAACCATATAGAGGTACGGATCATATCCCCAGTTGTAGCAATCATTGTCATCTTCCTTGCAGCTCCTGAATATCATCGATGGCATTATTTGAACATGTGTGATTCCTAAATCTGCTAAGTGTTTTGTGGCCTTTCCACCTGCAACTAAGCCTAGATACTTTTCTCTCAAGTTTTCCGGTATCTCATCGTCAAACGCGGTTATATCAGCTATGTGGATTTCGTAGATGATCGAATCCGTCGGGTTATCGAGGGACGGTATGATGTCTCTATCCCAATCCTCAGGATCTGATTTTTTAAGGTCAATTACGGCGCTCTTCTTTCCGTTTATAGATACAGATTTTGAGTATATGTCGACTGTCCTGACGACTTTTCCACACCTATCTAGTTCGTAGTTGTAAAACCACCCATCAAGATCTCCTTCAACTTCGGCAATCCATATACCATCTTCTCTTTCTTCCATATCTACTACAACATCCGGCTCTTCTGAATTGTAATTTTCGTAAAGGAGAAGCTTTACTTCCTTTGCAACTGGGCTCCAAATCTTAAAGACGGTCTTATTCTCGCCGTACGAATATCCCAGTTTCTCATCTTCGTTGGGTACGATCTCATCTAAAACATCTATGGGACATGCCCAAATTTTATTTCCATTTTGCTCAATAATCACCTCTTTTATATCAGATGGAGATAGCTCTGTCTCTGGTACCATCTTTACAAATTTAGAAGAGGGTGAATCCATAGCAAGTATGAAATCCGCGGATTTTCCGGATATGGTCAAGTTAAGCGAAAGATCTTCCCCAAGGTGAACTTCTTGATCAAAATAGAGGTTTATCGTGTTAAATGCGGATATCTCTGCCCAAACTAGATTCTTCACCCCTGATTCCTCCTCGATAGCGTCTGCATGGCAGAATCAATTATAGAAAAATTCTAGTGAGAATTCCTAAATTTGGGAGTTTTTGAAATTTTCTCTAAACTCTGAAGACTTCCTCTGGATCTTCGAAACTCATTCTTCCTAATTTCCCGTTGTAGACATCGTGGAAGAATTTATGGGAGGCTTTCTCTTTATCAACGATTCCTCCTTTCTGAATGAATCCTCGCTTCTTTCCAAAGACTTCTAGAAATTCGTCAAAACTTTCAACATCACCTGCGATATCTCGCACTGTTCCAGGATATCGTCTCTTTAGTATTTCGAACGCAAGTTCCTGAATTTCCCAGTCATTCACCTTTTCGACGACTATCGATCCCACTAAAAGAAGCTTTGCTGCTAACTCTCTGCTGAAGAGTTCGCTATAGAGTATTCCAGGTGTATCAATTATTCTGACATTGTCGTTTATCTGTATCCACTGAACACCTCTTGTTATTCCAGGAACCGCCCCAACTCTCGTCGATCTTCTACCTTTTAATCGATTTGTAAATGAAGATTTACCAACATTTGGAAGCCCTACTATCAATGCACGAACATTCGAAGCTTCTCCAAATATCACCTTAAGAAGTTTTTTTGATCTATCACCTTTCTTCGTTACTATTACCCTTTCACCACGACTTTTGTAAAAATCTACCCAATTTTCTGTAACAAGCTCATCGGCTATATCCGATTTGTTGAGTACTATCACGGACTTTTTTCCTCTGAAGAGTTTCTCTCTTTCATAAGCCCCCGTGGCAAATGGAGCTCTTGCATCTCTAACTTCCAATATGTAGTTCACAGCCTTTACAAGTTCGGCGATTCTTTTTTTTGCTTTTTCTATGTGACCTGCATTCCACATAATTTCCCTCCTCAAATTCCGAGAAGATCTCTCATCCTTAGGGCGTTTTTAACGGCTTGACCTTTATAGCAATTGTTGAAGTAGACCAAGATTTTGTTCACCTTTTTGGAGATCTCCTTTATATCTTTTGCAAAGGATCTCAATTCCTCTTCTGAATACATGTAATCATATCTATCGTGATCTGAATCAAACCAATTCTCGTTTCTCCCATGGAATCTGAAGTAAGCTGTGTCAGTTGTAATGATCGGTTTGTAAGGAAACAATTTTTCTAATTTTGGTTCGTCGACTATTACAAAAGTTATGTTGTTATCCTTTAGAAAGTCGTAAACTTCTTTCTTATCCCAGCTGCTGTGTCTGAACTCTACAGCCAAGGGATTGAAAATATTCGAAATTTGTTCGATATATTTTAAACCTTTTTTTGAAAATTTAAAAGCGTATGGAAATTGCGCAAGATGTGCCAAAAGCCTTTTCTCGTCTTCCATGGGCTTTACAGCCTCTATGTAAGAGTTAACAACCTTCTGATCGATCTTTCCGTCTTTCCACGCTTGATGCGTTACATGGCCGGGCAACTTCACAGAGAAAGTGAAATCATTTGGTGTTTTTCTCAGTATCGAGATCATTGTTCTATAAGATGGCACGGTGTAGTATGTGAAGTTAAGCTCCACGGTGTTGAAACCAAAACGCGACCAGTAGTATGTAAGCATTTGGGATTTCTTTATGTTCTCTGGATAAACCGTCCCGATCCAGTCATTGAATGAATAACCACTCGTTCCGAGATATATCAAATCTCAATCGCCTCCATCCTTCTCATGTTGAATATCACCACTTCTTTAAATCCCAAATCTCTGATTAGATTCAAAGCTTTGTCAACATCCCTGCCAATATCTTCCAGATTGTGGGCATCGGATCCGATAGTTATCGGTATCCTCATCTTGAAGATCTCCTTCAAAATCCAAATTGGTGGATGTGGTTCTCCAAATATGGAAAATCCCTCTGTGTTTAATTCCACAGCGCGCCCTTTATCTGATATTACCCTTAATATGTCCATCACTATACTTCTCAGATGATTTGGTATCGGTGGGGTGTTTGGCATATACCTCCTAACGAAATCAAAATGATCTAAGACATCGAAGTCTGCTTCCTCAACACATTGTAGCATTCTTTCCAGTATATCTCTGTAGCATTCTTCTATGTTGTTTATAGGTTTGTCGCATCTGTGAACTGATAGGCTGATGTAGTCAAATCCATCGAAATTCGGAACATCACCTTCGCAATCCCAACCCCATTCCACACCCTTCAGGAGAGTTACATCGGAATTGGTGGAGTCTATAGCTTTTAGAAATTCTTTCGTGTCAAAGCCGTATTTCAATTTTCCGAACCTCATCTCGTAATGATCGTTTATACCAACATATTTCAATCCTTTGGACTTTGCAACTTTAGCTATTTGCTCTAATTCTGATTGTGAATCCACCGAGAACTCGGAGTGCACATGAAGATCTATCATTTATCTATCACCTCTAAAAACGCCTTAAATATCGGGTGAACATCACCAACTTTGCTTTTGTACTCTGGATGAAACTGGACTCCTACAAAGAACGGATGTGAATCTATCTCTATCGCTTCGACGAACTTCGATTTCGCCGAAACAACTAGTTTATAACCAGGCTCTCCGGGATTTTTGAACATCTCCGGAAATTCTTGTATATTCACCTCGTATCTATGTCGATGTCTCTCGCTTGCGTATTTCCTTTTGTAAATTTCAAACAGCTTTGTCCCTTCTATTATTTCCATATCTTGACTCCCAAGCCTCATTGTTCCGCCCAGTTTGAGGATCTTTTTTTGCTCTTCCATCATGTCTATCACCGGGTATTTTGTATTGGGGTCGAACTCTGTAGAATTTGCCCCATTATATCCCATAACATTTCTCGCAAATTCGATGACCATCATCTGCATACCAAGGCATATTCCAAGGACCGGTATATTGTTCTCTCTTGCGTACTTTACAGCGTTTATTTTTCCCTCTATCCCTCGTTTTCCAAACCCCGGAGCTATTATTAAGCCTTCGTATTCCGATAGGATAGATTTCATCTCAGACTCTGAGATATCTTCCAGTATCATAGAATCAACAATTTCTGGTTTTTCAACTCCAAGAAGAAATATCGATTCGATTATACTTTTGTAAGCGTCATCTGTTCCGAGGTATTTTCCTATAAGTGCGATTCTCTTTTTTTTGAAGAATTTTGGATATTCCCACTTGAAATTATCCCTAATTTTAAGATTGAGTTTTTCCGCTATTCTTTCATGTATTTTTAAGGAATGAAGTATTTCAGGAATTTCGTAGACATTCTTAGTGTCCGGGAGATTCACAACATCGCTTTCCTTGACGCCGCCAAATAGTGCAACCTTTTTCAAGGAGTGCGAGTTCATTTCATTCTCGCTCCTGACAACTATCATATCCGGAGATATACCCGATCTCATCAATAGCTGTATAGACTGCTGAGTTGGCTTTGTTTTGAATTCGTTAGTTGTCTTGAGGTATGGGACATATGTCACATGGATGAAGAAAAATTCTTCTCTACCTTTCTCAAGGGCTAGTTCTCTTATAGCCTCAAGAAATATCTGACCTTCTATATCTCCAACCGTACCACCTATTTCTGCGACTAAAACTTCACCTTTGAGTGATTTTATTCTTTCTTTTATCTCTTCGGTAACATGTGGAACCATCTGAACGGTAGATCCGAGGTACTTTCCTTCTCTCTCTTTCTCTATAACCGATAGATATATTTGACCTGCCGTTATGTTGTTTTTCATGCTCATATTCACACCGAGAAATCTCTCATAATGCCCCAAATCTAGATCGGCTTCGTATCCATCGTCTGTAACGAAAACTTCTCCATGCTGATTTGGATTCATCGTACCTGCATCGACATTGAGATATGGGTCTATCTTCAAGACGCTGACATCCAATCCAGCCTCTTTGAGGATTCTCGCAGTAGATGCTGAGAGTATTCCTTTACCTATACCGCTGAGAACCCCTCCCGTGACTATCACATACTTCAAGCTCAACACCTCCTGAGAAATTGTAGCATCTAAAGGTTCGCAAGTTTAGAAGATATAGATACCAGAGTGTAAAATATATCCGGAGGGATGAAGATTGATAATTTACGCTCTTGGAAGGGTTCTTTACAATGATTCAAGCGTGGATGAAGGAGAAATTTTAGATGTTCTGAATGTCGTGAAAAATTCTAGAGTGGAATATCAGATAGGGGATATTGTCTTTCGATTAATAGATGGAGTGGTTGTTGGAACGAGAAAAGAACTGAACCCATTGGAAGCGAAGGCACTCCTTTTTGAAAAACTATGGAAGATAAATCCATATCCGGATTGGCTTTTGGAGATCTCGAAGAAGATCGATATTAGTGGCCCGCATTATTTAATTTTAGCTCCGGGTGATGGGAGATTCTCTCTCAGATTGAGGCTTTCAAAGCATGCGAAATTAGCACTGAACACCGGAAATGAAGATATCTACTTGTCGAGATACAAACCAGAAATCGAGGGAACTTATGTGGTAGTTCAAGGTGAAGATATCCTGGAGAATCTCAGAAGAGCTTACGCTGTTTTGAGACATGCAGACTTGAATGGAGTGGTTTATTACGATACGATCAGAACGCTGGAATGCGATTGCGAAATACCAGACCTCTCCGAAATAGATGGACTTATAAAAGCTCTAAAAATTTTCCAAAGTGAGCTAATAAATGTTAGAATTGCGAGAGAAGCTTGTTTGATTTTTAGGAGGGATTGAATAAATGAAGGAAACAATGACACTTCACTTTCATGCCAAGAAAGAAAATGTCAGGATAGTCAGAGCCCTCGTGAGAAATTTCCTGCTTCTCAGAGGAGTTTTTGAGCAAGATATATTCGATACCGAATTAGCTGTAGACGAAGCGGTAGCGAATGTTATAGAGCATACCTACGAATATGATGAAAGCAAGATAATAATCTTTACCATGGTTTGGGATGGGAGCAGTCTGGAAGTTCTTCTCAGAGATTTCGGTCCCAAAGTTGATCCAAGCAAAGTTAAGCCTAGACCTCTTGAGGATATAAGAGAGGGTGGACTTGGGGTTTACATAATTCAGAAGATCTTCGACGAGATGTACTGGAAAGAGATCGAAGGCCCTGGAAATCTCCTCTATCTAAAGAAAAATTACAGAATCCCCAAAAAGGAAAAATGATAGTACACATCGTTGGTGGAGGACTTGCCGGATCGGAAGCCGCTTACTATTTGTCCTCTAAAGGGCATGATGTTGTTTTGCATGAGATGCGTCCTGTGAAGATGACGGAAGTTCACAGGACCGCTCTTTTGGCTGAGCTTGTATGCAGCAATTCGCTGAAATCCGAATCTTTAACAAACGCGGAAGGACTTTTAAAAGCCGAAATGAGGATGATCGGATCTGTAATACTCGATTGTGCGGAAAAATCTAGAATTCCTGCCGGAAAAGCTCTTGCCGTTGATAGAGAGATGTTCTCGCTATGTGTGACAAGGACCGTTGAGAGTTCCGGAGTGAGGATAATCAGAGAAGAGATAAAAGAAGTGTCTCCAAAAAGCGGTGAAATCTGGGTGATTGCCACCGGACCTGCAACATCGGAATCTCTTGCCAAGAGCATAAGAGCTATGACAGGTGGAGAAGACTTTTATTTTTTTGACGCCGTCGCACCCATAGTTACCAGGGAGTCTATAGACATGGATAAAGCATTCTTTGGAAACAGGTATGAAGAGAGTGGCGATTACATAAATTGTCCGATGACAGAAGAGGAGTACAAAGAATTCTGGAGAGAACTCGTGAGTGCTGAAACGATACCAGTAGAAGATTTCGATAGAAAGCATCTTTTTGAGAGGTGTATGCCGATAGAAGAGATTGCCAAGGGTGGAGAAAACGCCCTTCTATTTGGTCCTCTCAGACCTGTTGGATTAGTTGATCCAAGGACGGGCAGAAGACCTTTTGCAGTTGTTCAGCTCAGAAGAGACAATAAAGATGGAACCCTTTATAACATTGTGGGATTTCAAACAAGACTCAGATGGGGAGAGCAAGAGAGGGTTTTGAAGAAAATCCCATGTCTGAGAAATGCTGAAATAGTGAGATACGGCGTTATGCATAGAAACATATACATAAATTCCCCGAAAATCCTAGATGTTTTCATGAGGCTGAAAGACGGAATCTTTTTCGCCGGTCAGATAACTGGTGTTGAAGGCTATGTCGAGTCTGCCATGTCTGGACTCTATGTGGCTTTCAACATAGACAGAATTCTTAGAGGAAGAGATCCCGTCAGATTCCCAAGGGAGACGATGATAGGAGCACTCACTCATTATATAACTGAAGATGTAGAGGGAGATTTAAGGCCTATGTACGCAAACTTTGGAATTCTCAAGCCGCTTGAAAAGAGAATAAGAGACAAACTGGAAAGAAGAAAGGCTCTCAGTGAGAGAGCCTTGAGAAAACTTGAGAGTTTTTTGGAAAATCTCAAATCTTGATTTTCGATACATTCCATTTAAACCCTTCTGGTGCCACTGCAAATACCGACCAGTCTCCACTCAAGAACTTTTCAGAGAAATTCCTGAGCTCAGATGGGGATATACTAGTTATGAGCTTTTCATATTCTTTTGGATGAATTACATCGTCTAGATACACGAGTTTATCCACCATGTAGTTGAGAACTCCAGAGGGCGATTCCATTGACATTTTGAATTTTCCCAGCCTTCTTTTTGTACCATATTCATGGTATTTTGAAGCGTCAAATCTCGTCAAGGAGCTCTTGATTTCTTCGAGCGTTTTCTGAACATTCTCCGGCGATGTTGAGAAGTATATCCCGTATATTCCGACACTTTTGAGAGAATAGGCAAATGAGTATATCTCGTAGACCGTACCAAGCCTTTCTCTTATCATCTCAAACAGATAAGAGCTCATCCCGCTTCCCAATATCGTGTCGAGGACCATCATCTTTTCGTAATCCGCGCTCATTTTTCCCAATCCTTCTTTGATGAGAAGAACATGAACATGGTTTATATCTTTCATGATATCTAGCTTTACATCATCGTTGTGTTTGAATGTAGGTTCTTCTGGATCTTCGACATTGTTCAAGCTTTGTGGTATATCTATTTCTTTGACGATGTCATCAAAATCTTCCAAATTTCCGGTAGCTACTAGCTTTATTCTATTCGCAACATATTTTTCGTCGTGATATTTCCTTATGTCGTCAGCTGTGATCTTTTTTACAGTTTCTTCGGATCCGAGAGTATCTCTTCCGTATGGCCCTTTCCAAACGCTTTGCAGTGCTGATCTGTAAAGTTTATCTTCTGGATTTTCAAGGGTCATTTTTATCTCTTCTAGGATTATTCTCTTTTCTATCTCGACATCTTTCTCCCTGATGAGTGGATAGAAAACAACCTCGCTTAAAACTTTAAGAGTTTCCCTTAGCTGAAATGATGGAATTTTTGCATAGTATACGGTTGATCTCGGTGTGGTAAAAGCATTTAGAGTTCCTCCAACGCTTTCAACACTGTATTTTAGCTCCTTCATAGTGAAATTCTTTGTGCCTCTGAAAGATACATGCTCTAAAAAATGGGAGATCCCCGCTTGGGAATCTCCTTCATGTGCCGATCCTATTCTCACCAAAAAGGCAAGAGAAGCTGTCTCAACATACGGGAGTTCTTCCGCGTATATTGAAAGATCATGTACCTCTGTTCTCTTCACTTCTACCTCTCCTCCTGTTATCACTGTGTCTCTGATTGTTCCTTGAGGGTCTTCTCTGAGGTTTTTTCTGATCGACTATTTTTATACCTGGTCTTTTAAACTGGAGTCTTCCGAGTTCATCGACATTTATAACCTCTACTTCTATCTCATCACCTATTTTGATATTTTTCATGAATTCTTTGGCATCTGATCCCATCTTGCTTGCGTGCATCAATCCGATTTTCCCCGGTGGAATTTCGAGGAATATGCCATATGGCTCTATTCTTGTTACCTTGCCGATTATTATCGTTCCAACCTCTATGTCCTTCACTATCGATTGTATAACTTCGATAGCCTTGTCAACTTTTTTCTCATCATTCCCGATAACTTTTACCTTTCCAGTTTCATCGTCTATTGAAACTTCTACATCGTAATCTTTGCTGATCTTTTTAATAACCTTTCCACCTGGTCCAATTATCTCTCCAACCTTTTCTGGATCGATCTGGGTCATCTTTATCACAGGAGCGTACTTTGAAACCGTTGGTCGTGGATTTGGAATAGTTTCATACAGCTTATCCAGTATAAACATTCTTGCCTGTCTTGCTTGCTCAAGTGCTTCTTTTAAGAGATTTTCACTCACGCCAGACACCTTACAATCCATTTGAAACGCCGTTATACCGTCTCTCGTTCCGGCAACTTTGAAGTCCATATCTCCGTAGTGATCTTCGTTTCCTAATATATCCGTCAGAATAACCGTTCTGTCAGGTTCAACAATCAATCCCATAGCAACTCCGGCAACGTGTTTTTTTATCGGTACACCTGCGTCCATCAAAGCCATTGATCCAGAGCACACCGTTGCCATAGAGCTCGATCCATTTGACTCCAATATCTCAGAGACCACTCTTATTGTGTATGGAAAATCATCCTCAGGTGGAATAACTGACTTTAAAGCTCTCTCTGCGAGATGGCCGTGTCCAATTTCTCTTCTGCTCGGACCGCGCATCGGCTTGACTTCTCCAGTTGAGAAAGGCGGAAAGTTGTAATGTAGCATGAATCTCTTCGTTCCTTCTTCCAGTATTGTGTCGACTATTTGTTCGTCCATTGGAGCTCCCAATGTGACTATTCCTAAGCTTTGAGTTTCTCCCCTTGTGAAAAGAGCGGATCCGTGAGTCCTTGGGAGAAGACCAACCTCACAGGTAATTGGTCTTATATCCGTCGGTTTTCTGCCATCCATTCTAAGATTTTTCTCAACTATCATCCTTCTCATTGCGTGCTTTACGAGATCGTCATACGCTTCTTTTAAGAATTCCGCATAATCGTCTTGTGATTCTCCTTCTTCGAGCTTCCAAACTTCTTCAAAGAATTTTTCAATTAAAGAGTTTCTATATTCTTTTAAAGCTTCGCTCCTCGCGCGCTTTTCTTTAACAAGCATTCTCTTTTCAAGCTCTTCCCTGTCTACCATTTCCAAGAATTTCTCCACCATCCCTTCTGGTGGTTCTGGATACTCCGGCTGGTACTTTTCAACGCTCAATTCTGATATTATCTTTTCCTCGAACTTTACTATCTCTTTTATTGCGTCATGAGCGATCATCAAAGCTTTGATCATTTCTTCTTCGCTGATCTCTCTGGCCTCACCTTCAACCATTGTTATGGCGTCTTTTGTTCCAGCAACAACTATATCAAGTCTGCTCTTTTCAAGCTGCTCTTCGCTTGGAAATACTATGAACTCGCCATCGATATAGCCTATCCTCACACCGGCAACTACATCTTCAAAGGGTATTTTCGATACATTGAGAGCCAAAGAGGCTGCTGTTATTCCCATAACATCAGGTGGATTCTCCGGATCTGCTGATAGAACCATCACTATGACCTGAACTTCGTTTCTGAATTTCTTTGGGAAGAGAGGTCTTATGGGTCTGTCAATTAATCGTGCTGAGAGTATGGCGCTTTCAGAGGGTCTTCCTTCTCTCTTTATGAATCCTCCAGGTATCTTTCCAGCAGCGTAGAATTTTTCCTGAAATTCCACAGTAAGTGGAACGAAATCTATGCCCTGAACGGCGTTTTCAGACATCGTGGCTGTCGCTAATACAGCGGACTCTCCCATCCTGAGAAGGACAGATCCGTGAGCTTGCTTTGCCATCTTCCCATGTTCTACTACTATCTTTCTACCGTATAGTTCTGTTTCCCAAGTTCGCAATAAGATCACCCCTTTCCTTATTCAAATCGAGAGCGGGCACAACCAGCCCGCTCCCCCTCATTTTCTAAGTCCTAGCTTTTCTATCAATTCCTTGTAGGCTTCTGGCTTTTTCTTTCTCAGGTACTTGAGGAGCTTTCTTCTTCTACCGACCATCTTCATAAGTCCTCTTCTGGAGTGGTAATCCTTTGGATGCTTCTTGAGATGCTCCGTGAGATGTCTTATTCTCGCTGTTAACAGCGCCACTTGAACTTCCACAGAGCCAGTGTCTTTGTCAGTTATCCTGTACTCTTTGATTATCTCGGCCTTTTTTTCCGGGTCAAGGCCCAATTTGAACACCTCCTAGGATCTTCTCCCAGAGCCCAGATTCGGGGCTATACCACGATCCGAGCACTGGGGCAAGGGTATTATACAACTTATCTTTTTCGATTTCCACCAATTTGTAAGCAAAGAATACACGAAAAGAGCAAAACCAAATTGTTGGCTTTTAAAGATAGCGGTAGTATATTCATTACGTTTGAAAGTAAGGAGGGAAAAGCAAATGAGAAAAATATTAATCGTGATTGTCCTAATATTCGTATTCGTAACTGGAATAAAAGTTGCTTTTCTGTTTACAAAAGAACCAGCTGAGAATATCATATACAAATCTCTTTTGTCTATTCCTAAGAGAAACGATTTCACTTTCGTCGTTCTTGGTGATAATAAAAATTCCATCTCCACTTTTGGGAAAATTATAGAGAAAATAAACAGGGATCATGAAGTTAATTTCGTTGTTAACACAGGAGATATGGTCTTTGACGGGAGTCCGATAAAATACAATTTTCTTGTCCACCAAATTAAGAAGTTGAAGAAACCCATTTTAACCGTCCCAGGAAATCACGACGTTGCAGACCATGGGGTTGAAAACTATCTGCATATCTTTGGACCACTCTACTACTCTTTTCATGTAGGACCGGCGTATTTCATAATGCTCGACAACTCAAATGAAAGGAGCGTAGACCCGTACCAAATGAAATGGCTAGAAAGCGAGCTCCAAAAAGCGAAATTTTACAAATACAGATTCGTTTTCTTTCACGTCCCGATATTCGATCCGAGATCCAAAAGGCAACCCGGTCATTCCATGAAAGATGTTAAAAATGCAAAAGAGCTTCTCTCCGTGTTAAGGGAAGGAAATGTTACAATGATTTTCTGCGGACACATTCACGGCTATTTTGAAGGGAAATGGAATGGAGTTCCTTATGTAATAACAGGCGGTGCTGGTGCGGAACTCGTTGGATTGGATCCAAATCACTATTTTTATCACTATATAAAGGTTCACATCTCAAATAAGGGGATTAACTACGAACTCGTGAAGGTGGAATCCCCTGACTTTAATATTATAGACAGACTGGGAGCTTTCTTGTGGTTGTATACATACTCATTCGTGGTAATAAATTACTGGGTTATACTGTTAGCAATAAGTATATTTGTTCTCTTCAGTATTCTCATTTATGGAGAAGAGAAGAAAATCCTTCTCAAGACTCTTATAATCATGAGAGAATCGAAATTTGTGAAAACGATTTCGGTGATTTCTAAGAAGATAGGAAAAGTGTTTGAAAAGTAAATTTGGAGGAGATAGATTGAGAATATTGGCAATTGAGACTTCGTGTGATGAAACCGCTGTGGCTGTTTTGGAAAACAAAACGAATGTTTTGGTGAATTTGGTAGCTTCTCAAATAGATGTTCATAAGAAATTCGGAGGGGTTGTTCCAGAAGTTGCCGCCAGACATCATTTCGAGAACATGAAATATCTACTCTCTGAGACTTTTGATAAAGTAAATCCAGAAAGCCTAGATTATGTAGCAGTGACCTATGGACCAGGACTCGTTGGGGCGCTTCTTGTCGGGGTGTCTGCAGCAAAGGGAATTTCCTTGTCGCTCGATATTCCAATAGTTGGTGTGAATCATCTTCATGGACACATAAGCTCAATTTATCTGGCTTATCCGAATTTAAAGCCTCCCTTTGTGGTTCTTTTAGCATCTGGTGGCCATACGGAAATCGTTCTGGTAAAGGAAAAATCATTCATGGTTCTCGGGAAAACGCTTGATGATGCAGCAGGTGAGGCTTTTGACAAAGTTGCAAGAATTTTGGGCCTTGGATATCCAGGAGGTCCGGAGATAGATAGAATTGCTAGAAATGGTGATCCGAATTATCATCAGTTTCCAAGGCCTAAGATAAATGATAAAGATTACGATTTCTCATTTTCAGGTTTGAAAACAGCTGTTCTGTATTTTTTACGAAAGAATCCAGGTGCTAGAGTTGAAGATGTAGCAGCTTCTTTTCAAAGGTCAGTTGTTGATGTTTTGGTGAAAAAGGTCTTCAGAGCTGCGAGGGACAGCGGTGTTAGGAAGATCATAGTGGTTGGTGGAGTATCTGCAAACAGTATGCTGAGAAAAGAGATGAGTGAAAAAGCTTTGGAGCTTGGTTACGAAGTTTTCTTTCCACCGGTGAAATATGCTACAGACAACGCTCTTATGATCGCCAGGGCTGCTTTTGATCTCGTTGAAAAAGGAAAAATAGCTGATTTATCTCTGAACGCTGTTCCGTATCTTGGGTGGGAAGATGTGTTATGAGAAGACTTCGCTGGATAATTCTTGGGCTTGTAATTCTGATCTCTGTTTATGTTAGCCTTGCGCCTGGTTTTAGTCTTGACAGAGGCAAGGATAAGATAGCTCATTTTTTCTTTTACGGAATCATAACGCTTCTGATCTTTCCCAGTTTCTCTAAATGGTCTTTTGTGATATCTTCCTCCTTGGCGGCGACTACAGAGTTTCTTCAGGGATTGGTTAAATCGAGATATGCGAGCATTTATGATTTTTACGCGAGTTTTGCCGGAGCACTGACATTTTATGTGATATTGGCTTTTCGGAGGGATAGAAGTGAAAATTCACATCATCAGACACGCAAGCACAAAATATAACACAATGAGGAGATGGCAAGGTAGGATAGATCTTCCCCTGGATGAAATTGGAATTCGCCAAGCACAAGCACTGGCGCTTAGATTTGCATCCATTCCTGTAGATAGGATCTATTCGAGCCCCTTAAAAAGAGCGCGTCAGACGGCTGAAGAGATCGCAAAGGTACACGGTTTGGAAGTAGAGGTAGTTGAAGATTTGATAGAGTCTGATCTGTCCCTTTGGGAAGGACTCCCTGCAGACAAAGTGAAAAAAGAGTTTAAAAAAGAATACAAAGAGTGGGCCACAAATCCAGATGCGGAGATAGAGGGTGTAGAGAGTGTGAGAAGCGTCTATGAAAGAACGAAAAGAGCTCTTGAGAGAATATACGAGCTGGGAGGAGAAGAGATTGTAGTGGTGACGCACGCTATAGTAGTCAGGGCAGCTGTTTGTTATGTGATGAAGATGCCTCTTGAAAGCTTCAGAGAATTTGTAGTTCATAACGCATCAGTAACAACCGCACTTATCAAAGATGGATGGTGGAGAATATACTCTCTGAACGACACATCACATCTTGGGGTGGTTCCGTGAAAAAGTGGCTCTTAGCTTACATGAAGAGGTATTCTCTTTTTGTGGTGTTGACAGTGGCACTGGTGATAATATCAGCGGGAGTGGATGTTCTTCCGCCTTTCATAACCAAAAAAGCGATAGATTCATACATACTCAATACTTCTTTAGATGCAACGCAGAGAATAGCTGGAGTTGCGAAAGAATCTCTTTTATTTCTAGGAGTTGTGGTCTCTTCTTTTGCTTTGAATTTCTTAACACTTTACATATCCTCTTACACAGGAGCAAAGATAATATACGATCTCAGGAGAGACATATTTGACCATGTCCTTCATCTTCCTATGAGCTATTTTGACAAAACGCACTCTGGAGTAGTAACGACCAGGATAACGAATGATACACAGAATTTGATGGAATTTTTCGTGACGGTGTTTACATCTCTTGTGAAAGATGTATTTCTAATTGCTGGAATATTCTTCATGCTTGTAAAACTTTCCATGTATCTCTTGGGTACACTCTCTCCCATAATGCTTTTGGTGGTTGTCGTTACAGTTGTATTCAGAAGGTATGCAAGACAGATATACAACACGATAAGAACGAACATTGCAAAGATAAACGCTTTTCTTGCAGAGCATATAGCTGGTATGACGGTAATTCAAGCGTTTGAGGTTAGAGATGTAAAAAGAAGAGAGTTCAGAGATATAACCGAAGAATACTATAGGAATGTCATGAAGCAGATAACGCTATTTGGGATATTCAGGCCTTCCATGGATCTTCTCTATTCTCTCGGCATAGCGATAATAGTGTGGTTCGGATCGGGAATGGTTAAGAATGGATTGATAGGAATAGGGACACTCTATGCTTTTGCTTCGTACCTCGACATGTTCTTCAATCCGATAAGAGATTTTGCCGAGAAATTCGATATAGCACAAAGCTCACTCGCATCTGCAGAGAAAATCGAGAAAATACTTAAAAACGAAAGAGAAGAGCTCAGAGAAGGAGGTGTGAAGGAGATAAAGAAGGGTGTCGTCGAATTTAAAGATGTTTGGCTAGCTTATGAGTGGGAGAATTGGGTCTTGAGGGGTGTAAACGCCAAGTTCGAGCCGGGAGGGTTGAACGCCATAGTTGGGGAGACTGGTGCTGGCAAGACTTCAATGCTCTCGCTCTTGAATCTCACTTATCGCCCGCAGAAAGGTGAGATAAGGATAGATGATGTAGAGATAAGAGAATACGATCTAAAAGCTTTGAGAAAGCAAATCTCGGTAGTTCCGCAAGAAGTTATAATATTCGAAGGAACGATACTCGATAATATAAGATTGTTTGACAAGAGTATCCCGGAAGGGAAGGTAATAAAAGCTCTGAAGAAAATCAAGGCGCTGAGAATCTTTGAAAAATTTCCAAACGGTGTAAATACATATCTCACCGAGAGAGGTGGTAATCTATCTCTTGGTGAAAGGCAACTTATATCTTTGGCAAGAGCAGTGCTTTTTGACGCGAAAATTCTCATACTAGACGAGGCTACGGCGAGCATAGATACCGCAACGGAAGCTCTGATACAGGAAACTGTAGAGGAGTTATCAAAAGAGAGAACCGTAATAGCCATAGCTCATAGACTTTCAACGGTGAGAAACGCCAGGAAGATATATGTCCTTCATGAGGGAAAAATCGTGGAAGAGGGGAATCATTTTGAGCTCCTCAGAAAGAAGGGATTCTACTATCGATTGTACAGCAAGATGAGGGAGGGAAACAGAAGTGGAAAAGCTGAGATTGGCACTGATAGGAGCGGGAAGAATAGCTAGCAAGAAACACCTTGAAGCGCTTCTGAAAAATTCAGATGTAATAGAGCTTGTAGGAGTTTGTGATTTGATTGAAGATAAGGCAATGGCTCTTTCTAGAAAATACGCTGAAGTTCTTGGCAAAAAGCCGGAGATATCAACATCTGCGGACTATTTTTTCAAAAGAGATGATATAGACGCGGTAGCTATAGCGACTAGTAGCGGGACACATTACGACCTTACTATAGGGGCTCTAGACAATGGAAAGCATGTCCTTGTTGAGAAGCCTATGGCGCTCTCTACGAAGCATATGGACCAGATGATAGACCTCGCCAAGAGAAAAAATTTGAAACTTGCGGTGTCATTTCAGAACAGATTTAATCCGCCTATAGTCGAACTTAGAAAAAAGGTGGAGGATGGATCGTTCGGGCGGATATTTTACGGAGTGGCATCTATCAGATGGAACAGAAACGAGGATTATTACAAGCAGGCAGATTGGAGGGGGAAGTGGAGAAGCGATGGTGGAGTCCTTATGAATCAATCCACACACAATATAGATCTTCTTCAGTGGATGCTTGGTGGGGATGTAGAGGAGGTCGTGGGATTTGTCGAGAATTTTAACCACCCATATATAGAAGCCGAAGATTTTGGAGCCGCAATAGTTAAGTTTAAGAGCGGCGCGGTGGGAATAATAGAAGGTACGAGTGTTGTATACCCGAGAAATCTGGAGGAAACGCTTAGCATATTTGGAGAGAAGGGAACTGTGAAAATAGGAGGTTTGGCTGTAAACAGGATAGAGGTCTGGAGATTTGAAAATGAAGACTCACATCCGATGATGAATCTCCCCGATCCGGATACCGTTTATGGACACGGTCATGTGCCTCTGTACAGAGATTTCTACGAGTCGATTGACACTGGAAGAGATCCTGCAATTCCGGGAGAGGAAGGAAGAAAAGCGGTTGATATAGTTTTGGCTATATACAAATCATACCTTGAGAAAAAACCCGTGAGGTTTCCATTTGATTTCGCGGCTTGGGAGATGGAGGGAATAGCATGGTAAGAGTTAGGTTTGCACCAAGCCCTACGGGATATCTCCATGTTGGCGGGGCGAGAACGGCTCTCTTCAACTGGCTTTTTGCTAGAAAAGAGAAGGGAAAATTCATACTGAGGATAGAGGACACGGATCTAGAGAGGTCAAAAAAAGAATACGAGGAGAGGTTGAAAAAAGCTATAAAATGGCTGGGGCTTGATTGGGATGAATTTTACCGCCAAAGCGAGAGGTTAGATCTTTACAGAAGCGTAGCGGAAAATCTCGTCAAATCTGGAAAGGCTTACTATGTTTATGCATATCCAGAGGAGATCGAAAGGATAAGAGAGAAGCTTCTCTCTGAAGGAAAACCCCCACATTACAGTGAAGAGATGTTCAAAGAATACGATACTCCATCGAGAAGAAAGGAGTACGAGGATAAGGGGCTTTTTCCAGCGGTGTTCTTTAAAATGCCGAGTAAGGATTATTCTTTTGAAGATATCGTCAGAGGAGAAATCATTTTTAAAAAAGGAACTATAGGTGATTTTGCGATAATGAGATCAAATGGTATGCCAACTTACAACTTTGCAGTTGTTGTGGACGACGCCGATATGAGAATAACACATGTTGTCAGAGGAGATGACCACCTTTCAAACACCCTGAGGCAACTGGCTCTTTACGAAGCTCTCGAAAAAAAGTCGCCAAGATTTGCCCATGTTTCAATGATACTGGGGCCTGATGGAAAGAAACTCAGCAAAAGGCATGGAGCGACTTCTGTAGAGGAAATGCGGGACAGGGGAATTCTTTCAGAAGCTCTTGTAAACTACCTCGTACTTCTTGGGTGGTCACATCCAGAGGGAAAAGAAATAATGGATATCGATGAGATGATAACAAATTTTTCTCTTGACAGACTTGGAAAAAATCCTGCGATATTCGATTTTGAAAAGCTGAGATGGATGAATTCGGTTTATATAAAGAAGATCCCGGCAGATCGACTGGCAGAGCTTTCAAAACCATTCTTGAAAAGAGCTGGATTTGATCCAAATCATCCCAGACTCATCGATATTTTAGAGGCGGTTAAAGACAGGTTGAAAGAGCTTTCAGAACTCCCGGAACTCGTGGATTATTTTTTCAGAGATCCAGAAGTTAAAGTGGATTTTGAAGAAAACGAAAAGAAAGCGCTCAGGGAAATTCTCAAGAATTTAGAAGATATTGATTGGAACAGAAAATCTATCATAAAAGCTTTTTCCGCTCCTATGAAAAAGTACAAAGTGAGAGGAAAGGACTTTTTCCACAAGCTCAGAAAGGCTCTCAGCGGGAAGGAAGAGGGAGTCGAGCTTGACGTGATGATTTACATACTGGGATTTGAAGAGATAAAAAAGCGCCTTGAAAGAAGCTTGGAGTGATAATGTGAATTTGCTTGACCTTGCAAAAAAGAGAAAGACAGTCAGAAAATTCAAAAAGGAAGTCCCCGATATAGAAGATATAAAGTATGCAATAAATGTTGCTAAAGAAGCTCCATCTGGTAAGAACGATCAACCTTGGCGCTTTATTCTCGTATCAAAGAAAGAAGACAAAGAAAAGATAAGAGAAATATGTGAGAAAGGAGAAAGGGAATTCTACGAGAAATCGAAAGGAGAGCTTCGAGAATGGCTTAAAAAAATGGGATTCAGCTGGAAGAAGCCATTCTTATCGGAAGCTCCCTTCCTTTTGTTTGTTTACTCTCATACGAAATCTCCATTCTCCAGAGAATCTGTGTGGTTGTCCATAGGATATCTCCTTCTGGCTCTTGAAGAGAGAGGTCTTGGAACGGTGACATACACGCCGACGAATTTCAAGGATATCTCTGACTACATGGGCCTTCCGAAGGAATATAGACTTGAGGTTATCCTTCCTATCGGATACCCAGACGATTCTAAGCCAAAGTACGAGAGAAAGAGCTTAGATGAAATACTGACAATTTTGTGATCAGTTGATCTGAAAGTTGCTTTTAAAAGTAACATGATATTAAGAGTTATCCTTGATAACAATTTTAGTCACAAATTGGTTACCGATTAGCAACCTTGCAGTAATAGATTCCCGGCCTTCATTTTCTATAATGTTAGCACTAGAAAAAACACTTTTGCTTGCTTTAAAATTCATAAGTATTTCTTAAATTAATCTAAGTTGATCTAGTGATATTTGCATTTTTGTAAAAGCAGTGAATGAGCTTTTTGCATGCGTTAAATGTTGATGTGTAAATAATTGGTTGAGGTAAAAAAGAATGTCTTGTGAGAGATAGGAGATCTTCCAATGTTAAAAGCTGTGAGGTGTGAGATATGGCAAGCCCAGAAGAAGTGTTATCAGATGCAATAGATTTTTT